>JBFKXO010000053.1:0-10685 GCA_041638115.1 Litorivivens sp. | reverse complement strand
ATGCCACCGAGCGCTGGCTGGACCAGACCCTGCGCGGCGTGCGCGGCATGGCCGAGCAGATCGGTCAGGGCGAGTTGCGCTCCCTGATCGACTCTTTGGCCGGGCAGATGGCGGCGTTGCTGGAGGTCTCGCGCGAGGCAGCGCCGCTGCTGGAGTCGCTGGTACAGGAAGGGCTTGAAGCCCGTGGCGGCGATGTGCTGCGCTTTGAACACGGTATTGTTCCCCAGCTTCTGCAGCAGCAGGCCGGTGAGATGCTGCAGGCCTGCAGCGCAATACTCGATGAAGTAGATGATGTGCAGGAAGCGTTGGAAGATGCTTTGGACAAGCGCAGTAAACAGTTTGATCGCGAAGTGCTGGAGCAGTGGCTGGCAGCTGTCGCCACCGTGCAGCGACGAGTGGAGAATCAGTTGGCTTTGTGGCGCAACTATCACAGCGCCAGCGACGACGAAGATCCGCCCACCGCCCGTTGGGTGAAAATGGTTGAGACCTTTACAGGCGGCGTTGATCTGGAGCTGTGCTGCAGTCCCATATTGGCGGCCAACACGCTGATTGCCACGCTCTGGAAACGTTGTTTTGGCGCGGTGTTAACCTCGGCTACTCTCACCGCCCTGGGAGATTTCGGCCGCCTGAGTATGCGCGCGGGGCTTGCCGATCTCAGCGACTGCGCCGTGGTGCCGAGCCCCTTCGCCCATCAGGAAAAGGCCGAGCTGCGCATTCCCGCGATGAATTGCGATGCCGGTAATGCCCAGGCCCACACCGAAGCACTGATCGATATGATGCCAACACTGCTTCGCGAGCAGCGCGGCACACTGGCGCTGTTTTCCTCCTGGCGGCAGATGCTGGCGGTGTATGAGGCACTGCCGTCGAACTTACAGGAACAGATTCTGAAACAGGGTGACTATTCCAAACATGAGATGCTGACCCGTCACCGAGAGCGCGTCGACGCCGGCGAGTACAGCACTTTATTTGGCTTGGCGAGTTTCGCGGAGGGCGTGGATTTGCCCGGCGATTATTGCCGGCATGTGATCATCGCAAAACTCCCCTTTGCCCCGCCCGACGACCCGGTGGAGCAGGCGCTGGCCGAATGGATTGAGCGCAATAACGGCAACGCCTTTATGGAGATAGCGGTGCCTGACGCGGCGCTCAAGCTGGTGCAGGCCAGTGGTCGATTGCTGCGCAAGGAAACCGATAGCGGGCGTATAACGCTGCTGGACAGGCGCGTTTTGACCAAGCGTTACGGTCAGAAAATGCTCGATTCACTGCCGCCGTTTCGGCGGCTGTTCGAATAATGTGGAGGTTGCATGGATGTTCGCACTGACATCGCATCTCTGCTGATCGATCTCGAGGCGATTATGCGAAACGCGGGGTTATGGTCGCAGAGCCCGCCCAGTGCGGCCGCGTTGCGCAGTACTCAGCCCTTCTGCGTCGATACGCTCGAATTAGCCGAATGGTTGCAATTTATCTTTCTGCCCAGAATGCACGGCCTGCTGGAAGCGGGCGCCGCCATGCCGGAAAAGTGTGAGATCAAGCCGGTGGTGGAAGAGGGGATCAGTAACCCCAGCGCAGAATTACTTCGGGTGGTGGCTGCGCTGGACGCGGCAATCACGCGTGCCGATTGACGGCGCGCGGGTATCAGCTGGCCTGTTTCAGCGCCATCGACATCCGCACTAGCTGAGCCAGTGATTTGGCGCTCATTTTTTCCATGACCCGGGCGCGGTGAATTTCCACGGTACGCTGACTGATATCCAGGTCGATAGCGATCACCTTATTCGCCTTGCCTTCCACCATCATTGCCATCACCTCGCTCTCACGCGGGGTCAGGTCGTTAAAGCGCTGCTGAATCACCTGGACTTCGCGCAGTTCCTGCCGGTGCTCTGCGTCCATCGCAATGGCTTTCTGGATTTTGTCGAGCAGGTCCTGTTCGCGGTAGGGCTTTTGCACAAAATCCACAGCACCCTGCTGCATGGCTTCCACCGCCATGGGGACATCGCCGTGGCCGGTGACAAAGATGATCGGTAGGATGGAAGTCATGGCGTTGAGCTTGCGCTGCAGTTCCATGCCATTCATGCCGGGCATGCGAATATCCAGTACCAGGCAGCCGGCCCGCTCGGGATCGTACGCCTCCAGGAAAGCATCGGCACGGCCAAAGGCTTCAACCGTGTGGCCCAGCGATTCCAGCATCATGCGCAATGAATCACGCACCGCCTCATCGTCTTCTACAATGAAAATGGTTGCTTCGTCCGTTGCCATATACAGTCCCCGGCACTATTGTTTTTAGGCGTGCCCTCATTGTAGCTGCTAAAAACCCAAGGTAAAGCAGTATGTTGCGGGCAATTTGCAAGGCTGGTGTGGACAAGCCGCCGACGGTAGCATAGACCGACTTGAAAAACGCCGATACGCGCGGGAGCCCAATGCGGAAAAAACGTAGTCTGATCCAGATCTATCTGGTCAGCATGATAGCGCTGGCGGCGGTGCCTGTGGCCATTAATGGGGCGATCTGGATCGCCACGGAATACGAGAGTTTTACCGAACAATCGGAAAACCTGCGCAATACCTTCGTGGAATCGCGCACTGAATTGCTCAAGCGCGAAGTCAGCAAGGCGGTTGACTACGTCGATTACAAAAAATCCCAGCTCAATCACCGTCTCTACCAGGAATTGCGTCAGGAAGTTGCGGTGGCGCTGGCCCTGGTGGCCAACCTGCATCGTGAATTTGCCGCTACGGATAACCGGCGCTCCATGCTCAGTCGCGTCAAGACCACGCTGGAACCCCTGCGCTTTCATGAGCAGAAAGGCTTTTTCTTTGCGTTAAAAGGCGATGGCGGTGCACTGGTAGCGCCGCTGCACCCTGAATCACGAGAACGGTTGCGGCGCAGTGAGCTGCTGGCGGATTTCACCAAACAGGTACATGGATCGCTCAGCGACAAAACCTACGGCATGCTGGAGTACAGATTTCCCGGGGTGCGGGCAGCGGATCAGCGCAATATCAGTTTCGTCTACTACTACAAACCCCTCGATCTCTATATCGGCGCCAGTGTATACCTGGCCGATGAAATAGACCGTATTAAACAAGAGGTTATCGACCGGCTGGCGGCAGTTCCCTTTGATATCGACAGCTCCGTGTTGTTTGTGACTGATCTGGAGGGGCGACAGCTCGTTAACCCTTACAATCCGGCCATGGTGGGCAAGCTCCAGCCGGGTATGAAAGAGGTCGCCGAGGTGCTTCGTTCAGCGCCCGGGAAAGGCGAGCTGGTTGAGTCCCAGTGGGTGCGTGCCGACGGCGATCGGCGCTCGCCAGCTGTCAGTTACGTAGAACTGCACGAAGACTGGGATTGGCTGATCGGCGCCGGTTTCTTCCTCGACGAATACTATGCCTTGATGGATGCCGAGCGCAGCGCGCTGGAAGAGCGGGTATTGCGCCATACCCTGTTTATCTCTTCCATTGCATTGGCGTTGATGCTGATTGCCACTCTGGTGGCGCGGCGCCTGGCAACATTGAATGCACAGGGCTTCAGTCGCTTTCAGGAGTTTTTTGCCCAGGCCAGCGAACGTTCCACCCAGATTGATGTGCGTGAACTGCCCTTTGCCGAGTTTGAAGAGCTGGCACGGCACGCCAACTTTATGGTCGAGGCCCGTTCCCAGACTGAGCGTGCGCTGAAGCTTAGTGAGCGCCGCTTCCAGTTGGCGTTAGACGCATCCCAGAGCCACCTCTGGGATATGGATGTGGAAAACGACACAATCGCCGTCGGTGAGGGCTTTTTCCGCCAGCTGGGCTACCCGGCACCGCCGGAAAGCATGCCGATGAAGCGCTTTGGCAGTATTTTTCATCCGGATGATTTTGGCGCCATGCGCCGGGTGATCGCCAGTGAGGAAGTGCTGGAGACTGGCCTGAGCATCGAGTTCCGGGTCCGTGACAATAGCGGCATTTACCGCTGGATACTGAGCCGGGGCGATATCGTGGATACCACCGCTGACGGCAAGCCGCTGCGCGCCATGGGTATTATGAGCGATATTACCGAGCGCAAGCGGATGGAAGATGAGCTGATTACCGCCCGGATAGCAGCCGAAGACGCCAACCACGCGAAAAGCCAGTTTTTGTCCAGCGCCAGCCACGAGCTGAGAACGCCGCTAAACGGTGTGCTCGGCTATGTGCAATTGCTGCAGCGACAAAAGAATTTGCCCAAAGAAAGCCAGGGCTATCTCGACGCCATCGAAAATTGTGGTCAGCATCTGCTGAACCTGATCAATGACGTGCTGGATCTGGCCAAGGTGGAAAGTGGTACCTTCAAGCTCTCCATGCACACCACCAAACTGCGTGATGTCCTGGCGGGTGTGGGCGATATTCTGCGGCAGCGTGCCCAGGCGAAGAACCTTGGCTATGAGCACAAGGTGTCGGCTCAGGTGCCGGATCTGGTGCGAACAGATGAAGTGAAATTGCGCCAGATACTGGTTAACTTGCTGGGCAATGCGGTGAAATTTACCGAGAGCGGCAAGGTCTGGCTGGAAGTCGACTACGACACCGATGAACGTGTCTTGCTGTTCAGTGTGGTGGATACCGGCGTCGGCATCCCAGACGATAAGATCAAGGCCATCTTCGAACCCTTCAGTCGGGTTAACGAGCATGATGGCAAAGGCACCGGGCTCGGGTTAGCGATTTGCCGCCGGCTCTGCGAAGCCATGGGCGGGCAATTGTCGGTGAGCAGCGAAATGGGGCGGGGAACAACCTTCCGTTTTGATATTCCCTTGGGCGAAGAAGATGCCATCGCGCATGATCGACGACGGATGTCAGCGGAACAGCCAGCACAGGAGCGGCCGCGGCCACAGATTAGTGGCTTGCGCGTGCTGATTGCCGATGACAATCTGGACAACCGCAAGGTGCTTGCCGGCATGCTCGACACGGTGGCCGACGAGGTGATCGATGTGGCCAATGGGGTTGAAGCGCTGGCAGCCATGCAGCAACAGCCGGCGGATGTGGTCTTGATGGACTACCGTATGCCGGAGATGGACGGGCTGGTCTGTACCCGCAAGATCAAGCAGAATCCGGAGTGGAAGAATACGGTGGTGATCATGGTGACCGCCAGCGCCGGGCTCGACACCAAATCCCAGGCCTTTGAGGCTGGCTGTGATGCTTATCTCTCCAAGCCGGTGTAGATTGATGAGTTGTTGAATGTCATTGCCGACTACGTCGGTGATCATGAGGTCGTGAAGGGTTCCGCGCCGGTTGCGACCGAAGGGGCTCATAGCAATGGAGAAGCCGCAGCGATGAACGAGGATAAACCGAAATACGAAGGCGAGCCCCTGCCGAAGGCCGATCGCCAGGCGCTGTTGGACCTCCTCGCGCTGGGTGATATCGCGGCCATGAATGAATTTTGTGAAACCCGCGAAAATTCCGAGCATGCCGATTATGTGCGGTATGCCCAATCATTGCTGCAAAACTTCGACTTCCAGAGCTTGAAAAAGCTCTTGCGCGAGGACGATGCATGAGCCGACGCCCGATCGATCAGGTCTTGCTGGTCGATGACAATCCGACCAACCTGCAGGTGTTGTACAAAACCCTTGAGGGGGCCGGCTACACGCTGCTTGCCGCCCGCGACGGCGAGCAGGCCCTGTCGATAGCCAAGCTGGCTCTGCCATCGTTGATTTTGCTCGATATTATGATGCCCGGCATTGACGGCTTTGAAGTGTGCAGGCGGCTAAAGGCCGATGCCGAGACCCGCGGTATCCCCGTGATCTTTCTGTCGGCGCTGACCGACACTGAAGCATTGGTCAAGGGCTTTGCCTTGGGTGCGGTAGATTATATTTCCAAGCCTTTTCAGGGCGATGAGGTGCGCGCCCGGGTGCGCACCCAGTTGCGTATACGCCGGCTGGAAGTGGAACTGGCGCGGCGCAACGTGGAGCTGGAAGATGAGAACCGCCAGATTCTTAGCGCTGTTGCCGAGGGCATTTTCAGTTTGCACAAGGACCAGCGTATTCGCAGCCTGAATCCGGAAGCCGAGAAACTGGTGGGGTGCTCGCTGAAAGACTGTGTCGGCGAACCGTTGTTCTCGCTGTTGAAGCTCGACGACACCCAGGCGGAACACGTGATTGATGCGGTGACCTCGGGTCAGGTGCAGCAGCTTGAGAAAGTGAACCTGACCACGCCGGCTGGTAAGGAATTGACCGTAGAGCTGTACTGCGCCCCGCTGGAGCGTGACAAGCGTGTGGTCGTGATGCGCGATATCACCCAGATGTTAGCCAATCAGAAGGCCTTGCAGGCCGCTGAAGACGAATTGATGCATCAGCGCCAGCATCTGGCGCATATGGAACGCTTGAGTACAGGGGGGGAGATGGCGGCCGGTATCGCCCATGAGGTAAACCAGCCGTTGACCGCTGTGACCAATTACGCCCGTGTCGCGCAGCGATTTCTCGACAACCCTGAGCTGGAGCGCGAAAAACTCAGCGAGGTGCTGGAAAAGATTGTTATTCAATCCCAGCGCGCGTCCGATGTGATCCAGCGATTGCGCAGCTATATTCGCAAGCCAACCAGCGAAGGGCGTATACCGCTCGACCTCAATACCGTGATGCAAGAGGTGGTGATGCTGGCGGAGGTGGATGCCCGCATTAATGGCGTGGAAATCAGTTTTGAGCCCACACCGGGCTTGCCTGCAACGATGGCGGACGACGTGCAGGTCCAGCAGATTGGTCTTAACCTGATTCGCAACGGCATGGAAGCGATGCGCGATGCGCCCAAGGATTTTGGTGGGGTCAAGGTGCGTACCTACCAGGAAGGAAACGATGTGGGCTTTACGGTTGAGGATCGCGGCTGTGGGCTCAGCGCGGAGATGGAAGAGAAGTTGTTTTCGCCCTTTGTCACCACCAAAGAAGGCGGTATGGGCGTGGGCTTATCGATCTGTCAGGCGATTGTTCAGGCCCATGGCGGCAGTATCGGTTATCGCCCCAATCCAGCAGGCGGCGCGATATTTTACTGCCAGTTCCCGGTTCCTTGAGGGCTTTATTGCCATCCTTGAAAGGCTTGAATCGTGCCCGGTAGCAGGTAGATAAAACCGAGTGTGCAGACCACACCCAGCAAGCCAAGGCCGATAAATTGCCAGCGGTATTTGCGACTGAGATCTTTCGGGTCACTGGTAGAAATAAGAAAAGGTTGGCGCCGCACCGGGCTGTAGCTCATGACGTTAACGGGTGTGTGGTCGTAGTTGTCCCGCACCTGTTTTTCGGCGGCTTTGCGGGCGGCAATGCCCACCTGTTTCCATTCCTGCAGATCAATCTCGCCGTCGCCATTGCGGTCAAAACGCTCCACCAGCGTGTCGTAGTCGCGCTTCCAGGCCAGCACAATGTCTTTTTTTGCCGCTTTAGTCTGGGCCTCCATCGACGGCGGGTGCAGGGTCTCAAAATGTCCGAGGGCATACAGCATTTGGCCCGCGTGAATGCGCTGCTCGGTGTAGCGATAACGCCGGTTGAAGAGTCCGCCGCTTTCGCTGGAGGTCGGATAGCGGCTGCCGCCGTACCAGACTTTTTTCAGGCTTGGCGTCACGTCGGCTTTGTCAGGGTGAACAAAACAGGTCCCCGTGCTGTCGTTGACGATGATCGGAGCCGAGCTGGACTTCTTTTCAATGGTACGCCAGGAGCTGTTCTTGCCGCGCCGTTCGTACTTTTCTATTTCGTAGCTGAACCAGACACAGGGAGTGCCGGTTAGTCTGGCGATAACCGTTTCGGCTTCGGGGTTGTCTTCCGCCACGCCGATGATTTCGACGTAGCCCTGGGGCGCCGAGCGGATTTTGGAGGTGGGGGTGTCTTCGATCAAGCGTGCCTTTTTCAGGCTGCTGAAACCGCCAATCCAGCCGAACAGGCCAAAGCCGAGGGCAAAGAGCTCAACCCAGAGGTAATCGCTGAAACTGTCCACGCCGGATTAGCTAAACAGGGATTTGATGTTAACGTCTTTCAGCTCTTCTTCCTGAAATTCCAGTAAATCAAAGGCCTGGAAATTCATAAAGCGGGCGATCAGCACATCCGGAAATTGCTCAATGCGCACATTGTTGTTATTTACCGCCTCATTGTAAGACTCGCGACGGTCGGCAATGCTGTTTTCCAGCCCAGTGATTCGCTGCTGCAGGTGCTGGAAGGAGTCATCGGCCTTCAGGTCCGGGTAGTTTTCCGCCAGGGCAAACAGATTGCCGAGGCCTGAGCGCAAGGTGGTTTCCGCTTCGCCCAGGGCTTTCATGTCGCGCTTGGCCTGGGCCTTGGCCACCATGGAGCGTGCTTCAATCACGTTCTCCAGGGTCTGCTGCTCGTATTGCATGTATTGCTTGCAGGTTTCCACCAGCTTGGGTAGCTCGTCATGGCGCTGTTTGAGCAGCACGTCGATATTGGACAGGTGTTTAGAAACAGAGTGCTTCAGCGCTACCAGTCCGTTATAGATGGTGATCGCATACATCAGTGCGAAGGCGGCGATTACCAGAGTAATAATGCTGGTCATATCCATGGGCGGCTAACCTCGTTTGTTATTTGTGACTTCTTGGCTGTACCTGTGTCGGAGGCAAGCCCTGTTATACCCTCAGCCACGAGGGCACGGGCAGATCGACCTGTTCCAGATAGACTGGGTTATACAGTTTACTTTTATAGCGGTCGCCATAGTCGCAGAGGATGGTGACAATGGTGTGTCCAGGCCCCATTTCTTCGGCCATGCGCACCGCGCCGGCAATGTTGATCGCTGATGAACCGCCCAGACACAGCCCCTCATTGCGCAGCAGGTTGAAGATGTGGGGCAGGGCTTCGGCGTCGCTGATCTGGAAGGGCATATCGATATCGACGCCCTGCAGGTTGCCCGTGACAAAGCTGATGCCGATGCCTTCAGCGATGGAACGGCCCTCGGTTTTCAGATCACCGTTGGTGTAGTGGCTGAACAGGGCCGAGCCCATCGGATCGGCCAGGCCAATCTTGATATTGGCGTTGCGTTCGCGCAGGGCCATCGCGGTGCCGGCCAGTGTGCCGCCGGTGCCTACGGCGCACACGAAGCCGTCGACCTGGCCTTCAGTCTGCTCCCAGATTTCGGCGCCGGTGGTCTGGTAGTGGATGTCGCGGTTGGCGGTATTGTCAAACTGCCGCGCCCATATCACACCGTTAGGGTCCTTCGCCGACAGTTCTTTTGCCAGGCGTTCCGCGGTGTGAATGTAGTGATTGGGGTCTTCGTAGCTGGTGGCCTTGACCAGTCGTAAATCGGCGCCGTACAGGTCCAGTAGCTCAATTTTTTCCTTGCTCAGGGACTGGGGCATCACCACCACGGATTTGTAGCCCAGCGAATTTGCCAGCAGGGTCAGGCCGATGCCAGTGTTGCCGGCTGTGCCTTCCACGATAGTGCCGCCGGGGCGTAAATCGCCACTGGCTTCTGCGGCGCGCACGATGCCCAGCGCGGTGCGATCCTTTACCGAGCCGCCCGGATTCAGAAACTCCGCCTTGCCGAAAATATTGCAACCGGTCTGTTCAGATACGTCGCGCAGGTAAACCAGTGGGGTATTGCCAATCAGGTCGGCAAAGCGGGCAGCGGCAGCGGGGGTACTTGGGGGCATGTAAATCTCCAGACAACAGGGGGTTATGGTAGCCCCGGCATTATGCCTGTGGCAACGGTGGGCTATGTCGCCCGGCCGCCGAATGTGGTCTACTTTGGCACTATTGGGGCTGTGATCCGATTCTCGGGCGGCGCCGTACTTACAAAAACAAGGAGCAGTAATGACAGACAGCCTCGGCGAAAACACCGACCCGAAGTACTGGGTCGCTTGTATGACCCAGGTTGCCGAAGCGCGCGATAAGCAGAGCTTTATGGCCCTGTTCGACCACTTTTCCCCGCGGGTAAACGCTTATTTGTTGGGGCAGGGAGTCGAAGCTGGTTTGGCGGAGGATTTGACCCAGGAGGCCCTGTTAGCGCTCTGGAACAAAGCCCATCTTTATAAACCGGAGAAGGCGGGGGTAAGTACCTGGCTTTTTCGCGTGGCTCGAAATCTGTGGATCGACCGTCTGCGTAAGCAACGCGCCACAGTATACGAGCTGGAGGACGAATACCTCGAGTCTGGTGTGGGTGCTCAGGACCCAGAGGAAGATACCGGTGCACTGGACGCAAACCGGATACAGGAGGCGCTAGAGGCGCTGCCACGAAATCAGGCCCAGGTGGTTTACAAGGCCTATTTCGAGGGGAAAAGCCACAGCGAAATTGCCGGGGATACGGGCATGCCGCTGGGGAGTGTGAAATCGAGTTTGCGTTTGGCGTTGCAAGCCCTGCGCCAGAAGTACGGAGAAGAAGTATGAATGTTGAACACCATCTGCAGGCGGAAACCCTGCTTGCCTATGCGGCGGGAACCTTGCCTGCGGCTATGGCACTGGTGGTGACCTGCCACACGGAAGTCTGCGCGTCGTGTCGGCGGGAACTGCGCCTGGCAGAGTCGCTGGGCGGTCAGATGCTGGAGTCGCTGGAAGCCAAGCCGGTGTCGGCTGCGGTGCGCAGCAACGTATTGGCGCTGCTGGACGAGACACCGACGATCGAATCTGCCGCTAAATCAGAGCAGACGCCGCGAGAGCCAGTGAAAGACGGGATTTTGTTGCCCACTGCCCTGAAGAATCTGTTGCAGATTGATTCTTTCACACAGCTGAAGTGGCGCAAGTTTGCGCCGGGCATTGAGAAGTTCGAGTTGCCCTTGT
>JBFKXO010000052.1:0-10782 GCA_041638115.1 Litorivivens sp. | reverse complement strand
GGTTCGACAAATTGCGCCAGCAATTTGCTACGAGCGGCGTCAGCCGCGAAGCCCACTCGGGCCGGAATAGCCCTTAGGCTAGTCCGGTTACAAATTGCGCCAGCAATTTGCTACGAGCGGCATCAGCCGCGAAGCCCGAAGGGTCAAACCAGCCCTTAGGCTGGTTTGATTAATCCCGTCCGGTCCGCCAACAAGCAAACGAAAAAGCCTGCCATCGAGCAGGTTTTTTTGTGCCCGTCCTTTGCTGTTTAACACCACTGTTGACTACTATCTCTGCCCTGTCTTAGTCTGCTGGCTGGTCCATAGGCCGCTGTCAGTAGAACAATAATAGTACTAGCTACCTTCCTTCTTGCTTCTTTACTGTTTGCGGCGGCGCTTCGTTTTACTAGGGAGATTCGCGGTGAATGATACCTTTCGTCCGACGCGTGGCTGGTTATCGGTTGCGCTGTTGTTAGCCAGTTGCTCTGTAAGTGCGGCCCCGGTGCTGGAAGAGGTGGTGGTGACGGCCCAAAAACGAGAGCAATCGCTGGCGGATGTTCCTATTTCTGTCGCGGTGGTAGATCAGGTGCAACTACAGGCTGCGCAGATTGCAGATACTCAGGATTTTGTGCGCCTAACACCGTCCTTAAGTTTTACGCGCAGTTTCGCCGCATCGGCGAGTTCCTTCGCGATGCGTGGTGTGTCCTCCTTTGTGCAGCAGGGTTCTATCCAGCCTGCGGTGGCCGTTATCGTCGACGGGGTGGCGCTGTCTCGTAGCGCCGAGTTCATCATGAGTTTGGCTGATGTGGAGCGAGTGGAGGTGTTGCGGGGGCCGCAGGGGACCTTGATCGGTAAGAACGCCACCGCGGGTGCCTTAAGTATCGTCACCCAGCGGCCGGAGGATAGTTGGCGGGCAGAGGTCTCCGGTAGCTATACCGACGATAGCGAGAAGGTCGTGAGGGCGATGATGACCGGGCCTTTTTATACCGACGCAGCGCGTTATCGTATCAATGTGTTCAAGCGTGAGATGGACGGTTTTATTGAAAATCTCCATCCTGTGGGCAAGGATCACGGCGGAATCGATAGTGAGGGGGTTCTGGCAAAGTTTGACATCGACCTGAACGATTCGATGGAGTTGCGCCTCAGTGCAGACTACCGCGATATTTTTTCTGCGCCGCAGTTTTTAGTGCTGGTGCCAGATACGCAGCTGACCCAGGAGTTTGTGGATAGAAACGGGTTTATGCCCAGCTTTGATGATCCTAAGGTTAATATCGATATCGACCCTGAGAATGTGGATGTTGGTTGGGGCGTGAGCCTGGATTACCTGTGGTCCGTTGCAGAGGGCCTGGACTTCCGTTCAATCAGTAGCTACCGCGAATTTGATACGGATTCTGAGCTGGATGTTGATCTCGGGCCTGAGTCGATCAAGGCAACTACGGTCGAGGCTGCGCCGGGGGTATTTATTGGCTATCGTGGCTCACCTTTTGGTAGTGGCCGGGCGCCGATCAGTTCCTATACGTTTACTCAGGAGTTTCGCTTTGAGGGTAGCGGTGCTCGCCACCATTATATTGCAGGTGCCTTTTACCAGTCGCTTACTGAAAACGCTTTCCTTACGCTCCCGACGGTTATTGACCTGGTGAACAGGCCAGCAGCGCCGGGGCCGAACCCGTTAATATCGCTTGTGCACATGACGGATTCGGTAGTTACCGATGAAACCAGTGCGGTGTTTGGCGATGTCACTTTTGACCTGTCAAACAGTGTGTCCGTATTCGCCGGTCTGCGCCTGACGCGTGAGACGCTGGGCTGGAATATTGTCCAGATGGATCTCTATAACCCGGATACTGAAACCCCTTTGGGCGTGGCACAGCCCTTCTTTGAGGGGGCTTCGGTTGCCGCCATACGCTCTGCAGTCGACAGAATCCGTGCTAACCCCAAGCGCTACGACCTGAACAGCTTTCAGACGCTGCCAGCAATCGTGCTGGATGATCAGCAGACAGAGAATAAGCTCACCGGGCGCGTTGGGATAATCTATCAGTTCACGGATGACACTTCTTTGTATGCCAGCCTTAACACCGGTTTTAAAGGGGCGGGGATCAACGCCTCGGCGACGGCAACCTCTCCAGAGCGTGCGCTGGTCGACGCTGAGGATGCGGTTTCAGCTGAACTCGGAATTAAAGGCAGGTTTTGGGATAACCGGCTTTCATTAAACGCGAATGTCTACCGTATGGTGGTAGAGAACTTTCAGGCTGCGCAGCTAACACCGGGAACGTTCAATACGGAAGTGATCAATGCCGGTGATATAGAGAGTGCTGGTGTAGAGGTAGAATTTGCGCTCGCAGTGAGTGATGCGCTGTGCCTTTCTGGAGGAGCGGCATACACCGATGCGACATTGGAGAATTTTACCAATGCCTGCTATGTCGGACAAAGTGTCGCTGATGGTTGTGATATCGACAGCAATGGCGACGGTGCGCCGGATACCCAGGACTTGTCGGGCAGTGAGTCGCCAGTCACACCAAGCCTCAAGTGGAATCTGGCACTGGATTACCGCCTGGCGATGACCCGGGTAGCCTGGGATTGGGATTTTCGTCTGGCTTACGCCTGGCAGGATGAGCAGCAGTTTAATTTGCAGCAGGACCCGCTGAATGCCAACCCAGCCTATGGTTTGTGGGATGTGTCCATCGATCTCGGGGATCGCTCAGGCCGCTACTCGATCGGAATTTTTGGGAAAAACCTGAGTGACGAGCGTTTTTACGCGGCCTACGGCGAGATTGACGGATTTATAGCGCGCGCTCAGGCGATGCCGACGCGCACTGCCTTCCGCCATTGGGGGGGGCAGGCTCGAATCACCTTACAGTGATCCATCGTGCTGAAGCTTAGAGCTTAAGCTTCAGCATGGCTTTGTACATGGTATCGAACAATTTGCCGTAGGGCGGTGCCATCATCAGCAAGCCGCTCATTGGGCCTTGCTGAAAAATGGGGCGCATTTTCGAAAATTCGACAAAGCCTTCGTGGCCATGGTAGTGCCCCATGCCGCTGTTACCTACCCCGCCAAAGGGCATATCGTGTTGGGCGACGTGGACGACACTGTCGTTGAGACACATGCCGCCGGACAGGGTATTGAGAATCACTTTTTCCTGGGTCGCTTTATTGTTGCTGTACAGGTATAGCGCCAGGGGGCGTTCGTGATCGTTAATATACTGAATCACCTCATCCAGGTTGCGATAAGGCTTGATGGGCAGCAGGGGGCCGAAGATCTCTTCCTGCATGATGGTCATATCGGGAGTCACGTCGCAGACCAGATGCGGTGCAATTTTTCGCAGTGTGTCGTCTTTGGCTGCTTCATCTAACAGGTTGACCGCTTTGGCACCTTTGGCGGTGGCGTCATCCAGTGTGGCGCTTAGCCGTTGGTAGGCTTTCTGGTCGATTAGCGAGGTGTAATCCGCGGTGTCGAGGCGGGGGTAGCGGGCTTTTACGATCGCCTTTGCGGCGTCAATAAAAGCCGGAACTTTCTGTTCCGGAACAAACAGGTAGTCCGGTGCAACGCAGGTCTGGCCGGCATTCAAAAATTTGCCAAACAGCAGGCGTTCGGCCGCCGTTTTCACGTCATAGTCGTCGGCAATAATGGTGGGTGATTTGCCACCAAGCTCCAGCGTGACAGGGGTCAGGTGTTTGGCTGCGGTTGCCATAACGGTCTTGCCGGTCGCCGGAGAACCGGTAAATATCAGATGATCCCAGGGGCGGTCGGTGAAATCCTGGGCTGACACGCCGGGAATAACAGCCAATACAGTGTCGTCAAAGGCTTCGCTGATCAGCTTGTCCATCAGGCGTGCCAATGTTTGTGAATTGGATGCCATCTTGATAATGCAGCGATTGCCGGCGGCCAGTGCACTAATGGCCGGGCTCAGTGCCAGAAACAGAGGGTAGTTCCAGGGGGTAACAATGCCGACCACGCCTTTGGGCTGCGGAATCACGCGGTTTTTGGCGCCGAGGAAGGCTAGCCCCACGTGCCGCTTTTGGGGCTTCATCCAGCGTTTTATCCGCTTTGCCGTGTAATTGCAGCCGCTAAGCAGGCCGAATATCTCGAGTACCTTGGATTCCTGAGCTGCGCGGTTGCCGAAATCGGCAGAGATTGCCTCAGCGATTGCATCCTGATTTTTCTCGAGCAGAGTGGCCAGCGTCTTCAGGCGCTCAATACGCTCACCGGCGCTCGGGTAGGGGTTTGAGCGCGACGCCTGCTTTTGGCGAGCAAACACGTCATCAATGCGAGAGCTTTGTGGGGCGGCCTCCGGCGCGGTTTCCGGAGTGGCGCTATTGCTGGTTTGTGCGGTGGCAAGGTTGCTCATGGTTAACCCCCTATCTGGCTATTTGGTTCGATCATACAGGCTGTGCATCTCAAAGTTTTGCCTTTTCGCGCCATTTGCTGCGTGCTGCTATCCTCGGTCAGCGGTCGTGATTGTGGCTGCTACGGTGGCGTTAGCGAGGATTTGTGTGAATTTGTTCCCAGCTAACCCGCTGTTTTGTGTGTAGTATTTCTCGAAATAAGGATACATTGGACGCCTTGCACTCAACGCGGAGTGACTATGCTCGATATTCAGGCGGGAGCCAACGAAGCGGTTGTTTTTTTTAAGGGCGACCTGGTAGACAAGGAAGTTCGCTACGCCGAGTTTGAGGCGGTGCTTGATGGCTTTGCCGGGCTGCCCGCGTACACCGGTAAAGTGGTGCGGGCCGTCTATTTGCAGATTAACCGTCAGCTGGTAATTCAATCTGCGGTCTTCTTCACCCTTCCGTTTAACGCTGAGGGTCAGGTCGAGTCGACCTGGAATATTCCCCTGCAGCACCTTGCCGACCACGGGCTCACCGGGCCGGACCTTGGTGCTGGCACCATTCGTTTAGCCTGTCGCAGCTCCTGCCCGGTCGTGTGGTACAAGGATAAACTGTGGGATCCGGAAATGGGGGCGCGTTCGACCTTCGACTTGCTGGTCGAAGCGGTAAAGCGCAATCGGCTGGGGTTGATAGAAGAGCGCTTGCCTGAAGCCAGGCCGGTTCCTGTTCAGGCCTCTGTCCAGCCCCCTGTCGCCAGCGAGGCGGCTCGTCCTGAGGAGGGGGGCTCCATTTCGACTGGTCCACGCTTTAATCGCAAATATCGTCGTCGCCTTATCGGTCTTAAGCAAAAACACAGTTTGGAGTTGCGGACGCTAACCGAGCGCCTGCGGCGCCGAGTCGAGTCCACCGAGGCGACCTATTTTGAGCGTTTGCAGAAGAAGGATGCCGCACTTCAGGAGTTGAAGAACCGTTTGGCTAAAGCCCGGCGCAATGAGCTTAAACTGAAAGAAGCGCTGGACGGCTACGAGGGCAAATTCAACAAGATTCGTGAGCGATATGAAGAAACCCTGCGCAAGGACAATTCCGAATATGCCGCAGAATTGTCGGTTTTGCGCGAACAGTTTCAGGTTGATCTGTCCGATAAATTGCAGGCGCAGGCTGAGGAGTTAAACGAACGCATCGCCATGCGAGAGGCCGAGCTGCACTATCGCGACGAACAACTGAGCAAGTTGCGCGATGAGCTGGCGCTGACCAAGAAAGAATTGCAGTCGTTGATGAAGAATGACAGCGGTCAGATATTGCAGCGTATGACCGATAGCGGCATTACGTTTGTCGCCTACCATCCGGGTATCGAGCATCTGGTGCTGGTTCCCAGTGAAATCACTGCTTACGTTAATGACCCGATTGCCTTTGTCGCCCAACGCTGTGGCGTGATGGTCGAGGAGTATCGGGAGTGGCTCATGCATTATCGATTGCCGGTTTGCCGCCACAAGGATGCCGAAGGCCAGGTCTGTGGTCAGCCGATAGAAAAAGTGATGAAGCCTGCCTTCTTCCGCCACGGGGAAAGCGACCGCTGCGACGAGCATCGCGGTGAACGTGATCTTATCGAAGTACCGGCGGCGCGAGATTCCGTGCATTAATGTTGCAACCCCTTCACGACGAGCGGCTCGCGCTCGCCGATGTCTCCCTGTCTCTGTGGCGGCTTGATTGCCTTCCCGGTGTGCTCGCCGGAAACAAATACTACAAGCTGGGTGAAAATCTGCGCAGGACGCGCGCGCTGGGGATGCCGCGAGTCGCCAGTTTTGGCGGAGCCTGGTCGAATCACCTGCACGCGCTGGCCCGGGCCGGGCAAGCCTTTGGTGTTGATACGCTTGGGCTGGTCAGGGCGGATGCGGACGCGCCATTGACGGCAATGTTGGAAGATGCGCAGCGATGGGGAATGCAGCTGCATTTTCTGTCCCGCTCCGAGTACCGGCGTCGCCACAGTCCAGAATTTATGGCGGGCCTGGCGAGTACCTACCCGGAGACTTGGTGGGTGCCGGAGGGTGGGAGCAATCCGGAGGGGGTTGGTGGTTGTGTGGCGCTCGGACGAGAAATGGCGGCGAGCCTGCCGGTCGGAGACGTCGCTGTTGCGATGGCCTGTGGGACCGGCGGCACGTTAGCCGGGGTGGCCGCAGGTTTGGCGGCTGGAACCGCTATCAGCCGCAAGATTCCTGTTTACGGCTACCCAATGGTCAAAGGCGATTTTTATCCCCGCACCATTCGCGACTTGCTGCGACGCTCAGGTCTGGAAGCTGACAACTGGTCAGTGGAGGAGGGTGCCGTCAGCGAGCGCTACGGTAGTTGTTCTCCAGCCTTGGCGGCATTTATCTGCGACTTTTATGAGCGTCATCAGGTTGTGTTGGAGCCGGTGTACACCGGCAAACTGCTTTATGCTCTCTACCGGCAGGTGGCAAGTGGCCGCTGGCGGGGGCAGCACCTTATTGCCCTGCATACCGGCGGGTTGCAGGGCCTTCGCGGTTACCCGGCTTTACTGGCTGACCTTGCCCAAATGGGGTTTGAGGGTTTGTAGCAAGGGTTTGAGGATTTTGGGGTTGGCCGCCACGATATTGCCGGTTTCAAAGTGTTGGTTGCCGCCCTGAAAATCACTGACCAAACCGCCGGCTTCCTTGATCAGCAGTATCCCTGCGGCGATATCCCAGCGATTCAGCCCCACTTCCCAGAAACCGTCGAGGCGCCCGGCGGCCACGTAGGCCAGATCCAGCGCAGCGGCGCCGGCGCGACGAATACCGGCGGTCTGCGAGGCGACGGCGGCGAGGCTGCCCATAAACTCGGGCATCAGATCATCATTTCGGTTTTTGTAGGGAATGCCTGTTCCGAGCAGGGCGCCTTCCATGCCGGTAAGATGGCTTACCCGGATGCGGCGACCATTCAATTGTGCGCCGCGGCCGCGGCTGGCAGTGAATTCCTCGCGTCGAATCGGGTCGAGTACTACCGCGTGCTCAATCACGCCTTTGTGCAGGCAGGCGATGGAGACCGCGTAGTGAGGGATACCGCGAATAAAGTTGGTGGTGCCGTCCAGCGGGTCAATGACCCACAGGTATTCAGAATCCGGGTTGTCACTCTCGCCCGATTCTTCGCCCAGGATGGCGTGGTCCGGATAGGCCTTGCGGATATGGTAGACAATTTCCCGTTCGGCGTTGCGATCGATGTCGGTGACGAAATCGTTGGTGCCTTTGGTTTCGATCTTCAGGCGCTCGGTCTGCTCTGAGGCGCGGGCAATGGTCTCTCCCGCCTTGCGCGCAGCGCGAAGCGCAATGTTTAACATCGGTTGCATAGTAAAAAGCCTTGGCTGTATGAATAGCGACAGGCGCGCGATTATACCAGAGAGGACCCGTCGGTGAGAGTGGTATTTTCCCGGCAGCTCAATTGTCTCATCAACACCTTCCTGATAGACTGACCACCCATCTCACGGGGGCTGAGAAACTTCTCTTCTTGCGCCTCTACCCTCTAAACCTGCACATTTTTTTAAAGGTAGTACATGGCGCGTTTCATCTTCGTGACCGGTGGTGTTGTTTCGTCTTTGGGCAAGGGAATTGCCTCGGCTTCGCTTGGAGCCATTCTGGAGGCCCGAGGCCTCAAGGTGACTGTCCTCAAACTGGATCCCTATATTAACGTCGACCCGGGCACCATGAGCCCCTTCCAGCACGGTGAGGTATTCGTTACCGAAGATGGTGCGGAAACGGATCTCGATCTGGGGCACTACGAGCGTTTCCTGCGCAGCAAAATGGGCAAGCGCAATAATTTCACCACCGGGCGCGTCTACGAGACGGTATTGCGCAAGGAGCGTCGCGGTGACTACCTGGGCGGTACCGTTCAGGTTATTCCCCATATCACGGATGAGATCAAACGGCGTGTGATGCTGGGCGCCGGTGACGCCGATATCGCTATCGTCGAAATTGGCGGTACCGTGGGTGACATCGAAGGTCTGCCCTTTTTCGAAGCGGCGCGCCAGATGCAAGTTGAGCTGGGCGCGAAAAACGCCATGCTGATGCACCTGACACTGGTGCCTTATATTGCTACGGCCGGTGAAACCAAAACCAAGCCGACTCAGCACTCGGTTAAAGAACTGCGTTCGATCGGCCTGCAACCCGACATCCTGCTGTGTCGCTCCGATCACGAAATTGACGAGGGCTCGCGCCGCAAGATTGCGCTATTCACCAATGTAGAGCCGCGCTCCGTTATTCCACTGCCCGATGCCGACTCCCTCTATCGCATTCCGTCCATGCTGCAAAGTCACGGACTGGACAGCATTATTGTCGAGCGCTTTGGTATTGAGTGCCCGGAAGCCGATCTGTCCGAGTGGAATGCGGTGATTGATGGCGATTTGCATCCCGAGCGGGAAGTGACCATAGCCATGGTCGGCAAATACATGGAGCTGATCGATGCCTATAAATCCCTGAACGAGGCTCTGTCCCACGCCGGTATTCACTCCAAAACCAAGGTTAATATCCGCTATATCGATTCCGAAGAGATAGAAACCAAGGGCACCTCGATGCTCGATGGCGTTCAGGGTATTCTGGTGCCCGGCGGTTTTGGCTTGCGTGGCGTTGAAGGTAAGGTGCTGACGGTCAAGCACGCCCGGGAAAACAAGATTCCCTACCTGGGGATCTGTCTGGGTATGCAGGTGGCTGTTATCGACTATGCACGACATGTCGCAGGTCTGGACGGCGCCCACAGCACGGAATTCGTCAGCGATACCCCGCATCCGGTTGTCGGCTTGATCACCGAGTGGGAAGATGCCAGCGGCAAACGTGAAACTCGCGATGAGAACGCGGATCTTGGCGGCACCATGCGCCTGGGTGGCCAGGAGTGTGGTCTGGTTGCCGGCACTCGGGCCTGCGATGCCTATGGGTCCGAGCGCATTATGGAGCGCCACCGTCATCGCTATGAGGTCAACAACAACTACATCGAGCAGTTACAGGCCGCCGGGTTGACCATTTCCGGTTGGTCGTCGGATGGCTCGCTGGTTGAGGTGGTTGAGCTGGAAGACCATCCCTGGTTTATTGCCTGTCAGTTCCACCCTGAATTTACCTCCCGTCCGCGTGAAGGGCACCCGCTGTTTAACGGCTTTGTGGGTGCGGCGCTGGAGCAATTGGGCGGCAAATCATGAGTGTTGTGGACAAGACCATCCAGGTTGCCAAGCTGCCGGTTGCCAACGACCGGCCCTTTACTCTGTTTGGTGGCATGAATGTTCTGGAGTCCCGGGATCTTGCCTTGCAAGTGGCGGAACACTACGTGGAAGTGTGCGGCCGGCTCAATATTCCCTATGTGTTCAAGGCGTCTTTTGACAAGGCTAATCGCTCGTCGGTGCACTCATTTCGCGGTCCCGGCCTCGATGAAGGGCTGAAAATCTTCGAAGAAATCAAAGCCACTTTCGGCGTGCCGGTCATTACTGATATTCACGAGTGCGATCAGGCAGCGCCGGTGGCCGAGGTCTGCGACGTGCTGCAATTGCCGGCATTTCTGGCGCGGCAGACGGATCTGGTTAAGGCCATGGCGGCCACCGGTGCCGTGATCAACATCAAGAAGCCGCAGTTTCTCAGCCCGGCCCAAATGAAAAACATCTGCGAAAAATTTGCCGAGTGTGGCAATGAGCAGCTGATGCTGTGCGAACGCGGCAGTAACTTTGGCTACGACAATCTTGTGGTCGATATGCTGGGGTTTCGCACCATGCGCGAAGTGAGTGGCGGTGCGCCGCTGATCTTCGATGTTACTCATGCCTTGCAATGTCGGGACCCGATGGGCGCCGCATCAGGTGGGCGTCGCCACCAGGTGGCAGAGCTGGGACGAGCGGGTATGGCCATTGGTCTGGCCGGTCTGTTTCTGGAGGCTCACCCCGACCCGGACAAGGCGCGCTGCGATGGCCCCAGTGCCTTGCCGCTGGCCCAGCTGGAACCCTTTCTGGCGCAGATGAAAGCCGTGGACGACGCCGTCAAGGCCTTGCCGCCACTGGACATTCGCTGACGCCCCCGATTACCTATTTAACTTTTGGAGAAGCATTAATGGCAGAAATCGTTGATATCAAAGCCTTTGAGGTTCTGGATAGTCGAGGAAACCCAACTATCCAGGCCGATGTGGTTCTGGCCTCTGGCGCGGTAGGTACCGCGTGCGCCCCGTCAGGTGCATCAACTGGATCGCGCGAAGCGCTTGAGTTGCGCGATGGTGATAAGTCTCGTTACCTGGGCAAAGGCGTACTCAAAGCCGTAGCCAACGTGAACACTACCATTCGCGACCTGCTGATGGGCCATGATGCAGAAGATCAGCGCGCCATTGACCAGGCAATGATTGATGCGGACGGTACCGAGAACAAAGGTAATCTGGGCGCCAATGCCATTCTTGCGGTCTCGCTGGCGACCGCCAAAGCCGTCGCCGCGGAAAAAGGCATTCCCCTGTACCAGCACATCGCGGATATCAATG
>JBFKXO010000051.1:0-10819 GCA_041638115.1 Litorivivens sp. | reverse complement strand
GTTGAGGTGTGGGAGACCAAGAAATACCGCAATGATCCCATCTTGTGTGACGGTGACGGTCCCATCAACAAACTGCGCAAATGGTACGACCGCTTTTATCGCCCCATAGCCGAAGAGGCCTGGGACGAACCCGAACGGGTTATCAGCAGCGTGCGCTAGCTGTCCAGCCCTACCGGACTATTCGAACAACGCTTTTACCGCCCGCTGATCCACTTTGAAGGACATTTCCGTGCGCGGCAGATTCTCGACTGACAGCCAGCGTGCGGGAATATGCGTAGCCAGCACATGCTCACGCAGATGTTTTTCCAGCACGTCAAAACCAACTTCATGTCTAGGCTTGAAAACAACAGCAGCCGCTGGCACTTGACCAAGGCGTTTATCGCTGACACCCACAACTGCAACAGCGGACACCGCCGGATGCGCTAGCAGCGAATGCTCGATAGTTTCAGGAAGAATTTTGAAACCACCACGCACAATAGCCCCATCTGCACGACCGCGATGAAACAGGTAACCCTCGTCATCGATCATTGCCACATCGGAAGTACGTATCCAGTCGGGTCCGATACGCGGTGAAACCACCTCGAGCACCCCTTCTTTTCCCGATGGAAGTGGTTCGAAGGTTTCAGGGTCCACAACACGCAATTTACAGCCGGGAATCGCTTTACCGACGCTGCCGATCTTTTCACGACCACCGTTTTCATACATCTCCGGAGTCATTCGCGTAACCGGCCCGCCAAACTCGGTGGCGCCATAGGAAAGCAGGATCGGGATACCGTAGCGCGTCTCAAATTGGCGTTGTACCTCGGGATCAAGCGGCGCGGCACCGGCGCCTAGCATTTTCAAACTCGCCAGATCCTCTTTTGGAATATTGGCATCCAACACCATTTGAATCGCCGCCGGGGGCATACCGCCCACCACCGGGCGGTAGGCTTTGACATAGTCGTGCCAGTCTTCTACCCGTAAACGGTCCTGCATAATAATCTGCTTTCCAAGCAATAGCGCCGGCAAGGTGGAATACAACCCGGAGATATTACCGATAGGGAAATACAGCAGAACCGGTATGCTGCCAGTTTTCAGTCCTGGTGCCGGCGCGCCCACAAAATGTGTGGCGATCGTCTCGTAGTCCAGTGAAAAGGGCTTCGGCTTGCCGGTGGTACCGCTGGTGAGTATTTCTACTACCGGCGGCAGCGAAGGATTTCTCGCGCGTTCCCCGGTAGCGTGAACCATCGCGGCCTTCATCTGCCCCAAGGATATCCCTGAGATCACAGACGACTTGAGAATACCTTTGAGCTCGGCACCAAAATCTGAATCGCTGGCGATCACGACGTCCGGCAACAGCTGCTCAATTTCTCGGGCAATGGCTATTGCAGACTGAAAGGGATAAATCATTCGCACATTGCAATTAGCGGCCAATATGCCGACAAAAGCCGCTAGTGATTCCGGTAGGTTTCGCGCAACAAAAGCAACTCTGCCCCCAGCACCGAGGTTCAACGAGTTCAGCAGCGCCAGAGTCTCGCCTGCCAAGGCTGACAGTTCAGCACGCGATAACCATTCCCCGCGAAACTGCACCGCGGGACTATCGCGGTGGTCTGACAGCATGCGCTGGGCAAGGGAGGCAAGGTCGAACTGAATATTTTCTGAATTCATTGTTAATCATCTGGCCATGCGAAAACCTCATCACTGGCGGCGTGCGCCACCAGCCATTCGAGGGAAACATTGCACAACACTGATGATTAAATCAAGTGGCGACCTTGTGCCCCGACAGTGTTAACCACCCAGTCAGGGTCTTCCACCGGCAGATCGTGACCTGCTCGCGGGTGCAAATCCAGCGGCAGATCAAAGGCCTGCGCGAGACGCTTTGAACAGCGCACATCCACCAGCCTATCCTGCTCAGAGGCCAGCAACCTGACACGACGCAGAACCGGATCAGTCGCTGTCAGCGCAGGACGAAAGCGCGATGCGGCCAGTAGTTGCCGCAGCATATTGCTTGCGCTGACCGGCCGCGCAGCCGCAATCTGCATAAACTGATTCAACATAAGGGCGTCACAGCGGCGGATATTACAGCTCAGCGCCCGCACAGCGCGCTCGCGCCAGCGCACGCTCAGTAAACCCGGCAACAAAGCCAAAAAGGCCGCTGGCTTCATCCTGTGCCAAACCGGGCTGAGGCTCGCCAGGCTGCTGTTGATCATCACCAGCTCGGCGACGTCATCGGGGTACTGACTCAGCCACGACAACCCGGTCATCCCGCCCATCGAAAGCGCAATAATACGGTAGGGGGGCGACAGCCCGCGCGCGGCGCAGTCGGCCCGCAAAGTCGGTACAACATCGTGTAGCGACCATGGACTGGTCTCCTCGCAGCGATAGCCATTACCCGGTAAATCGAGGCAAACCACCTGAGCCGGAGTAACAGCCGCGCGCAATACATCGACAAATTCCAGCCAGTGGCCCGATTCACGGCCCAAGCCTCGCAGTAATATATAGGATTCAGCCATACTGCTCATACCAGCGCCGGAGCGCTTCGCGTTGTTTGAATACACGATCTTTTTCTGCGGGCAGCCAAACCTCGCTGGCGCGCGCTGCCCGTATCAGAAATTCCATCAATACCACATGACGCCGTAACACTCGTTGCAGGCGGTGCGGTTTGGTTGGGTTGAACAAGCCCTGCAGTGACCGCAGCTGCATCGGGTTCTTTTTGACCCAGCGCCAGGACCCCATTTCCAGCGTTAGCGGCAGCAGCAGACGATCGTTGGCCTGTGCCTCCAGGGTCATCCAATCCCAGAGATCTCCGTGGGTAATGTAATGGCGCGACTGTGGCTCAAAGACATAGTCGAGGTGAGGATAGGTCCGCTGCAGAAGCTGATAGAGGGCGTAAAACTCCGCCAGCGTTGGCACCGGCTCGCGCGAGCGGGCATAGGGAAACCAGAGCCGGTCGTGCATGCCAAAACCCGAGTGCACATCCAGTGCCAGCACACAGGGGGAACGCAAAGTTTCGGCCCGAACCAGATCGAATAATGCCTGGGATTCGATTTCTATTTCGTCAATTTTTCCCCGATACCAAGGTAACCAGGGCCCCAGGCGATGACCGCCGGCCAGAAAAGCTGCGGACATCGGTGCCTGCACGGGGGCATTGCGCATCAAATCTACCCCGCGGGCGTTAGCGCGAGTCTGGCGAATCAAGCCTACCGGATTGAGAATGGGCACAAACACCAATCGCAAGTGACGCAAACCATCGGTCAGGCTGTTGTCCCACTGCAGCCGCTGAATCAGGGTTTCCAGAAAGGCCAGCACCACTTGTGCGCCTATTCGCTCCACCCCGTGTGCCCCGCCAATAAACATCAGCACCGGCACATCATCGGCTTCGCTGCCCAATTCCAAAACCTGTACCGGCAAGTGACTGTTGTCACGCAAGCGGACACTGGCCAGCTCTCGCGTTCGCAGCAAGGGCGAAGAAAACATCGTCAGACTTTTCAGGTGCCGCAATTCGGGGGTCAGTAACACGTCTTCGCCCATCATCCATCCTTTTCACGCAGCTCGCTGGCAGTGAAGCAGGCTTATGTGACAAGCGTGTTTCAAATCTGCCAAATGGACGAGGGAAAAAACATCACGACCGAGCAAAAATAGGATGAATCGCCAACAACAATAAAAAAACGATGAAACAGAACCATCGAGGGTTAATTCCCCTCTACAGCATTATTGCTGCCGTCAATCAGCTGCTGCGCCAGGGCTTTTCAGCAGAGGAGTTGCTCGCCGGTTCCAGTATCAGCCCGGCCCAGTTGGGCACCGACCGCAGTTGCCGTCAAATCGTGCCGTTTGACGATCTGATTCGCGTCTATCGCAACGCTGTCACGCTGCGCCCGGAACCCGGCCTTGGGCTTCAGGTAGGCAAGGCTGCGGGGGTAGGGGTGTACGGCGTGGTTGGTTTCGCCATGTTGTGCAGCTCTACAGATATCGATGCCGTTAACATTGCTATCAAATATCAAAAGGCCATTCTAGGTACCGAAGTGCAGATCAGCCTGCAGGTGGAGGACGATCTCGGCATTATTCGCGTAAGCGACAATTTACCGTCGGGGCCGGTTCAAGTGTTTTATCTGGAGCAATTTCTGACCGGCTTTCTACGTTTTAACGATGTTTTGGCCGAACGTCCCAGCCGCATTTGCGAACTCCGCCTGCGTTACCCTGACCCCGGCTACGCGGAGGCATATGAAGACGTCTTCGGCTGCCCGGTGCGCTTCAATTGCGAACATACCGACGTGGTATTTAGCACCGACATTCTCGGTGTCAGCTTGCCCAATGCCGATCCAGTCACCGCCCGAGCTTGCGAGCAGGTGTGTGAAGACCTGCTGCGCCAGTTCGATCGCGCCGGCCAGTGCAGCGCCGATGTGCGCCACTTGCTGGAGAAGCACTGGCAGGAACAACCCAGCATGGATGACATTGCCCGCCTGCTGGGCTGTGACAGTCGCACCCTGCGCCGCCGACTCGACCGCGAACACACCAGTTTCCGACAAATTCGTGATGCCCTGCGACAGGAGCTGGCTATTAACCAGCTGCGCCGCACCGATATCAGCCTAGGTGAACTTGCAAGGGAACTGGGCTTCAGCGACAGCAGTAGTTTCCGACGTGCCTTTCAGAAATGGACAGGACGACAACCGGGCTATTACCGCGGCTAAGTTACGGGAAACCAGGCATCGGAACTGACGCACATATTCAGATGCCTCCGAAAAAATTCTCACTGTCCGCTTTTGCTGACTTTTCGCCCCTTTCGGACATTCTCCGTCGGCACCTTGACCGAACAGGTCTACGGCTCGGCAAAATCGGACAAAAAAATCAGATTTATCTATTAAAATCAGAGACTTGAACCCTTTGACAGCTTGCCCTGTCGCGTCTATTTTCAGCCTCTGAGCTGTAAAACCCATAACAACATTAATAAGGAGACAGCGATGCGAAGCCTTGCTCGCAGCACCGCAATGATCACACTGGCCGCACTTGCCGGCTCACTCACTCAGGCCCAAAGCCACTGCCCCGGCGCATCCTATCTAGCCACCAGTTGCCGCGACGGTGTTTGCCGCACCGACGCCGGTGAGAACCCTCAGAATTGTCCAGAAGATTGCGCGGATAAGAGCACGCAGGTGATGGCCTACTACACCCAGGCCGCCACCTGCCCGCCCACCAATATTTATGAACCCGGCTCGGTAAGTGAATTGCAAGACACCATTCGCACCATCGTCAGCAATGGGCGTAAAGTAAAACCCGCCGGCACCAGCCACTCGGCCACAGACATTATCTGCGCCGACAGCAACGGCGATGTGGTGCGCTCGAAAAACCTGAAAAACATCGGCCCCGTCGAGCCCTTTGAAAGCCATCCACTCACCGTGGAAGTGGAGGCCGGCGTTAAGTTTGAAGAGCTTCAGGAACACCTGCACACCGAAGGCTACAGCCATGGTCTAGCCAGTACCGGCTACGGCGGCATCTCCATTGGTGGCGCAGTGGCCACCGGCGCCCACGGCTCTTCGCTGTTGCAATCCTCCACCATCAGTTCCTACGTGGTGGCGCTGGATGTGGTCGGCCCCGATGGCAACATCACCCGCTACAGCGAAGCCACCACCGGCCAGAGCAACCCCAACCTCTGGAAAGCCCTGAAGACCAACCTCGGCCTGCTGGGTTTTGTCGCCCGCGTACGTTTGAAGCTGGAACCCCAGTTCAATATGAACGTGCAAGTGAAATACACCACCGAAGATATCTTTGTGAATTCGCCAACCGGCGTTGCCGATACCGTGGCCGCCTGTGATTATGTCTTCCTTAACTGGTTTCCCGGCCAGGATACGGTGCAATACCTCTGCGGCACCCGGACTAACGCACCGGTCGATAGCCCCCACGCCCAGAATCGACTGTTTACACCGGACGTGTCACAAAGCGAATCCGACTTTGCCGCCAACGGACTGCAGTTGGCCATGTGCGACGACAACCTGAAATGCGATATCGAAGCCCGTCGTATCAACGATTACCAGAGCGCACCGCCATTGATCATTGCCCAGAATTCCACCCCTGCAGCCGAAGCGGTGTCGCGCCACAGCAATCTCACCGGCTACTCTCACCGCATGATTACGTTGCAGGCGGAAGTCTTCCACCGCAAAAACCCCGAGTTTTCCCAGCTGGAATACGAAGGTGCCATGCCGATGAGCCAGATTCAGGCGGCTGTGCAGTACCTCAAATCGATCTATGACCGCGACGATGTGTGCCAGCCACTGATCGGCACCATCATGCGATTCGACAAGGCCGACCCCAACCTGCTGATATCAGCCAACCACGCCCGCAGCGGCGTGGCTGCCGGTGAACAGATGGTACATCTGGAGTTTGTGGAATTCTGGGGATACGGGCTCGACAGCCAGGGATTGGAGCAGTACGTCAGCACGCCCTACAGTGAAGTGATCAAACACCTGGTGAACAACTACAACTATTGGCCGCACTGGGGAAAGAACGACGAATGGGTGTTTACCCACCCCGCCGTGATGGCGCGCAATGCCGGCGAGCGGGCGCTGTTTAATCAGGCCATCGCCCAGCTTGATCCCTACGGCGTATTCTCCACCGCCGCCACGCGTCGCAATGGTTTTAACTCACCCCAGGAGGGTCAGAACTTTGCGGCCCACTATTACGGCAATTGCGCCAGCCAGGATAGCGACGGCGACGGGATCAGTGATTGCACCGACCGCAAACCCAACGAGTTCTCCGGCATGTATATGCGCATCGACGACGACGGCGTGGGCAGCGGCACCTGCAATGTGGCCGACAGCTGGAATGAAATGCGCAGCAACTTTGGCACCGACCAGGAACAGAATATGCGCGCCGGCTGGGACTACGACACCAAGAACCACTCCTACCACGCCAGTTCCTACAACTGGGATCCAGCCTGGCCCAACAGCGGTGGCCGTTCATGGGAAGTATTGATGAGCGCCGAGTTTACCGCCGATGCTGCCGGTCGCTACTGTTTCAGCCAGGACAACGGTTCCACCGGTACCGGCATTGCCCAGGGTTGGAATGCCTGCGCCCAGGTGTGGGTGAACAAAAACATCGTGTCGGAAGTGGGCCACGACAGCGCCATGCTGCGCGAGGGTTGCGTGGATCTGGCCACCAACCAAACCATTCGTCTGGACCTCTACAACCGCCACCACAATGCCAACCTGTCGCGCAGCTTTATCTCGCGGCCGCGTTGGTGCTTTGGCGGCCAGGGCGATTGCACGCCAGACCGCAAGTTTGAACAGAATCAACTCAAAGCGATTACCCACGAAAATCTGCCGCAGTAGCACCGTTGTCTGTTCGCGAAC
This sequence comes from Litorivivens sp., assembly GCA_041638115.1. Classification (GTDB taxonomy): domain Bacteria; phylum Pseudomonadota; class Gammaproteobacteria; order Pseudomonadales; family Spongiibacteraceae; genus Litorivivens. The sequence continues at coordinate 3,500 of JBFKXO010000051.1, read as the reverse complement.
GCCAGCTCACTCCGGCGTTCGCGAACAACACCAGCCAAGCCAATTAATCCGCACGCAATACACCCGCCCTGCCAGCTACGGTACACTACGCCCCGCTTGAGAAATTTGCTGCCATAGCTCTGGGAACTGCTCCGATCGTGTTTCGAAAACTGATTAACCTCGTTTTAGCGCTATTAATTCTTGCAGCCGCCGCCCTGTTTGCCAAAGAACTGGTAGACAGCCGCGAACCCCTGCACGCCAAGCCGCGAGAGAGTCAACCGCCCCTGGTTGAAGTTCATAGGCTCGCCGAGGCCGGCGCGGAAATCACGCTGAGCTCTCACGGCACCGTACAGGCGAAAACCAGCTTGCAGCTCACCAGCGATGTCGCCGGTCGTGTGGTCTGGGTAAACCCGGAGCTGGTGGCCGGCGTCATTCTCGACGCGGATACCCCCGCAGCCCGGATTGATAAAACCCAATATGAACTGGCCCTGGCACAGGCCAAGCTGGCTCTGCGCGATGCGGAGCTTTCCCTGGCCGACGCTCACACCCGCTTTAAAACCCGCAGCCCGCGCCACCCGCAAATCCAGCGCGCAGAAGCGCAGGTCGCCGCAGCGCAAGCGCAAATCAAGAAAGCCCGCACCGACCTGGCGCGCACCGAAATTTCGCTACCGGTAAAAGCCCTCGTTTCCAGCAAACAGGTCGCATTGGGGCAGTACGTGGCACCGGGCAGCGTACTGGCCAGCCTGCAAGGCGTAAATGAGGTGGAAATCCCCCTGCCAATTTCTCCCGTCGAGCTGGAGCAACTGCGTGAGGCAAACGACGCCACCGTCGTGTTGAAACCGGTCAATGAAACCGACACACAATGGCAAGCGCGCTTTTCACGGGTTCATCAGCAGTTGGATCAAAACACTCGTGTGGCCTACGCCGTTGCCGCCGTCGAGAAGCCTTATGATTTACCTATGCCGCTGCGTATCGGCCAGTTTGTGAAAGCAGAAATCCGCGGCATTGCGCTCAAGGGCGTGTTCCGCGTGCCTACCAGCGCCCTGTTTGAAAACCGCCACGTTTATCGCGTGCTGCCGTCGGATCAACTGCAGCGCGTGAGCGTCGAGCTTGTTCGTCAGGATCAGCGCAGTGTGGTTGTGCGCGGTGATCTCAATCCCGGTGACCGGCTGGTACTGAGCCGCCTGGATATCATGTCAGATGGCATGCAGGTCAGGACTGAACAATGAGCCTGAACGATCGACGCAGTGGCGCCATCAGCTGGATGGCGCGCAATCCCGTAGCCGCCAATCTCCTGATGGCCGTCGTGATGATCGGCGGCCTGATCTCTCTGTTCGAATTGCGCAAGGAAGTCTTTCCCACCTTTCCGACGGAGATGATACGGATCACCGTGCCCTACCCCGGCAGTTCGCCGACCGAGGTCGAGGAAGGCATTCTGATCAAGATTGAAGAAGCCCTGCAGGATATGGAGGGCATTGAAGAAATGACCTCGGAGGCGCGGGAAAACGTTGGCACCGTACTCGTGCAGATGTATCCCAATACCGACATGGCGCCCGCCTTGAATGATCTGACCTCACGGGTCAATGCCATTGCCTCCTTCCCTGCGGAAGCGGAAAAGCCCGTTATCGAGGAAATACTGGCCAAGGTTCAAACCATCAACCTGACCGTATCGGGGCAGAACCTGAGCGAGCACGAACTGAAAAGCCTCGCCGAGCAGGTGCGAGAAGACCTGCTGGCCACCGACGCGATTACCCAGATTGATCTGGTGGGTGTCCGTGACTATGAGCTGGCCATCGAGCTATCTGACGCTACGCTGCGTCAGTATGGGCTGACCTTTGATCAGGTAGTCAATATCATTCGCAGCAAATCCGCCAACCTGCCGGGCGGCAATTTGCGTACCGACAGCGGCACCATCACCCTGCGTTCGCAAGGTCAGGCCTACAGCGGCGAAGACTACCGAAAGCTCCCCTTGCTAACCCGCCCGGATGGCACGCGCCTGCTGTTGGGCGATATCGCCACGGTGCGCGACGGCTTCAGTGAGCAACCCATCCTCAGCCGCCTGAACGGAGAAAGCGGCGCGCGGCTGACTATTTACACCCTGGGGTCACAGAACGCGCTGAAAATCAGCGAGGTGGTACAGAACTACGTTGCCGACAAGCAGGCCACGCTGCCCGAGGGCGTCAGCCTCAATGCGTGGTTCGACAACTCCCGAATTCTCAAGGGACGTATCGACCTGCTGCTAAAAAATGCCGCGCAAGGCGGACTACTCGTTCTGATTGCCCTGACCTTGTTCCTGCGACTGAGTATGGCGTTTTGGGTTCTGATCGGCGTGCCTTTCAGTTTTCTGGGCGCGATGTGGGTAATGGGTCTACCCATGTTCGACTACTCCATCAATGTGCTCTCGTTGTTTGGCTTTTTGTTGGTGCTGGGCATTGTGGTGGACGATGCAATTGTCACCGGGGAAAGCGGTTACACCTATCTGGAGAGGGAAAAACAGGGCTTGGACAGTATTGTCCACGGCGTGAAGCGAGTCTCCGTCGCAACCATATTCGGTGTCATCACCACGATGATTGCGTTTATGCCTATGTTGACCATGACATCGGATATGGGGCGCTTTGGCTCCAACATCGCCTTCGTCGTTATCTGCTGCCTGTTTTTCTCGCTGATTGAAACCAAACTGATCCTGCCCACTCACTTACGCCATATTGATGTGCACAAGGAACGCCGCGGATTTCTGCCGAGCCTGCAGCGCGGCTTTGACAGCCTGCTTAACGGCTTCATCCGACGCGTTTACAGTCCGCTATTAAAAACCTTTCTGGCGTATCGCTACGTGACTCTTGCGCTGTTCCTGGCCAGCTTTATGATCGTACTGAGCATGGTGCCGGCGGGACTGGTACGTTTCGTGTTTTTCCCCGACATTCCCTCTGATGAAATCCGTATTGTGTTGCGACTGCCGCCCAGCGCGCCCTACCAACTGACGCACCGCTACGCCTTGCAGGTTGAGCAGGCGGCCGAGGTCGTGAACGCCCGCTATCGCGAAGAAAGCGGGGATAATCGCGATGTCATCGCCGATTTGGAGGTGCTGAGCGAGTCCGATAGCCGCGCCGATATCTGGGCCGCATTGATTCCCTCAGAAGAACGCGACATCAACTCCGTCACCCTGGCCCAATGGTGGCGCGAGGCGATCGGTCCGCTGCCCGGGATCAAGGAACTCAGCTTTGACGCCAAGGCCGGCCCCGGCGGCGGTATTGATCTGGATGTCGCACTGGAGTCTGACGATCTGGGTGAGCTGCAACGCGCCGCCAGTGATCTGAAGAGTAGACTGCAGGAGATTGAAGGGGTTTTTGATATCCGCGATACCTTTGGTGCCGGCGCACCGGAAGTGGATATCCGCATCAAACCGGCCGGTGAACTACTGGGCCTGGGTCAGGCCGAAATTGCACGTCAGGTACGGCAGGCCTTCTTTGGCGCCGAGATACAACGCTTCCAGCGTGGCCGGCATGAGGTGCGAGTTTACGCCC
>JBFKXO010000050.1:0-10983 GCA_041638115.1 Litorivivens sp. | reverse complement strand
GGTGGCCGGCTGATCGACTTTTTTAAAGAAAACTACGGCAACCCCAATATCGAAGACCTGCCCCTGCGTTTTACTGCCGTGGCTACCGATCTCTACCGTGGCCGGGAAACCTGGTTACAGGAAGGCCCGATATGGGATGCCGTAAGAGCATCGATTGCCATTCCCGGCATCCTGGTACCCATCGCCCAGGGGAATCACTGGCTGGTGGATGGCGGGCTGGTTAACCCGGTGCCGGTATCCGTTGGCCGGGCGCTGGGGGCAGAAACCATTATCGCAGTGAATCTCAACAGTGACCTGGTAAAACCACCTACCAAAATCACCGCCGTAAAAAAAGAAGCCGAGGAGGCCGCCGAACTGCCCGAGGAAGCAGAAACCGACGATGAGTTTTCCATGCTCAGCCGTTTGGGCAATTCCATCAAAGGGGCCGCCAGCAACTTGTGGAGCAGTGGCAACAAAGTGCAGGCGCCCGGCGCACTCAACGTCATGCTTAGCGCCATCAATGTCATGCAGGATCGGATTACCCGCAGCCGGATGGCCGGCGAACCCGCCGATGTCACCTTATCACCGCGTCTTTCGCATATTGGCTTTCTGGAATTTTCCCGCGCTGCCGATGCGATTGAAGAGGGCCGTGCGGTGGTCGACCGCCTCTGGCCGGAAATCGAATATGCCCTCCAGCTTGCCGACGATGATGACCACCAGCAACCGCCCAGACCAGAAGAACCCGAACCTCAGCAACCCATCGATATCAGCAAAATGGTCAGCGCCACCATGGAAAAGGTGCCGCCGCCAGAAAGCACGGATTAGGGCCCCGGACTATGGCGCCCGCATTTCCCCGGTCGCCACCAATACCGCCTCCCCCCCGACGCGTACTTTCAGTGGCGCCGAGCTTGCGCTTTCAAACTCAACCTTTAACAGGCTTTGCCGGGTATTTTTGCGACCGCGCTCTACCCACAGGATATGTGTACCGACTGCCAGCTTTTCAGCCAGAAAGGCGGCAAAGGCCGGCACCGCCGCGCCTACCGGGGGATCATCCTGTGTCGAGCGATCAGCACCCAGTAATCGCAGGTGAAAGTCGGCTTCCGCATTTTCGGTTTCGGAACAATAAACCAGCACCTCACTGACCGGCACCGATGAGGCGCTGCTCTGGGCCCAGGCTTCGGCGTTAAAACGTGCCCGGTAAACCGCGTCAAGCGTACGCAGGGGCACCACCAAATACGGTGAGCCGCAGCTGACAAACAGCGGCTGCCCTGTGACGGTTTCCATATCCTGAACGCTCAACCCAAGAATACCCGGTAGCTCGCGCTGCTCAGGCACATAGCGATCAATCTGCGGCGCCACGCTAAACCCGACCTGGGTCAGCAGGCTTTTTTCCGAGCGGTTAAACAAAATCGGCAGCGGCTGTTCGCCCTGCATTAACTGGCATTTACTCAGCCCGTCACCCACCTGAATTGCACCGGCCTGTGCCAGCGCAAAGGCGGCGGCAACGGTGGTGTGACTGCCGGCCATCCGCTCTCCCTGAGGCGAGTACACTCGCAGATTGGCGGCACTGCCCCCCGTCGGCGGCAAAACAAAGACGGTTTCCGAATGGTTGGTCTCCCTCGCCAGGGTTTGCATTTGCCCCTCACTCAAGCCATCGGCCCGGGTAAACACCGTAATCTGGGCGCCACTAAAAGCCTGCTCGGTAAACACGTCCACGACGCTGTAGGGATATTGCATGCCGTCTCTCCTTATCGGTTTAGTAGGAGCATAGCACTCACCCGCGGCTTCGCCAGCCCTGTCCGGCGCCTCAACATCCGTTACAATAGCCGCTTTTTCGGACGCCCCATGACTTTTCTCTGCCGCAAAGATGCGTTGAACGACCCGGACAGTTTAGGATTCGAAGAACATGGCATATTTATCGTCTGCCGCGATGGTCAGTACTTCGCCTACCGCAACCGCTGCCCACATTTGGGGGTTGAGCTGAACTGGACCGAGAACCAGTTTCTGGATCGGGACGATGCGTTGATTCAGTGTGCCACCCACGGCGCCCTGTTTGTGGTGGAAACCGGTGAGTGTGTGGCGGGGCCTTGTCTGGGTGACTGCCTGGAAGCAGTTGCCATAGAACAACGCGGAAGCGAATTACACCTGATCGCTAAATCTTGACTACTTCAGCTGGAAATTACTCTACACAGCGCCCGACGACGAGCATCCAGATTATACCCAGCGCTCTTTCGCCTCTAGCTTTTCGTTAGACAATGACATATGGTCGCCGCCACTGCAGGAAGCAGATTCATCCTTCCAGATGAATTACTGTTCATCGGCGCCAAAAAACTAAAACAATACATAAAATCTGGAGATAGTTTTGATTACATCATCATTTGCCAGTCATTTCAGAAGACTTGCTATTGCAGGCCTGTCCTATTTGGCACTAGCCAGTTCGTTAGTGACTGCCGACTCAAATATTTACTGGGCTCCGTGGCAGGGGCATCTTCCCTCGAACGCAGTAATCGCTGGCCAGGCCGCCGGCAGTTCGCTGGGCATTTGCTTGGTGGACTATCAGAATGGCCAACACCCGGGCAAAGTGTATGCCAATAAATGCAACTTCGGCTGGGGCGGTCAAGAAATCGTCGTGAGCCACAACTTTGAGGTTCTTGTCGCTGAAAGCTTTGTAACACCACAATGGGCAGCAAGCTCGCACGGACGCCTACCCCGGAACGCTTGGGAAGCAGCGCAGTATGCAGGGGTCCAGGGATACGTATGTCGCGCACACTACCGCAATGGCGTTCACGCAGGGAAGGTTTACGCTGGCAAGTGCAACATCGGTTGGGGTGGCTCAGAAATTGTACTAGACAACTACGAGGTTCTACTTGCGCCGACGGAAACGGCAGAATACTCCTTTTCCGCCGAGCTGGATTTCTCGGGCCAATATCGCCTGCAAACCCAATTTCGTGGCCACAGCGAATGCCTTGAAGGCAATCAAAGCGCGTCACCGGTCCACGGTGGTGCAGCCTTTATGGATCGCTGCCAAAATGTTTCGGGGCAAATCTGGAATATTGAACCGGCAGGCAACGGGTACTATCGTTTGAAAACGCAGTTTCGCGGCGCACGTGAATGTCTTGAGGGCAATCAAGCGGCCTCCCAAGTACATGGCGGTGCAGCGTTCATGGATCGCTGCCAAAATGTGTCTGGCCAGTTGTGGCAGATCGAACCTGTCGATGGCGGCTTCGTACGCCTGAAAACACAATTCAGAGGCGCTAATGAATGCCTTGAAGGAAACCAGTCGGCCTCTCCCGTCCACAACGGCGCGGCTTTTATGGATCGTTGTCAAAACGTTTCCGGCCAACTCTGGCGGCTCGCCCCAGTCAACGGCGGCTAAATGAGTTAAAGGCCTGCCTCGCGCAGGCCTTTCTCTCAGGCCCCTTCGTGAATCTGAGTTATCGCGACCCACTCCGAATATCTGGCGGTAGAGCAGGGAAAAATTCCAAGTTACGATTTATTACAATTCCATCCGGTGACACTTCACAGCCATAGGCCAGCACCTCCACCCCCGCAGCGTTAGCCTCGCGCAAGGTCTCGCCATAGCGCAAATCAATGTGGTCCGCTGGGCCGACCCGTTCAATGCCCGTATGCATTGCCAACAGCAGTAAAACTGCGCGATCACCGGCAGCGGCAACCTCCATCAATTCTTCGACATGGCGGGTCGCCCGATCACTCACAGCATCAGGAAAGGCACCGTAGCCTTCACCCAACCCCAGCGTCACGCTTTTGACCTCCACCACGCAACGTCCCGGCCCCTGCAGGACAAAGTCGGCACGGGTACCATCGCTGATTTTCACTTCGCGGCTGTGCTGCTCATAGCCTGTTAATTCAGCAATTCGACCCGCGGCGAGCGCATCCGCGACCACCGCATTGGCACGCGCCGAGTGAATGCAGATGGTGTGCCCGGCGCGGGTTTCAATCAGCTCCCAGGTCAGCGGATACTTGCGCTTGGGATTGTCGGACACCGACAGCCAGACCCTGGCGCCCTCTTCCATGCAGCCTGTCATCGCGCCGGTATTGGGACAGTGGACCGTGGTCACCTCCCCGCTGTCGAGTTGAACATCGGCAAGAAAACGCTTGTAGCGCCTGAGCAGGGTGCCTGTAATCCATTGATCCGACATGGTCTTTCCGCAGTAAGAGTATGTTATAACGACAGTTATCGCAGGCGGGCCACTGTACCAGAGTCTGCCTGTCAACCGAACCAACTCGCCCCGGGACGCGCCTCTTTGAATCGAACAACCCCACTGCTCCTGAGTTTGCTCTTGGCCTTTTTTACGCCCGCGTCACCGAGCCATGCCCAAGGAAAGCCCTTGTGGGAGCTGGGCATCGGCACGGTCATGCTGCACCGCCCCGATTATCTGGGCGCCGACGAAGAGAGTTTTTACATCCTGCCCTTCCCCTCGGTGGTTTTTCGCGGCGATATTCTCAAAGCGGACGACGACGGGATTCAAGGGCTGTTTTTTCACAGTGATCGCTGGGAGCTTGATGTCAGCGGCGGCGGCTCACTGCCCGTAAACAGCGAAGACAACAGTGCCCGGGAAGGGATGGAAGATCTGGACCCCGCATTCGAGCTGGGCCCATCCATTACCTACAAGTTCACCCGCAACTCGCCACACAAGATCACCGCCGAGTTCAAAACCCGGGCGCTGATTTCGGTCGGCGATAGCGGCATGCGCTATGAGGGCTGGGTGGTGAACCCGGAACTGCGCTGGGAATTTCAGCAGCGACCGGGGCTGCGCTGGGGCACCAGTCTTGAAGCGCTGTATGGCAACGCTGACTATCACGGTTTTTTTCACAATGTAGACCCAGAATTTGCCACCGCTGAGCGACCGGTCTACGAGGCCGAGGCCGGTTACGGTGGCACGGCGCTGGCCGGCTTTGTGCGCTGGCAACCGGCGCCAAACTGGAATCTTTACAGCGCCCTGACCTACCACCACCTGGACAACGTCAGCTTCGACGATGGCCCGCTTTTTCGGCAAAAGTACGGCATTTACCTGAGCTTTGCCCTGTCTCGCACTCTGATTAAATCGAAAACGCTGGTACCCTGACGGCCATGAAAGCACTCAAATTTATTGCCGTCATTCTGGCGTCGCTCACGCTGGTATTACTGCTGTTTGTCAGCCTGGTTCTGATTCAGCCACAATGGTTCAAGAAGCCCCTACTGCGCATACTTAACGATAGCAGCCCGCTTCAGATCAGCCTGGAGCGCATCGACAGCGGCTGGCGGCCAATCAGCCTGCAGCTTCGCAATGTGTCAGTGCGCAACCCCGCTGTAGATGACGGGAAGCCTCTGCTCAATGCGCAGAGCGTGCGGCTTGAAATTACCGACTGGCCCTCGCTGGATACGCCATTTTTCCGCCTCGCACTTCAAACCCCCCAGGTACTTTATAGCCTGGATGAAGAGGGCAACAGCAACTGGCCACAGGCAAAAGACGAGCAGCCGAGCGATGAAAGTTCACCCTTGCCCTTTGCCTTACCCGGTGATTTCGCTTTCGAGAACATCCTGATCGAAGACGGCGACATTCGAATTGCCTTGCCCGCCCAGAAACGCCACATCACCTTGCCGCGCCTGCAATTGCAACGCACCAGCAATGAACGGGCACGCCTCGATGTGCAAACCACCATCGACGGCGAGGCCTTTGAGCTGGCCGGTGAATTTACCCTCGCCTCCGCCCACTTGCTCGCCCTGGATCTGGCTCTTAATAGCGACGCCATGCAAACCAACATAGACGCGTCACTCAGCACCCGCCAGCAAATGGCGGGTAGCAACGGTAAGGTGTCGTTTAGCTTGCAAGATACCTCCTTCATCTCACGCTTACTCGGCGTAGAGATACCAGAACTGCCAGAGGCAAGGGTCACCACCGGTTTTAGTATAGGCTCACACTACCGGCTCAAAGAGCTGACATTGCAGCTGGGAGACCAATCGATTAACGGGGAGGCTGTGTATTCACCAAGCGACAATCACCTGACAGCAAAACTGCACTCCGAGCGGCTCGACCTGGATGCTATAGCGGCCCTGTTTGAATCAGAGTCACTGGCTGAGACAAGTGCGAAAACCATCGAAGAAGAAGTCACTAATCCACCGCCGGAGCCGGAAAAGACGGGCGAAGCTCAAATTGAGTGGGCCGGACTTAACACCATGGATCTGGATCTGGACATTGCCCTGAAGGAATTTTCCGGCATGCAGTGGCAGGCGGAGGATATCGACGCCAAGATTACGGTGCGCGGCGATAAAAAGCAGCCTCGTGTCGCGCTCGCCGCCAGCACGGGTAAGATTGTTCAACAGACTGACGACGGCTATGCCCTCGACACAGCAACGGTGGAGACCGAGCTGCGCGCACTGGACCTGAAAACCGATGGCGCCGATGCCGAGACCAAGCTGAAACTGGTACTCAATAAAGCCATTGAGTTGAACGCCCAGGGTCGCGCCAACCTCAATGGCATTGAAGGGCAGGACCTCTCGTTTGCGCTCTCCGCGCCGGAAACCCGGCCGCTCTGGCAACTGGCAAAACTCCCCTATAGCGAAGCTGGCGCGCTCTCACTCGAAGGCACTGTCGCCACCCGCGAAAAAAGCCTCCAGCCGGACATTACGCTGTCATTGGGTGAGCAGCAATTGACGCTGGACGCCACCTATACCGACGCTGTCCGCCCGACCCTAACCGCCAGCGTGACCGGCAAGAACCTCGATATCCGGTTTTTAAGCCCGGCACCCAATGCCGATGCAAAACCGGCCGCTGACGCCGAGCAATCTGACACCAAAAACGCGAAGAAAAAGAAGCAACCCTTGTTTTCTCGGGAAGCCATCGATACCAGCGTGTTGCGGAAAATGGACGCAGAGGTCGCGCTGGATATTCAGGGCCTGACCTCACACTACAACACCGTCAACGAAATCCATCTCATCGCCCAATTGCAAAATGGCAAGCTGACCACGCGCAATACCCGCGTCAAACTTCCCGACAACAATGTGAAGCTGAGCTTCAGCGGCAACTTCCAGGAGACCGGCAACACCTTGCGTACCGAGCTGAACTTTAACAGCAGCAACGTGGGCGCACTTGGCCTGGAAGAAGCGGCAAAAATTCGCGGTGGCCGCGGCAACGTCAAGCTCAAGCTATCCACCTCAGGCCTTAGCCCCCACGAATTGGCCAGCAACCTGAACGGCACCATCGACACCCGCCTGCAGGAGCTGACGATGGACAACAACAAGGTGGATCTCATTGGCTCTGATTGGGTCACCGAGGCAATTACCAAGCTCAATCCCTTCGCCAAATCCGATCCCGTCACCTACCTGGAATGTGTCGCGGTCTATTTCGATGTGAAGAACGGTGTAATGGTCAGCGAGAAAAACCTGCACGTTGAAACCAGCAAAATGAAGATCATCGGCGATGGCGAAGTGAATCTGGGGAAGGAACGCATGACACTCAACTTTACCCCCATCGCCCGCAAGGGTCTGGGCGTTAATCTGAGCTACCTTGCCAAGCTGGTGAAAATCCACGGCAACCTGCAATCGCCCAAACTCGGCGTCGATGCCGGTGGCCTGCTAAGTTCAGCGCTGTCGACCAGCGCGGCCATGGCTACAGGTGGCGCTTCGCTCATTGCGCAAAGCCTGGTCGACCGGGCAATGAATTCGGGTAGCGCCTGTGATCCAACGAAAAAAATCGAGCTGGCCATTCCGGAGGAAGAGGCACCGGCGGGTACAGATCCGAACGGTTCGACAACCGGCGACGCCCCAGAAAACGCAGCACCGACCAGCGGCAGTGCACCTCAACCCTAACCAGCGGGTCATTGCATTTTTAACCGAACTGCGCACAATGCACAGACGACGAAACCACGGAGAAGCTCAATGAGCAACGTCTACGACTTTGAAGCCGAAGCCATGAACGGCGCCAAAAAGTCCCTCGCCGACTACCGGGGGCAAGTGCTACTGGTCGTCAACACCGCCAGTAAGTGCGGTTTTACCCCGCAGTTTGAAGGCCTGGAAAAGCTCTACAAAAAGTACAAGGACAAAGGGCTGACCATCCTCGGCTTTCCCTGCAACCAGTTTGGCAAGCAGGATCCGGGCAGCAATGGCGAGATTCAGGAATTCTGCCAGCTCAACTACGGCGTTAGCTTTCCGATGCACGCCAAGGTTGAGGTCAACGGCGACAACACCCACCCGCTCTTCACCCACCTGAAGGAAGCCGCCCCGGGTGTCATGGGCACCAAAAAGATCAAATGGAATTTCACCAAGTTTCTGATTGATCGCGATGGCAATGTCGTGGAGCGCTTCGCACCAGCCACCGCCCCGGAAAAAATCGAAGACAAAATCCAAGCCCTGCTCTAGGCCTCGCCGCTATATGGCGTCGTAAGGGATACTTCTGCCCTGCGCACTGCGCAGTTCAAAAGTATTCCTCACGACCCAATTCTTTATTCCCAACCCCCGGTTTGTCATAGCAAACCACTCGCGTTTATGACACGCAGGTAATTTGCGTCCTTCAACCAGCTGCTATTCTCGACTGACATGCTTGGACGTTGGACGCTGAATGAAACCCGCGAGAGAAGACTGGTCGGAAGAAGTGGATTTCCTGGTCGTCGGTAGCGGTGCCGGCGGCATGAGCGGCGCTGTGGCGGCTGCAGCCAGCGGCATGAAAACGCTGCTCATTGAAAAAACCGATCAGTTTGGCGGCACCACCGCACTTTCCGGCGGTGTTATCTGGATTCCCAACAACCCCTCGATGAAAGCCGGCGGAATCGACGACAGCGAAGCCGACGCGCTGGCCTATCTGGAGGCCGTGGTCGGCCCAGAGGTTCCTCGCGAAAAGCTGAAATCCTATGTTCGGCAAGGGCCGCAAATGCTGGAGTTTTTTGCCCAGCACGCAGACCTGTCGTTCGACGCCGCGCTGAAGTATTCCGATTATTACCCCGATATGCCGGGCGCAAAACCCGGTGGGCGCTCGATGGAACCCCAACCCATCAGCCGCCGCCGCATTGGCAAGCACGCTCAGGAGCAACGATTCCCCGACTTCCTTAAGAGCGGCTTTATGCGCTTTGCCATCACCGTCAAAGAAAGCCGCGAAGTGATGGATATGACGTTGAAAGGCAAGTTGCTGATGCTTCGCAATATCCTGCGCTATTACCTCGATATCCCAAGCCGCCTCAAAGGCCTTCCGGATAATCGTCAAACCCTGGGACGGGCGCTGGTGGTGCGCCTGCGGCGCGCGCTGATGAACTGGCGCGTGCCGGTGTGGTTGAACACCTCAGTTCAACACATTGTTGTCAGCGATGGGCGTGTCATTGGCCTGGAGGTGTTGCATGAGGGGCAACGCAAACTTATTAAGGCCAACCATGGCGTTTTGTTTGCAACCGGCGGCATGGGGCAAAACGTAGAGCTGCGACAACAGTATGGTCAACTGCCTACGGGTGAAACTTTTAGCAGCGACTCGCCCGGTAACGTTGGCGATGCCATTCAACTAGGAGCCGCTGTCGACGCCGACCTCGCGTTTATGCACTGCGCCTGGTGGACACCTTCGGTCAAGTTTCCTGACGGCTCTGTGCTGGCCTTGATCTCGGGCAAGGCGATGCCCGGTTCTGTTTTCATCGACGATAGCGGTAAGCGCTTCTGCAATGAAGCCGCTCCCTACGAAGACGTGATCAAGGCGCTCTGGGCCAATCATGCCAGGGGCGTCAACTCGGTCCCCTGCCATATGGTCTTTGACGCGCGCGCACGCCGCGATTACATGATGGGCCCGATCGCACCGGGCAAGGTCCAGAAAGATAGCCAGCTGCCACAGGAATGGTTCGATAGCGGCTTTTTGTGCAAGGCCGAAACCCTGGAAGGTCTGGCGGAGCAAATGGGTATTTCTGCGCACTCTTTCTGTGACAGTATCAACCGCCACAACGATTTCGCTGCCCAAGGCGTCGACCCGGACTTCAACCGCGGCGCCAGCGCCATCGACCGCTACTACGGCGATCAGGCAATCAAACCTAACCCCAGCCTGGCGCCCATCATCAAACCGCCCTTCTACGCCCTCAAGGTGTATCCCGGAGATTTAGGCACCAAGGGCGGTTTGAAAACCGATGCGATGGCTCGCGTACTCGACACCCAGGGCCAGCCCATCGCGGGGCTGTATGCCTGCGGGAATTGTTCCGGCGCCGTAATGGGTGACAGTTACCCGGGTGCCGGTGCCACGATTGGCCCCGCGATGACCTTTGCCTACATCGCCGCACGACACGCCGCCAAACAATTGACCGAGGAGAGCGACAATGCCTGACACCCGTTACGCCTTTGAACAACCCGGCCTGTTTCCTCGCGGCTGGCATATTGTATCGCTGTCGCAAGAGCTGGCCATTGGTCAAGTGAAAGCACTGCACTACTTCAATGAAGATCTGGTGTTATTCCGGGGTGAGGATGGCAATGCGGTCATACTGGACGCCTACTGCCCACATCTCGGCGCCCATCTGGCGGGCACCGGTAGTCGGGTTGTTGGAAATACGGTGCGCTGTCCGTTTCACGGCTGGCAATTTGATTGCACCGGTTCCTGCACGGCCATCCCCTACGCCAATAGAATTCCGGAGAGGGCCAAGAATGCACTGAAAACCTGGCCAGTGTGCGAAAAAAACGGCTTTATTGCGCTGTGGTATGACCGTGAAGGCAACGCGCCAAACTGGGAACTTCCGGATATCCCGGAGTGGAATCAAAAGCACTGGGGCGATTGGAAATTCAATCGGACGGTGATTCGCTCACACGGCCGGGAAATTATCGAAAACATTGTTGATGCGGGACACTTTCCTTCGGTGCACGGCGGGCATCCCCTGCAGTTCGACAACCGCTTCACCGCTTACTCCGTTAGCCAGGAATCCCGCATCCAGACCGACCTGTCACTGGATATGATTCAGCCGCGTGGTATCGACTTTGACATCAACGCCGCGCGTCGCGAGAACAGTTCAGCCGCCGAAAGCTGGGGCATCGCAACCTACCACGGCCCCAGC
>JBFKXO010000049.1:0-11024 GCA_041638115.1 Litorivivens sp. | reverse complement strand
GAAGGCTCGTTGAAGCCTAACGCTCGTTGAGGAGAGAGGGTGCGCGACGTTCATTAGGGTCAGGGGATAGCCACCCCAACAAGAGACCGACTATACGCACGCATCGGCTTTGTTTTTTATGACATCGGAGCTTGCCAACCGGAGAGGAGTCCCTATACGCAATGACGACGTTTTTACAGGCCGCCGTTAAAGAATAAAGCGGCTGAGGTCTTCATCCTGTGCCAGTGCGCCCAATTGTGCGTCGACGTAGCCGGCATCAATCACCAGTTTTTTCTCGCTGGCGTCGGTGGCAACGAATGACGCTTCCTCCAGCAGACGTTCCAGTACCGTATGCAGTCGGCGCGCACCGATATTTTCGGTGCGATCGTTCACTTCCCAGGCCGTTTCCGCAATACGTCGAATGCCGTCGGGGGTGAACTCGACAGTCATGCCTTCGGTGTTGAGCAGGGCGGTGTATTGCTCGGTCAGCGAAGCGTTGGGTTCGGTGAGTATGCGCTCAAAATCTTCCGGTGTCAGGGCTTCCAGTTCTACGCGGGTAGGCAGGCGGCCTTGCAGTTCGGGGATCAGGTCTGAGGGCTTGCTCAGGTGAAAGGCGCCGGAGGCGATAAACAGGATATGGTCGGTTTTTACCATGCCGTGCTTGGTGCTCACGGTGCAGCCTTCGATCAGTGGTAGTAGGTCGCGTTGTACACCTTCCCGAGACACGTCGGCACCGCCGGTTTCCTGGTGTTTGGCCACCTTGTCAATTTCGTCGAGGAAGACAATGCCGTTTTGTTCCACAGCCCGAATGGCTTCGGCCTTGGTTTCTTCCTCGTTGACCAGTTTTGCGGCTTCCTCGTCGGTCAGCTGCTTTAGCGCCGCCTTGACCGGCATGCGCCGGGATTTTTTGCGGTGGCTGCCCATATTGGAAAACATGTTCTGCAGTTGGCTGGTCATTTCTTCCATGCCGGGGGGCACCATGATTTCCACGCCCATCGGTGAGGCGTTGACCTCGACATCAATTTCCTTGTCGTCGAGTTCACCTTCGCGCAGTTTTTTGCGGAACAGCTGGCGGGTGGTATTTTCCTTGTCTTCCGCGCCATCGCGGCCGGGCGGCAGCAGAATGTCGAGAATCCGCTCTTCCGCGGCGTCGGCGGCGCGGTGCCGTACTTTGTTCATCTCGGTTTCGCGATGCATCTTGATGGAGACATCCACCAGATCGCGAAGAATCGATTCCACGTCGCGCCCCACATAACCCACCTCGGTAAATTTGGTGGCCTCCACTTTCAGGAAGGGAGCGTTGGCAAGTTTGGCCAGTCGCCGGGCGATTTCGGTTTTACCGACGCCCGTGGGGCCGATCATCAGAATATTTTTCGGTGTGATTTCCGCGCGCAGGTCTTCATCGAGTTGCATGCGGCGCCAGCGATTGCGCAGGGCAATGGCGACAGCGCGCTTGGCCTTGTCCTGACCGATGATAAAGCGGTTGAGTTCGTGAACGATTTCGCGGGGTGTCATTTGTGACATCGTTGCTCCTGGGCAAATAATCCCTGGGTTGATTCTGGTTTCAATAAATCGGTCGTCATTGCGAGGAGTGAAGCGACGAAGCAAACTCTCGAAATTACTGCGACAGTCAGGAGATTGCTTCGCGTTGCTCGCAATGACGGAGCTGAACGATTAAACGTCCAGTACTTCGATGACGCGATTGTGGTTAGTGTAAATGCAGATATCGGCTGCGATTTTCAGTCCCTGTTCGACAATATCTTTCGCCGCCATGTCCGTGTTATCCAGCAGCGCGCGGGCGGCGGATTGGGCAAAGGGGCCACCGGAGCCGATGGCAATCAGGTTGTCTTCGGGCTCGATAACATCGCCGTTGCCGGTAATGATCAGCGACGTTTCCTTGTCTGCGACAGCCAGCAGCGCTTCGAGGCGGCGCAGGGAGCGCTCGGTGCGCCACAGCTTGGCCAGCTCAACCGCGGCCCGGGTCAGGTGTCCCTGATACTTTTCCAGTTGTGATTCAAACAGCTCGAACAGGGTAAAGGCGTCGGCGGTGCCGCCGGCAAATCCAGCCAGCACCTTGTTGCCGTAGAGCCGGCGCACCTTGCGGGCATTGCCTTTCATCACGGTATTGCCCATGGACACCTGACCGTCGCCACCGATGACGACCTGGCCATTGCGGCGCACGGAAAGAATGGTTGTGCCTCGGTATTGTTCCACGTAGGGCCTCAATTGTTGGCGGGTATCAGAACGATATGGGGGCGAGGGCGGGGATTTCAAGCGTGACCCCTCACCCTGTCCCTCGCGAGTCGTCGCACCGCCCAGAGGGAGAGGGTACCCTCCATCAGAATTCAGGGCGCCCCCTCTCCTGAGGGAGAGGGCTAGCCGGCGATCTTGCGTTTTAGCAGCAGGGTCTCAATACCCTCTGAAATCAAGGTGGTACGGGCCTTGGAAAGCTTGGAACGCGAGGTAAACGGACCAACATACACCCGATGCCAGGTATCGCCATTGGCCTCTACGGCCTCGATTTTGGCTTCCAGACCCAGTAGCAGGAGTTCGGCGCGGCGGCGGTCGGCATCGGCATTGGATTTGAATGAGCCGGCCTGAAGAATGAAATGAAACTGCTGCTGGTTGGTGGCGGTTTCTTCCTGAGGCTGCTGTTCTTCGGGCACGATGACTTCGCGCTCAGGGAGCAAGGTAAAGAAGTCGAACTGGGTTTCAGTGCGCGGCTTGCTGGCGGGCACCGGCTTTTCCGGTTTCTTGCTGGCCACTTCGGTCTTGCCCGAGCCGGAATCCACTGTGCTCAAAAACACCAGAAAGGTCAGAAACCCACCGCAAATAGCGCCCGCGCAGAACACCACCCATGCCGGGATGCCGGAGTCGGATTTGCGTGAGGCGGTGGCGCCGCGGGATTGTCTGGTTGCCAATTACATTTCCTCCGGCGCGGACACGCCAAGCAGGTTGAGACCGTTGGCGATAACCTGACGCACTGCTACCGAAAGCGCAAGACGCGCATTGCGCAGTGCATCACTATCTTCCAATACTTTGTTGCTGTTGTAGTAGCTGTGGAACTCGCCGGCCAGCTCGCGCAGGTAATTGGCGATGGTGTGGGGCTCAAAATTGGCGGCGGCGGTGGCCACCACATCCGGGTAGGCTGAGAGCCGCTTCATCAACGCCAGCTCGGCTTCTTCGCTCAACTGATCCAGTGAATCGCAGCCGCTTTCGACCGACCAGCTCCAGCCCTGACTTTCCAGTTTGCGCAATACGCTGCAGACCCGTGCGTGGGCGTACTGAATGTAATACACCGGGTTGTCGTTGCTCTGGGAAATCGCCAGATCTATATCAAAGGTCAGCTGAGAGCTGGGGGCTCGCGCTACCAGAAAGTAGCGGGTCGCATCGCGGCCTACTTCGTCGATCAGGTCGCGCAAGGTCACGTAGCTGCCGGCGCGCTTGGAAATTTTCACTTCCTCGCCGCCGCGCATGACCATCACCATCTGGTGCAGCACATAGTCGGGCCAGCCTTCGGGAATGCCCGCATTCAAGGCTTGCAAACCGGCGCGCACGCGGGTGATCGTGCTGTGATGGTCGGCGCCTTGTTCGTTGATCACGGTTTTGAAACCGCGCTGCCACTTGTTCAGGTGGTAGGCCACATCCGGTACGAAGTAGGTGTAGCCGCCTTCGCGCTTGCGCATTACCCGGTCTTTATCATCGCCAAAGTCGGTGGTTTTCAGCCACAGGGCGTCGTCTTTTTCGTAGGTGTAGCCGTTGGCGATCAGAGTGTTAACCGCTGCGTCGACTTTGCCTTCTTCATAGAGCGAGGATTCGAGGAAGTAGACGTCAAAATCGACACCGAAGGCTTTCAGGTCGAGATCCTGCTCCCGGCGCAAGTAGGCCACCGCGAAATCGCGAATGGCTTCGAGATTGTCGGCATCGGCGGCGCCAGTGACATGTTTGTCTTCGGCGTCGACCTTGTCGCCTTTCATATAGGATTCGGCGACATCGACGATGTATTGGCCGCGGTAGCCGTCTTCGGGCCATTCGGGGCTATCCGGGCCAAGACCCTTGCAACGGGCCTGCACGCTCTTGGCGAGGTTGTCGATCTGGGCGCCGGCGTCGTTGTAATAGAACTCGCGGGTCACTTTGTGGCCAGTGGCTTCCAGCAGGCGGCACAGGGCATCGCCAACGGCGGCGCCACGACCGTGGCCTACGTGCAGGGGGCCGGTGGGGTTGGCGGAAACAAACTCCACCTGCACTTTTTTGCCTGCGGCGCTGTCGCTGCGGCCAAAGTTTGCGCCAGCACTCAACACGGTCGTGATAATGCCGGTGGCGGCATCGGCATTCAGAAAAAAGTTGATAAAGCCCGGGCCAGCGATGTCGGTTTTGTTTACCAGATCGTTGGCGGGCAGGGCGTCGATAATCTGCTGGGCAATGGCGCGGGGGTTGCTGCGCAACGGCTTGGCGAGCGTCATCGCCACGTTGCTGGCAAAATCACCGTGGCTTTTGTCGCGGGTCTGTTCCACCTGCACCTTGGGTTCGAGGTCTGCGGGCCAGTCGCCTTGCTTGAGGGCGGCTATGGCCTGCTCGATCAGGGTGACGATCTCTTCCTTCATGGCGGGTGGGTAACTCCTGCGTGGTCCGGGGTGATTTTCAGAGGGCGGGTATTATCCCTGTTTACTGCAGCGCTCGCCAGCGTCGGCGGTCACACTACTTAAGGCTCCGCTGAGCCATTGCCGAATTAATCAGAGGACCCTCAATACCACTCCAGCGGGTCGACATCGATAGTCCAGCGCAGGGCGAAGCCGGGTTTGAGTGGCTCGGCCGCCGCCTGGGCGCGTTTGAGCAGGGCGTGCAGATGTTTGCGCTGGCTTGCCAGCAGGATAAGCGAGCAGCGATACCGGTTGGCCTTGCGCGCTATCGGGGCTGGAAGGGGGCCGATAAATTGGGCGCTATTGGCTGGCAGCGCCTGGCCGCGTCCCAGGGCTCCCTGTTTTACCGCACGCAGGAAGTTCTCACAGGCATGCATGCTATTGGCTTCAGCGCGGATCACTGCCGAATGGGCGCAGGGTGGCAAGCCCAGAAGTTGTCGCTCCGACAGTAACTTTTCAGCAAATGGGTCGTAGTCCTGGCGCACCAAGGCCTCGAGTATCGGATGATCCGGTGCGTGGGTCTGGATGAATACGGTCCCTGGTCGCTCGGCGCGCCCGGCGCGTCCTGCCACCTGCATCAGTAGCTGGCCGGCCCGCTCGGCGCCGCGAAAGTCCGGGCTGAACAGTCCGCCGTCGATATCCAGCATGACCACCAATGTAACCAGTGGAAAGTGGTGCCCCTTTGCCAACATCTGGGTTCCCACCAGGATGCAGGGTTTGCCGGCGTTGACGGTGTTGACCATATCGGTCATGGCATTCTTGCCGCTGGTGGTGTCGCGATCAATGCGAATAACCTGAGTATCCTCAAACGCGGCTTTCAAAGCCTGCTCCAGCCGCTCAGTGCCCGGCCCTTTGTAGGTGAAGCTGTGATTTTTGCAGTCAGGGCAGACTTTTGGCAGGGGCTTGCAGGCATCGCAGTGATGGCAGCGCAATTGCTGACGGCCAAAGTGCACGGTCATGGAAACATCGCAGTGATCGCATTGGCCCACCCAGCCGCAGGCATGGCATTGCAGCAGAGGCGAGAACCCCCGACGATTGAGAAAAACCAGCGCTTGTTCGCCCCGTGCCAGGGTTTCGGCGATGCGCTGCAGGCTCTCTGGCGCCAATCCCTGGTTCAGCTCGGTATTGCGAATATCGAGCAGCCTGATGTCCGGTGGGCTGGCGCCGCCGGCGCGTTCTGTGAGCTGCAAGCGCTGGTATTTGCCAGCGTTTGCATTGTGCAGGCTTTCCAGGCTGGGGGTGGCAGAGCCCAGCACCACCGGGCAGTGGTGGTCGGCGGCGCGTTTTACGGCAATATCGCGTGCTGAGTAGCGAAACCCGTCCTGCTGTTTATAAGAGGGGTCATGCTCTTCATCAATGATCACCAGTCCGAGTGCAGCAAAAGGAGTGAAGATGGCAGAGCGGGTGCCGATCAAAACCGAGCAGTCGCCACGGGCGGCGCGCTGCCAGTCGTTCAGGCGCTCGCCATCGGCCAGCCCGGAATGCAGTACGCATACCTGTTCGGGAAATCGGGCCTCAAAGCGGCGCAGGGTTTGCGGGGTCAGCCCAATCTCGGGTACCAGCACCAGAGCTTGCTTGCCGGCGCTGACACAGTGGGCGATGGCCTGCAGATAAACTTCGGTTTTGCCGCTGCCGGTGACGCCTTGCAGAAGAAAGGGCTGGAATGTACCCAGGGCTGACGCGATCTGGCTTACTGCCTCATCTTGTTCCGGGTTTAGGGTTTTTGCGGCGCTGCCGTTGACCGGTGACGCCTGGCGTTGGCTGGTTTGGATAAAGCCTTTGGCTAACAGGGCTTTGATGGCGGCGTAATCGTAGCCGTTTTGTTTCAGCGTAGTGCGACTTGCGCTGGCCTGATGGTCCAGCCAGGACACCAGTGCGGCCTGTTTTGGCGCGCGCTTGAGTGCCTCCTCAGCAAGCGCCTGGCGGCCTGCTTCGGTGACGCTGTAGACCAGCTCCCGCTGCTCGCGGGGCGGATTTTCCCTCCGCAGGCGCACGGGCAGCATTTGCTGCAGTACATCCCCGATCGGGTGGTGGTAGTACTGAGCGGCCCAGTGTCCCAGAGCTAGCAGGTCTTTGCTCAGCGTGGGCGTTTCATCCAGCAGGCGAACCGCGGCTTTGAGTTTGTCTGCCGGAAGTTCGCTGTTATTGCGTGTGCCCAGCACCACAGCCACCAACCGGCGATTGCCAAAGGGTACGAGTACCCGCATGCCGGGGCGGATGTCTGGGGCATCGTCCGGGGGCAGGTAATCGAAGCTGCGGCGCAGCGGGCAGGGAACGGCAACATCTAGAATCAGCATCGGCGAAGTATAATGAAAGCGCGAGCCGTGCGTCAGTGAATCGCGTGTGACAACAGCTTGCGGTTGATTATTAAACAACTTCTGGTAAGATTCGCCGCCTGTTTCGGCACCGGGTCAATTCGGTGCCGGTTTTTAATGTACTGATGACCTGCGCGGTGCCTGGCAATGGATCAGGTGGCGGCGCCCAAGAGGATTCCATCATGAAAGCGGATATTCATCCTAAATACGCAGAAATCACGGCCACCTGCAGCTGCGGCAACGTGATCAAAACCCGTTCTACTCTGTGCCAGGACATGCACCTTGACGTGTGTTCCGCGTGCCACCCGTTCTACACCGGCACTCAGAAGATGATGGACACTGGCGGTCGCGTCGACCGTTTCCGCAAGCGTTTCGGCAGCCGCGGCGGCAAAAAAGCCTGATTGTCACCTCCGGGTTACAATCGATGAACTCCAAAACGCCCAGCCAGTTATGGCTGGGCGTTTTTGTTTGTCTGTGGTTTGCAGTCGCCGCCGAGGCTCGCTGCCTTCCCCCTGACGAGCTTGAGGCGGCTACCGTCAAGACGGTGGTGGACGGCGATACCCTGCGCCTAACCGATGGCCGTCTGGTTCGGCTGATTGGCGTCAATACGCCAGAGACGGCGCGCGATGATCGCCCCGCTCAGCCCTTTGCGGACGCTGCCACTGCGGCCGTGACGCAATGGCTCGGTCGCAAGGTTTGGCTGGCGCCCGGCGAGGAAGCTCAGGATCGCTATGGGCGCACGCTGGCGGCCGTTTACCGCGAACGTGACTATGCACATCTGGGCGAGTATTTGCTGACGCGCGGTTTGGGCTGGCAGGTGAGTGTGCCGCCGAATCTGGCCGATGCCGCGTGCCTTGGCGCCGCCGAGCAGAAAGCACGCAAGGCCAAGCGCGGCGTGTGGGAGCTGCCTGAGATCACCGCGGCGGCATCCCTTACTCGCTCTGACAAGGGTTTTCGTCGCATTACCGGCACTGTTAGCCGGGTGGCGTCAACCCGTCATGCCACTTGGATTGAGCTGGATAATTCGCTATCGCTCCGCGTTAGCCAGCGCGATCTGCATTATTTCAATGGCTTGCACTTACCCTCTCTGGCGGGTCGGGAGTTGACGGTGCGTGGATGGTTGATTTATAGAGATAAACACAGCGCAAAACATCCCGCGCATATGATGTCACTGCGTCACCCGGCGATGCTGGAGGCGATTGAGGAGTAAGCATGTTTGCCCGTAAGAAGAAATTGCTGCAGGCGGTGGAACGCAAGGTGTTTCGCGGCTTTGATGTACCAGAAGACCTGGCGCCACTCACGGCGGTAGACCCGGGTGAATCGCGTGCCTTTGATCGCAGTGGGGTCTCTGCCGGCGACGTCGAGGAAATTTGGGCGGGGGTTGAGGACTTTTATCGTCGCGGCGCTCATCCCTTTGTATCGCTCTGCGTGCGCCGCCACGGCGAGATGATCCTGAATCGCTCATTGGGCTATGTCAAAGGCGCGATGGGTGAATGTGAGCCGGTTGTTGGCTCCCTCGATACACCGGTGTGTCTGTTTTCCTCGTCCAAGGCCGTGTCGGCTATGCTGATCCACAAGTTGGCGGAGCAGGGGCACATCGAGTTGCTGACGCCGGTGAGCTATTACATTCCGGAATTTGCCGCTGGCGGCAAAGCCAATATCACTATTCACGATTTGCTGTGTCACCGCGCCGGCGTGCCAGGTATTGCGCCGGACGTACCGCGGGATGTGCTGTATGACCCGGAAGAGGCTTTACGGCATATTTGCGAGATGGAAACCCTGCACAGCGACGGTCGAGTCTCTGCCTACCACGCGGTGACCGGTGGCTTTGTGATGGCAAAGCTGGTGGAAGTCACAACCGGCAAGAGTATCCAGCAGTATCTGGACGAAGTGATCCGCCAGCCATTGGGTATGAAATACTTTACTTATGGCATCGATGCGCTGCATCACGATGACGTGGCCCGGCATTATGAGACAGGGTTAAAAAATCCCAGAATCATAGACTCAATATTGAGCAAGGTGCTGGGCGCCAGCGTGTCCGAGGTCATCGAGATTTCCAACACACCCGAGTTCAAGTCGGCGGTCATACCCTCGGGCAATATCTATGCGACGGCCGAAGAGGCCTGTCGTTTCTTCCAGATGATGCTGGATCGAGGAGAGTGGCAGGGCAAGCGCGTGCTGGATCCTGTCACGGTTTTGCGCGGTACGCGTGAAGTGGGTGGTGCGAGACTCGACAAGTCGCTGATGCTGCCGATGCGTTACAGCGCGGGCATGATGCTCGGTGGTAAACCGGCTGGCCTCTACGGTGTGGATACGCATCACGCCTTTGGGCATCTTGGATTCTCCAATATCCTGTGTTGGGCTGATCCACAGCGTGATCTCGCCGTGTCATTGGTGAGCACAGGCAAGCCCGTGATTAGTACCCACTTGGTACCGCTGCTGTTCAAGCTGCTGAACAAGATCAACACGGCCTGCGGTCCCTGCGTTGACGACCTGTATGACTTGCCCCAGTACCGCCCGGTAGGCTGAGAAAAAGGCCCGGCGCTCCCGGGCGGTGGGCCGGCTGTAAGTATTCACAGTAAACACGTTGGCTATGCGGCCAACGCCGCAAAAAGTGGTCTGTCGCGCCCTTGAGACGCCTTGCGCTTTTCTATATGCTTCTGCGCCACTTTATCGGTATTTCAAACCAACCGGACCTGCAATGTCTGAGGATTTCAAGCGCGCTGCGCTGGCGTATCACGCCGAACCAACGCCGGGGAAGATCGGCGTTCAGCTTACCAAACCAGCTGAAACTCAACGGGATCTCGCACTGGCCTACAGCCCGGGTGTGGCCGAGCCTGTGCGCGAGATCGCCCGCGATCCGCAACTGGCCTATAAATATACGGCCAAGGGCAATCTGGTGGCGGTCATTTCCGATGGCAGCGCCATTCTCGGTCTCGGTGATCTGGGGCCGTTAGCCAGTAAGCCGGTCATGGAAGGCAAAGCGCTGCTATTCAAGCGTTTCGCCAACGTGGATTCCATTGATATCGAAGTAAACGCTGAGGATTCCCAGGCCTTTATCGATACGGTTGTGCGTATCGCCGACACCTTTGGCGGTATCAATCTGGAAGACATCAAGGCGCCACAATGCTTCGAGATAGAGCGCATTCTTATTGAGCAGTGCAATATCCCGGTGTTCCACGATGATCAGCACGGCACGGCCATTGTGACGGCTGCCGGCATGCTCAATGCGCTGGAAATTCAGGGCAAGACCATCGAAGAAGCGAAAGTGGTCTGCCTGGGTGCCGGGTCCGCTGCGATTGCCTGCATGCGCCTGCTGGTTAGCCTGGGGGCACAATACAAGAATATCTTTATGATCGATCGGCGCGGGGTGATTTATCCCGGCCGCGAAGGTCTGAACGAGTACAAGGAAGAATTCGAGAACGACACCGACGCCCGCACTCTGGCCGATGCCATGAAAGATGCGGACGTGTTCGTTGGTCTCTCCGGCCCTGACCTGGTCAGCGATGACATGTTGTTGTCGATGGCGCCCAAGCCGATTATCTTCGCCTGCTCGAACCCGGATCCGGAAATCATGCCTGAAAAGGCGCACGCCTTGCGCGATGATCTGATCGTTGCAACCGGTCGCTCAGACTATCCGAATCAGGTTAACAATGTGCTGGGCTTCCCCTTTATTTTCCGTGGCGCGCTGGATGTTCGCGCCCGTCGTATCAACGAGGAAATGAAGATTGCCGCAGTGCACGCGATTCGCGAGCTCGCCAAAGAACCGGTGCCGCAGAAGGTTGTCGACGCCTGCGGTTGTGGCCCTCTGGAATACGGCCCCAACTACATCATTCCCAAGCCGGTAGACGCCCGTCTGCTGACCAAGGTGCCGGCTGCGGTGGCGCAAGCTGCGGTGGACTCCGGCGTCGCCCAACTGCCCTATCCGGCGCATTATCCTTTGTGACGTTAGTGTCCTACTGCTCTTCTTAGGACCCGCTGTCATTGCGTACCACTGCGCTTGGCATGCGAAGTGGTACGCAATGACAGGGGATTCTTTTCCTTGCCTCCACCCACGCCTCCGCGCTAGCGTTTATGTTTTAATCGCATT
>JBFKXO010000048.1:0-11155 GCA_041638115.1 Litorivivens sp. | reverse complement strand
GCAATAATCAAACCCGCTTTCAAAAACATAAAGAGCAGTATCAGCGACCAGCGCAACAGCCCCTGAAACTGAAAGTAGTCCACCATGTACGACAGAGCACTGAGGACAAACAAAAGCGTCCATACCTTAAAATAAAGGCCAATCGGATGTTCCTGTCCGTCATGGCTTTCGGCAGTTTGCGTCGGGTTGCTCATGACCTGCTCCTTACCAGAGGTAGAAAAACGCGAAAATAAACACCCACACCAGATCGACAAAGTGCCAGTACAGCCCGGTAATCTCGACAATCTGAAAGCCCTTTTTATCGTAGTCACCGCGCCTGACCTTGTTGGCGACAATGGCAAGGTAGATCACACCTGCCGAAACATGCAGGCCGTGGAAACCCGTCACCATAAAAAACACCGAGCCGAACTGGGCAGCGCCCATGGGATTGCCCCAGGGGCGAACGCCTTCTTCGATCAACTTGCTCCACTCAAAGGCCTGCATGCCAACAAAGCTCGCGCCAAGCAGGGCAGTGGCCAGCATCAATTTGAAGGTCGCTGCCTTTTTACCCTGATAGGCACAGTTCACCGCCATCGCCATGGTGCCGCTGCTGGTAATCAGGATAAAGGTCATGATCGCAATCAGCAGCAGCGGGACACTGACACCCCCCACATGCAAGGCAAATACCTCACTCGCCAATGGCCACTGATCAGTGCTGGCCATACGCGCATTCATGTAGCTGATCAGAAAGATGCTGAAAATAAAGGTGTCAGAGAGCAGGAAGATCCACATCATCAACTTGCCCCAGGAGAGCTTGAAGGTCTCCTTGTCGGCAGACCAGTCGTTGACCATGTGTTGCCAGTAGGAAACTTTTTCTGTTGAGCTTGTCATGGCTTATCCCAATCCACAGAAGGCGGCAATTTTGGCGTAGGTTTCCGGCGTTCGGGTGAGCATGAAAAACAACACCAGCCACAGTACAAACAGGTAATGCCAGTAGGTGGCGCAGGTGCGCAGCGCGACTTCACTATCAGCACCCGCTAGCAGCTTTCGACTGACCAGTAACAACGCCACCAATCCGCCCACGATATGAGCGGCGTGCACGCCGGTCAGCATATAGAAGTAGCTATTGGCTGGATTCGCTGCCAAGCCATAACCCAGATGGTAAAGAAACTGCCAGACGGTCACCTGTAGCACGACAAACAGGGCGGCAAAAAAGCCGCTGACCATCAGCAGCATCACCCGACGTTGTTTTTGTGGCGTTCGCAGCGCGAGATGCAAACTGATACTGGCCAGCAACAGCACGCCCGTATTCACCCACAATCGCATGGAGTCGGTAAAAGGCTGCCAAGGCTCACCAGCCAGCGCATGAAAATCCTGAAACTGGGAGCGTTCGATAAACGTCACAAAAAACAATAGAAACAGAATCGTAATCGCACCGAGCAACATGCGAATCGCAATCTGACCCGGCGCGCGTCCGCTATCGGTGTCAGGCACCTCGCCAGCCGGTTCGGGCAGCCAGGGCTTGTCGGTGAATATCTGCATAAAACTCATTGCGATTTTCCCTACTCAGGTTTCGTGGCTAATTAGGTTTCATGACTGCGCCGTGCCCCAGGTTCATAGTCGACATCTTCCTCCGGCACATGCTGGGGAATAAAATCCGTTTTGGCACCCGGCACACTGTAGTCATAGGCCCAGCGGTACACGGTGGGCAATTTGTCACCCCAGTTGCCGTGATCGGGTGGTACATCAGGTGTATGCCATTCCAGTGAGGCAGCACCCCACGGGTTGCGCTCGGAGCGCGGACCCTTGCGCAAGGTCCAGATCACGTTGAAGACAAAAACCAACTGGAAAATCGCCACGATAATGGCGGCGATCGTGATGTCCTCATTCATCGAGTGCACCGAGTCCGGCATAAACGAGGAATCACCCAGCGCGTAGTAGCGCCGCGGTACACCGAGGAAGCCCAAGTAATGCATCGGCAAATAGATGGCGTAAGTGCCGAGGAAAGTTCCCCAGAAATGAATCTTGCCCATGCCTGTGTGCAGCTGCTTGCCACTGATCAAAGGGAACCAGTGATAGATGGCGGCAAACAACACCATAATCGGCGACACCCCCATTACCATATGAAAGTGGGCGACCACGAAAAAAGTGTCAGACAACGGCAGATCGATAACCACGTTGCCCAAAAACAAACCGCTCAATCCACCATGAGTGAAGGTAAAGATAAAGCCGATGGCGAATAGCATTGGCACAGTCAAATGAATGTTGCCGCGCCATAAAGTGAGCACCCAGTTGTAGACCTTAATCGCCGTCGGCACCGCGATAATGAGCGTGGTGGTCGCAAAGAAAAACCCGAAATAGGGATTCATGCCGCTCACATACATATGGTGAGCCCAGACAATAAAGCTGAGACCACCGATGATCACGATCGCCCACACCATCATCCGGTAGCCGAAAATATTCTTGCGCGCGTGCACACTCAGCACATCGCTGATCATGCCAAAGGCGGGCAAGGCAACGATATACACTTCCGGGTGACCGAAAAACCAGAACAGATGCTGGAACAAAATCGGGCTACCGCCTTCGTGCTCCAGCGGCTCGCCCAAAGACACAATAGCTGGCATAAAAAAGCTGGTACCTGCAAGCGTATCAAACAGCATCATAATCGCGCTGACTAACAGCGCCGGGAAGGCAAACAGGCCAAGAATCGTGGCGGTGAAAATTCCCCAGATGGTGAGCGGCATACGCATCAGGGTCATACCCCGCGTGCGCGCCTGCAGCACGGTTGTCACATAGTTCAAGCCACCCATGGTAAAGGCAACGATAAACACCGCCAGCGATAGCAGCATCAACACAATGCCGCTGCCCACCCCCGGCGTGCCCTCCAGAATGGCCTGCGGTGGATAAAGGGTCCAACCGGCGCCAGTGGGTCCGCCGGGCGCAAAGAAACTGGCCAGCAAAATAACCACCGACAACAGGTAGAACCAGTAGCTGAGCATATTGAGAAAGGGGAACACCATATCCCGGGTGCCCACCATCAACGGGATCAGGTAATTGCCAAAACCACCCAGTAACAATGCGGTGAGCAAATAGATCACCATGATCATGCCGTGCATGGTCACAAACTGCAGGTAACTGTTGGGGTTGATGAAATCAAACTGATCGGGAAAGCCGAGCTGGAGCCGCATCAGCACCGACAATGCCAGCGCAATCAAGCCGACAAAGATTGCGGTCACGCTGTACTGGATGGCGATCACCTTGTGATCCTGACTCCAGATATATTTTCCGATAAAGGTCTTCGGATGATGGAGGTGTAGTTCCTGATCGGCTATGGCGACGTGGCTCATTGCTGACCCTCTTTGGCAACTGAAGCGAAAGCTGAAGCCGTACTTTGTGGCGTCAGCGTGGCGATATAGGCAAGCAGGTCATCCAGCCGCTCGGGATTCTGAATGGTCTGGGTCATAAAGCGCATCTGCGTGCCAAACTGGTCATCAGGGTGGGTGCCTCGCCATCCCTGACTGTAGTATTTAAGCTGTCGATACAGGTAGGCATCGCTTTGTCCGGCCAAGCGCGGCGCACTCAGCAAGCCCTTACCCTGACCTTCGGCGCCATGACAGGCCACGCAGACTTCAAATACCGCCGCACCTTTGTCGGGGTCACCGCTTGCCCGACTACGGGGCGAGGCGACCGGTTCCAGCGAGGCAATATAGGCCAACAGATTGCGCTCGCTGTCTTCACCGCCGGGAATCGCGGCCATGGAAACCATTTGTTTGCCCGGCATATCTTTGGGGTGGGCGCCGCGTACGCCGTCGCGGTAGTAGCGCAGTTGCCGCGCCATATAGTCGGCACTGAGTATGCTGAGGTTTGGCGCATTGAGGGCCGGATTGCCGGCGCCGTTGTCGCCGTGGCAAACCGCGCAATTGCTGTAGAGTTTTTTACCGGCCGCCAGATCGGCGTTCAAGCGGAGCTGGGTTTGCTCAAAGGTGGGAAAGCCTGCCAACCACTGTTCAAACTGTGCCACTTCTTCCACCACCACCTTGCCGCGCATGGTGTAGTGGGCCAGGCCACAGAGTTCTTCGCACAGGATGTCGTATTCGCCCACCCGGTTTGGCTCAAACCACTGAAAGGTTTCCGTACCCGGTACCAGATCCATTTTTACGCGAAACTGGGGCACTGCAAAATTATGCAGCACATCGTTTGATCGCAAATACACTTTGACCGGCTTATCGACAGGCAAATGCAAACGCTGGCTGTTTACCAGAATGTCGTCCCGGCCTTCCGGGTCTTCAGGGTCGAGGCCAAAGGGATTGTCGGCACTGACGAAGCGTGCATCGGCGCCACCGAGCTTGCCGTCGGCACCGGGAAAACGGTAGGTCCACTGCCACTGCTGACCGATCGCTTCCGCAATCAGTGCATCTTCCGGCGGATGAATGATTTTTCCCCAGGCAATCAATCCCGGTGTCAGCATCGCCACCACACCAACCGTCGTAATGATGGTCAGCCAGCTCTCCAGCGATTTGTTTTCCGGTTCGTAATGCGCTTTGTTATTGCCGTGCTTGCGATAGCGCCACACCACCCAGGCGAGAAATACATTCACCGCGATAAAGACGGCACCGGTGACCCAAAAAGAAATTTCGATGGTGGTATCAATAGACTGCCAATTGGAGGCAATGGGGGTTAACCACCAGGGGCTTAATAGATGAAAGACAACCGTAACGACAACCAGCCCGAGAATGATCAGCGCTATAACCATGTCGTTTCCTTATGGCGTTCGGCCTGACGCGTACCGGACAACAAAACTACAGCGGAGCAGGGCGGCAGGTCTTTATTATCGTTGGGCTGACACCGTAAATTCTGCCGTTTCTCATCGAAGTTTTTTTGTCGACAAGAACGCTACGATCCAGCCAATCTGTGCTTGAACCGACTCAAATCACTATAGACGAAAATTGCAGGTTGCACAGAGCTGATGTGCAGATTTCCTATAAGGGAGGCAAAAAGGTTCAACGATTCAGGCTTTTAAGAAGCAAACGCACTTAAAAAATACATTTAAATACTTATTAGTATTAACGCGCTATCGCGATCCATCAGGTTTTTTAAGAAGATAACCATCTAAAAACAATTTTTTATAGTTTTAATCGTTCATAGCGTGCCGGCGCAGTTGTTGTAAAGTGAAAGAGACATCTGATCTTTCAGGTGTACCGTAGCAAGGGTTTCAGAAACGCAGAAGAAATGGAGGGTGTATGAAACGCCACTATTTTATCAGTGACGATCTTGATGAGCTTGATCGCGTGGAGGCAGAACTGGAATCCGAGGGGATGGATAAGCCCCAGATTCACGTCTACAGCGAAGATGATACGGGTGTTGAAACCCACGAACACCTGCACAATATGGAAGCGGTTCTTAAAAAAGACGTGGTGCACGGGACCGTGATGGGTTCGCTGATCGGCGTTGCGGCCGCTGCAATGGTGTTGCTGATCGCCTGGCTCAGCGGTTTGCCGCAAACCGTTACCTGGGTACCGTTTATCTTTCTGGCGATTGTGGCCCTCGGTTTTTGCACCTGGGAAGGTGGCCTGTTTGGCATTCAGGAAATGCATCACGATTTCAAACAATTTCGCGATGAGTTAAAAGCTGGCAAGCATGTATTGTTCGTTGATATTGAACCGAATCAGGTCGCCGCATTACAACGCGTGATTGCACGTCACCCCGACGTTAAAAATGCAGGAACCGGCTCTGCCACGCCCGGCTTTGTCATCAAAGCACAGCGCAAGTGGAAGGAGTTTGTACACAGCATGCCGTAAGCCCAAAAACAAAAAAGCCGACCTGAAGTACCGCAGGTCGGCAAAGGCATGTCAGAAAGTATCTTGGTTAGAAACGGTAGCTCAGATCGACACCGTAACTGCGAGGCTCCCCGAATACCGCCGAGGGATGTAGCGCATTGAAATGCGCAATGTAGTATTCCTCGTCGCTCAGGTTGCGAACCCAAAGGGCTGCATCAACGCCGCCACCCAATACTCGGATATCATTCATCGACAATCGGGCATTCCAAATTCCATAATCCTGCACGATATATCTTCCCTGCGTGGATACGTCGCTCGCTGAGTACTTCTCATCCTGCCAGCTGTAATTAACATTTAGCTGCGTTTCAGCAAAGTCGACGGCGCGGAACACGTAATCGATACCGATATTGGCACTGTGCTGTGGCGTATTCACGAACCGGAAGTTATCGGTCACATCATTGCCCTGAGCGTCGCGAATCGATTCATATTTCGCGTCGAGATAGCCATAGCTGAAGTTTAGCGTCAGCGCGTCGCCAAGCAGGGCGGTGAGATCAAGCTCTGCCCCCTGGATTTTCGCCTCACCAGCGTTGAGTACGTCGGTCACCGCAGGATCATTCGGGTCGGTTTGCACATTGACCTGAATGTCATCGTAATCTGCCGTGAAGAGTGCAGTGTTGACCCGCAAGCGGCGGTTTAAAAACTCACCTTTCAGGCCGACTTCAGTAGAAACCAGCTCCTCGGCATCAAACCCTTGGTTAAAACGTTCAGCGCTACTGGCGCGTACGTTAAAGCCACCGGTCTTATACCCATTCACCCATTTCGCATAAACATTGACGCTGTCGGTCAGGTCGTAGCCAACAACAAATGAGGGGCTGCTGTTGTTGAAATCATTCTTACCGTAGCCGTCAGGATTATTTCGTACGATTTCCGTCGGCAGGGGAAAAGGAAGACCGCCAGCCGGGGTAATATTTCGCAGGTAGGTGACACTGCGCAGACTGGCCTCTCGCTCATCGCGAGATGATCGCCAGCCCAAGGTTAAGTGCAGGCGACTATCGAGCCAATACGGCGTATAGGTTGCCTGACCAAACAATGCCGTGGCGCTGTTTTTGATCGCTGTCTGACGACGGCTTTCAATATCGGTACGGGCATCGTTAATGCCATCGCCAGTCAAATCGATATCCATTTGCGGCACAATGGTGGCGTCGCTGCCATCGGCATTTTCTTCGAAGGTATAGGCACCGACCACGTAATCCAGTCGATCATCAAACGCTTGGCCGAGCAATTGAATTTCGTGGGATACCTGATCCTGCTCAATATCGAACTCAGTGATAAAGGTTGCGTAGTCGCCGCGAACGCCCGAGTGATAATTCTGATGCGTAAAGTTTTCAAGTTCGCGGTAGGCGCCGATGTACTTAAACTCCAAGGTCTCGGCAATTGACCACTTCACGGTCAAGCTATGGCCTGCCGGTTTCACATCGTTAGCCTTTAGACCATTCACCGAGGGATGACTTTCCTCCTGGCGATCACTTTGTTCGGGATAAAGAGGTACAAACTGGATAAAAGCCGGCGTGTCATCAATCTGGGACGCGTCATAGGCATAGCGCACTTCCACACTATCTGTGGCATCCCAAAGGGCATCCAGGCGCCAGGCAGAGCGATCGCTATCGCCAAATCGATCCTCGCCCGAACCACGGTTTTCTACAAAGCCCTCTTTTTCTACCATCATATAGGCGAGCTTGACGGCCAGGCGATCAGTCAACGGTACATTCAAGCTCGTTTTGCTGCGCAGATAATCGTAGTTACCAAAGCTGAATTTCTGAGTAAACTCCAGAGCTTCCGGCGACGGCGCTTTGGTGATCACGTTAATCGCGCCGCCGGTGGCATTGCGACCGTAGAGGGTACCTTGCGGACCGCGCAATACCTCTATGCGCTCAATATCTGCTACCTCTTGAGCAAGACCGAGGTTGCGGGCCAGATACACGCCGTCCATGTAGACCGCGACACTGGGATCCTGCGTTATTTGGTCGTCGTTGTTACCTACGCCACGCATGTAAATTCGTGCTGTGGTCGCACTGTTCGGGTGTGGCGTCATCTGCAGGTTTGGAACATTGGACCGCAGGTCCACCACGTTAAAGATGCCTTTTTTCTCCATCGCGTCGGAAGAAAAGGCGGAAATTGAAATAGGCGCATCCTGCAAGGATTCTGTTTTACGCTGGGCCGTAACAACCACTTCCTCCAGCATGACCGTGGCCGCAACAGGGTAAGCTGCGACGAGGCAGCTTCCGGCCAGTACAAAGCTGGCGGTTTTATACAGAGTAGGTTTCATAAGCATGTTCTCCCGGAGTACTGGCCTACTATTTGGTAGGGATCACCGTAGTCCCGGCGCCAGATAATAAGAACTAGCAGACGGACTAGTCCGACTGGACTAAAGCAGGGTGATTCACCGTAACTTTTTGTAAAATAAGTACTTAATGGCTATTTTACGCCCGACGACCGTTTTGAGAGAAAACAAAAGAAATCCTCAGTTGCGACAAACGTCGCGGGCGGTTAATTTATAACCTACAAACTAGTAGGTTGTATAGAGCGTAGCCACCTACCCTTAATGCGCTAGACAATACAAGGAATATCCCATGAGCACTTTCGCAAGCCCTCTCACTCCCGTGATTGTTACCGGCGCCGCCTCCGGCATTGGCCTGGCATGCGCCGAAGCACTGGCCAGCGCCGGGCGGCCGGTAGCACTTTGGGATATAAGCCCCGCTGTCACTAACACCGCTGCGGCGCTTAGTGAACGCAGTGGCGTCAACTGTATTGGTCTCGCGGTCGACGTCGGTGATCTTGACGCTTTGCAGACCGGGGTTACCCGCAGCCGTGAGGCCCTGGGGCCCATTGGCGGGCTGGTCCACGCAGCGGGCGTCGCCGGTGTGGGTATGCTGGATCAACTCGCGCCCGACCAGTGGGATGCGGTGATCAATATCAATCTGCGTGCGGAAATCTTCCTGGCCCAGGCACTGCGCGCCGACATGAAAAGCCTGCCCGGTTCCGCGATTGTCGGCATCGCTTCCATCAACGCGACCCTGGGCAATGCCATGAACCCCAGCTACAGCGCCTCCAAAGGTGGCATGCTCGCGGCAAACCGGGCGCTGGCCGACGATCTTGCTCGGGACGGTATCCGCATTAACAGCGTCTCACCCGGCCAGATACTGACACCGATGATCCAACAAGCCATCGACGCAGCCCCCGGCCTGCAGCAGGAGTTTGAGCGCCGCATTCTGCTTGGTCGCCTGGGCGCACCGGAAGAAGTCGCCAAAGCTGTTCGCTTTCTGCTATCGGACGAAGCCAGCTATATCACCGCCACCGAGCTGGTGGTAGATGGCGGCAATATCTCGTCGCAGCGTTAACCGGGAACCAGGAGTCTAGAACTGCGTCAAATCAGCATATTGCCCCCTGCGGCATAATCGCCGCCAGTTTCCATGGAAAAGGGGATAGCTATGAAGCAGTTCGTTTTGATTGTCACGGTTTTGCTGTTGGTGGTGCTGGTCTGGAGCCAACTGGATTCGGCCACACCGGTCACCAGCGAGCGAAGCATCGAGCGGATTGTGTCGGTGGAGGGCAACGGCGAGATTGAAGTGGCACCGGATCTCATCCGGCTGCATTTCAATATCACGGCGTTTCACGAAAGCGATATCGCTGCGGCGAAAAATGATGTCGATGCGCGCGCCTCAGCGGCGGCTAAGGCGCTGCTGAACCTCGGTGTCAAAGAAGACGACATCACCTCCTCATCCTTTCACATCAATATTGTCGACGACTTCCGCAATCGCACTGAACCGCCGCGCCCGCGTGAACAGCGGGTGAGCCGCAGCGTGGAATTGGTTCTGCGCGACACGTCAGCCTACAACGCCGTATTACAGGCGCTGGTCGATAACGGTATTTCCGAGATCACCCAGATCCAGCCCGATGTTTCCAACTACGAGGCACTGAAACAACAGGCACTGGCGGCCGCAGCCGCAGATGCCCGGCAACAGGCGGAGTTTTTAGCAGAGCAATTTGGCGCTCGGCTCGGCCACGTACATCAGATTGGCCGGCAGAATATTCAGCGTCATTTCGGGATGCAGGAAGTGATGGCGACGGCCAAACGCGATGGGGCAGAGGCGCCCCACGAATTCAAACCCGGCAAGGTGAAAGTCACCTCGAACGTCTATGCCGAGTTTGAGCTGGCGAAGCGCTGACGCACTCAGGTCAGTTTTTTGAGGTCGGTGGCGAAAAACCGGTACCAGATATTGTGCTCTTCCTGGGGCGACTGCTTCCAGCCATAGATGACCGGCTTTTCTTTCTCAATCACCAGCGAATCAAAGATCAGCCAGTCGTAGATCGCCAATAGGTTGCACAGGTTGCTGCCGGAGTTTTTGCCACGGGCATGGTGGTGATGGTGCTGGGTGGGGAAGGTCAAAATATGGCAAAGCCCATACATGGTCTTGCGCACCCAGGCCCAGCGGTGATTGAGAAAATACAGGTCGTAATTCCAGTTCACATGATTGTGAGCGGCCCACAAACCCTTGAACACGGTGCCCACCAGAAACACTTCAACCAGCCCCAGGTAAACACAGAAGAACTGAAACCAGTAGTTGGGCATGATAAACCACCACAACCAGTGCTCGACAAAGGTCTGGGTCACCGTCAGCTGGCCTTTACCGTCATTGCCGCCGGACAGATGATGCGGCCGGTGTCCCATCTTGAACAGTGCCTGTAGCCGCTGCAATTGTTTGCTTTTCGGACGGCGCGCGTGGGCAAACCAGTGACCGGCGCCGTGCAGCAGTTCTTCCAGCGCAATATAAGCCAGCAGCACCCACCAGAAATTAGCCGCGGCAAAGTCGTCGAGCGCACCCTGCCACTGGGGCACCAACAGCCCGCCCAGAAAGGCGGTTGCCAGAACCAGCGCCGGGCGCTGGACGATCACCATGGCGGCGCCGGTCAGCAGAGCCATATTCCAGTCTTCACGGGTTTTACGGCCCTCGCGGGTCCGGCCGGCGAGGACTTCCCACAACATGGCCAGCACAATGAAGACAATCACCAGATGTTCGGGTTTTATATCGGGCATCACGCACCTCCACAATCGATGTTGTCAGCCTAGCGCCATCGTGATATTTGTAAATTGAATGTTTTGTATATCAAATATCCATGAAGCTGAATTTACGTGGCGTCGACCTGAATTTGCTGACCGTCTTCGACAGCCTGATGGAGACCGGTAAGCTCTCCGCCAGTGCGACCGCCCTGGGCATGAGCCAGCCAGCCGTTAGCGCAGCACTGCAACGCCTGCGGTTGACCTTCGGTGACGAGCTATTTGTGCGTCATCGCAGCGGGATGCAGCCCACCGCCCGCGCCCGCCAATTGCACGGCGATAT
>JBFKXO010000047.1:0-11226 GCA_041638115.1 Litorivivens sp. | reverse complement strand
CGAAACTGCAGCAGCAGGTCTGGCGCTTGCAGGAAGAGCAGCTCTATTCCCGTGACGGCAAGGTGCCCGCCAATCCTCCCGCGAGACCGGCGGTGCCCGCGGGCAAACCCTTGCCAGCCACGGAGCGCCCTACGGCGTTTGCCAAGGCCAGCGGCGTCGGCAATACCGGCGGCTCAGGCAATGTTGGCAGCACAGCCAATGCCATACCCCCAACCCCGCCCAGGCAGTCGCAAGCATGGGATTGGCCCTGGCTGAGCAAACTGAAAGAACACTGGATGATCTGGCTCGGCGGTAGCTGTATCGGCCTGGCGGGTATCTTTATGGTGCGCTACGGCATCGAACAGGGCTTGCTGGGCCCCGCCGCCCGTATTGTGCTGGCACTGGTTGCCGGCCTGCTTTTGCACGGTGCGGCGGAATATCTGTATCGGCGTTCGGGCCCGCAACCCGCACTGGCGGCGCTGGCCGGCGGCGCCAGCATTACGCTGTATGCGGCGTTGGTGGCCGCCTTGCACCTCTACCAGTTGATAGCTCCGGGGCTGGTTTTTGTGTTTCTCGCGCTGCTTTCTTTTGGCACCATGTTGCTGGCCCTGCGTCATGGCCCGGTTATGGCTGGCATTGGTGTGTTGGGCGCGTATATTGTCCCGCTGCTGGTGTCTACCGGCAGCAACAATATGACCGGCGCATTGATCTATGTGGTGATCGTATCTGTGGCGGCCTTGCTATTGCAGCGACAGGTTAATCGAAGCTGGCTCTGGCTCGGCGTGTTGGCGGGCATGGTGTGCTGGGGGTTACTGTCCTTGGCAACGTCCTCTGCGCAATGGTTCCGGCCGCTCTATCTCACGCTTGTGGCCTACGCACTATTGGCCATTCCGCGCAAAGACTATTGGCTCACTAGCGCAACGGTGAGGTTGGATAGCATTACCTGGCAAAACCTGCTGGCCCCTCCCCACCGACGAGAAAGCTTCGGCTTGATGATCATGCTGACGATGCTTGGTTTGTCATTACTGTTGCAGCCTTTCTCCTTTGGCGGTTTTGTTTTGCACTTGCCCTTTGTCGGCCTGTTGTTTATCGCCGCACGCCACCGT
This sequence comes from Litorivivens sp., assembly GCA_041638115.1. Taxonomy (GTDB): domain Bacteria; phylum Pseudomonadota; class Gammaproteobacteria; order Pseudomonadales; family Spongiibacteraceae; genus Litorivivens. The sequence continues at coordinate 10,141 of JBFKXO010000047.1, read as the reverse complement.
GACGATCTGTGTGCCTTGCCCTGGCTGAGTGCAGTGTTGCTCGCCGCCGTCGCGTTGTGGCCGCTGGTGACCGGCCACAGTGCGTTGCCGGCGGAGCAGGCCGACCGGTTTTGGGTCTGTATCTTTGCCATTGCCTTGTACAGTGGCGCCAGCGTCTGGTTACTCCGTCAGGGTCGGGCGCGTGCGGTGTGGGCATCCCTGGGCTTGTTGTCGCCCATTCTGTGGCTGACGGTGACCTACCTTGCCCAGCCACACATCCTCTCGGATTGGTTGTGGGCTGCATTGGTCTTGTTGCTTGGCGGGGGCTATGTCTTTGTGGCGACCCAGCAGCTGAACGACGAGGATGGACAGCCGCCGGATGTCGTCACGCTATGGATGTTGCTGGCGGGTCACGCGGCATACGCGGTCGCGGTCGCTATGGTATTTCAGGAAGCCGGGCTGACGCTGGCCCTGGCGCTGCAATTGGTTTCGCTGTGCTGGATGGTCAAGCGCTATCAACTGCAAGCGGTCGACTGGTTGGTCAAATTGCTGGTCGCGGTGGTGGTGACCCGCCTTACCTTTAACCCGTGGTTGTTTAGCTATGCGGATAACCCCACCCATTGGTCGTTGTGGACCTATGGTGGCGCTACCGCCTGTTGCATCCTTGCGGCGCGCCAGCTCGCCACCGACAATCCCTTGCGGGCCTGGCTGGAAGCTGCTTCGCTGCATTTGTTGGTACTCACCTTGGGCGCCGAAATTCGCTACTGGCTCTACGACGGTGCAATATTTGTCGCGCGTTTCAGCTATCTTGAGGCGGCAATCAACGTCAACCTCTGGGCGGGTCTCGCCCTGGCTTATCACTACCGGCGTCATTTCTCGCAGCAGCTCGCTTTTGTATACGACGCCGCAGCCAGGGTCTTGCTCTGTTTCAGTCTGGGCGCGTTTGCTCTGCTGCTGACCTCGCACAATCCCTACTTCGGTTTTCAACCGGTATCTGAAACCCCCATCTTTAACTCTCTGCTAATCGCTTACGGCTTGCCCATTGTCATGGCCTGGCTGGTGGCGCGGCACTACCACCGGCAATGGCAAACCGTTGCGTACAGCGTGGCGGCGGCGTCCGCCTTTGTGTTTATCAACCTGCAGATTCGGCACTTGTGGAACGGCGCGGTCAGTGAATTCATCTCGATCTCCAGCGGCGAGTTGTACACCTATTCGCTGGTGTGGTTGTTGATCGCGATCGGTGTTGTTATTCAAGCGACGCGCCTTCAGGAGGCGCAGCTTTATCGCGCGGGAATGTGTATGCTACTGGCCGTCATCGCCAAGATCTTTGTGGTGGACATGTCTGACCTGGCGGGCTTGTTGCGCGTTGCGTCCTTTATGGGGCTCGGTTTGGCTTTGCTGGGATTGTCTTTCTTGCATAAACGATTATCGACGGAGGCAGTGTAATGGAGTGGTTAGCCAGCCCTGAAGCCTGGGTTGCTCTTACAACGTTGATCGCCCTTGAAGTTGTTTTGGGTATCGACAATATCATCTTTATTTCTATTCTGGTCGGCCGCTTGCCTGCCCACCAGCGCGATAAAGCGCGCCGGATCGGTATCGGTCTGGCAATGGTGTCGCGACTGCTCTTGTTGCTCGCCCTGTCCTGGGTAATGGGTTTAACGGCCGAGCTTTTCACGGTATTGGGCGAAAGTATTTCCGGGCGCGATCTGATCCTGATCGGCGGCGGCCTGTTTCTTTTGGTTAAATCGACCCATGAGATTCACAACAGCTTCGAAATTGAAAGTGAAAGCGGCAGTGCGGTAGCAGCTGCTACCTTCGGCGCGGTGCTGGTGCAGATCGCCATTCTCGATATTGTGTTCTCACTGGATTCGGTGATCACCGCCGTGGGTATGGTGGATCATATCTCCATCATGGTAATTGCCGTCGTCGTGTCGGTGATCGTGATGCTGCTGGCGTCAAAATCCATTGCGGATTTTGTTGATGCCAATCCGACTATCAAGATGCTGGCGCTGGCCTTCCTGATACTGATTGGCGTGACGCTGATTGTAGAAGGTTTCGATGTACACGTGCCCAAAGGCTACATCTACTTCGCGATGGCGTTCTCGGTCAGTGTGGAGCTGCTGAATATTCGCCTGCGCAATCGCAATATGATGAAGCTGAACAAAAAAATCGGGTAGGTTGCGGGGGCAGGTCGCGGCCCCGCTGGCTTGGTCTCAAGGGGGAGGAACCCCGCATCTGCGGGGCGGCAACCATCAGCCGGCGTCTTGCACCGTGACCTCGGTGGGTAACGTCGACAGGTATTCACCCTCTGGCGCTTCGTCCATGTGGGTCGTGTAGGTCTGGCCCTGATATTCGTAGGTCACGGTATAACCGTTGGGCTTTTCAACCGAGTTGTAGTCCGTGACCGTTTTACAGCGCGGTTCATAGCTGACCGTTTCCACCGGCTTGGGCTGATGGTTCTTTTGATACACATCGTGCCCGATCTTGCCGCCGATTATGGCAGCAACCACCGTCGCCGCGTCGCGTCCGCGACCATCACCGATCTGGTTGCCAACAGCGCCGCCGATCACTGCACCCAGCGCGGCCGAGCCCACCTTTCCGGCTTGCGTGCTTTGTTCTTCGTAGTGGACATTAACGACCTTTTCTTGCCAGCATTCCTGGCGCGAAACCGGCACCTTCTCAATCCTGGTCGCTTCGGCAACTTCCACAATGCGTGCGCGATTGTTTTCGGCCTGATAATTCTGGTAAAGCTTGTAGCCACCAAAAGACGAACCGGCGACCAGTGGCGCAGCGATAACAGCGGCAATCAGTGAATTATTCATAAGCGATCCTCGTCCTGATCTGAGACTGTGGACAGCTTATGCATGCATCACTGAACGAAAGCTGAACGTTCGCAAGGGGCGAAACCGGGCTGGCTCAGAGCGCAAATTGCGCTGTCACATAACTTTCCATTAACTCCCCGACCACCGGAAAAATGACTTCGGCCTGAGCCGGGTGCACGGAATAATTCTCGAAAGCTTCCTGGCTTTCAAACTCTGCGACGATACCAAAGTGGTAGTTGCCGTCGAGCATTTTCAGATCCATACCGCATTTAAAGCTGTTGATGCCGGGTATCAACGCTGGCAGCTTGTTATAGGCGTCTATCACTTTCTGTTGGGTGTCGGCATTGAGGTCTTGTTTGAAATTGATCAGGCACAGATGCTGGATCATTCCGGTCTCCTTTAGCGTGCATAAATAGCGGCGTGGGTGATCTGGTTATTCTTGACGGTGTAAATGCCACAGAGCTTGAGTGTGAGCTGCTCGCCCTTTTTTAATGAGGTACCCATATAGTCAGCGACATCCTCGCGCGCGGTAAAAACATCGGTGATCTCGATGGCTGCGCGCTCGCCGTCGATCAAGATATTTTCAGGCGTCATGCGATCTTCAAATAAGTCGATCAGGTAGCGGTAGGTTTGCAGAATACTATCGCGCGAGTGGCTGGTGCCCTGGGCGCTGGTAAACTCCACATTTTCTGCGTAAAAAGTCTCCAGCGCGTCCGGGTTTTCGCTGTTGTAGGTGGTGTAGTAGCGTTCAAAAAATTCACGGGTCAGGGACATATTAATCCTCCAGCGCGAAGGCCATCAGCACATCACCGGCCGGGCTGCCCAGTGGGCCGTGGCCGCCAGCAGCGATGACCACGTACTGTTTGCTGTCGCTCGATAAGCGGTAGGTCATGGGGGTGGCATGGCCTGCGTAGGGCAATTCTTCTTCCCAGAGCAATTCGCCGGTCTCACTGTCGAACGCCCGGAACATCTGATCCAGCGTGGCGCCGATAAAAATAAGCCCGCCGGCGGTCTGGATTGAGCCACCGGTGTTGGGCGTGCCCCAGGGGAAAAACTTGCCGAGGCCGAGGGGCGCCAGCTTATTCAGCGTGCCGAGCTCTCGCTCCCAGACAATATCGCCGGTTTTCAGATCAATGGATACCAGCTTGCCCCAGGGCGGTTCGACGCAGGGCTTCATGTCGGGCCATTCGGTGGCAAAAACACCTCGGGTCACGGCGTAAGGCGTGCCCTGCTGCGGCGCCAGCCCGACCAGATCACTGCCCTCGCTTTCCTGAATATCGGCGCGGGGAACCACCTTCATGGTGAACGGCGCGATCTGCAGGTTGACGACCATACGCTGATTCAGTGGATCAATGGATACTGAGCCCCAGTTGATGCCTCCCCCCAGCCCCGGATAGGCGAGCGTGCCCTGAAAGGAAGGCGGGGTAAAAATGCCCTCATAGCGCAGGCTGTTAAAGAACGCCCGGCAATACTTTTTATCCCAGGGGGTGATGCCCCAGATCTCGTCTTCGGTCAGGGTGGCCGGGTGTAGCGGTTTGGGTTTTACCGGGAAGGGTTGGGTGGGTGCGGTGTACTCGCCGGGAATGTCGGTTTGAGGAACGGTGCGCTCTTCAACCGGGAGTAGGGGCTTGCCGGATTCCCGGTCGAGAAAAAATACGTGCCCCATTTTGGTGGCGGCAATCACGGCGGGGATGGACTTGCCGGAGCCCGCTTGAGGGAAATCAAACGTGACGGGTTGCGCGGCAACATCGTAGTCCCAGACGTCATGGTGAACGGTTTGGAAATTCCATACCACCTCGCCAGTGGTTGCGTTCAGTGCCACGATTGAACTGCCGTAGTAGTCTAAATCGCCGCGCTCCGCGCCACCGTAGTGATCGGGTGAGGGGTTGCCGGTGGGCACAAATACCAAGTTACGCTCTATGTCGCCGGACAGTATGCCCCAGGCATTGGGTGTCCCTGGGGTCAGGGTTTTACCCTGCTTGATATCGTTGGCGGTTACCGGCGTCCGGGTTGGTGGCACAGGGTCCCAAGCCCAGAGCAGTTCGCCGCTGCGTGCATCGAAAGCGCGCACAGCGCCGCTGGGAGCATCAGTGCGCTGACCATCCTGCACAAAGGCGCCGGTGATGATGCGATTGCCCATAATCAGCGGTGGCGATGTGACATAGTATTCGGCGGTGTTTACTTCCCCGAGACCTTCGGTCAAATCAACGGAGCCTTGATCTCCAAAGTCGGTGCAGGGCGTGCCGGTGTCCGCGTCGATTGCCAGCAGGCGTGCATCCAGCGTGCCCATGAGAATGCGTTTCTTGCAACCGGTCGCGCTTTCGCCTTCCCAATAACTGACACCGCGGCAGGCCGGGGTATACACACCGGTGAGATCGACCTTAGGATCAAAAAACCAGTTCTCCGCGCCGGTTTCCGGATTAAGCGAAATGACCCGGTTATAGGGTGTACACACGTACATGGCGCCGTTGGTTACCAGCGGGGTCAATTGAAGAGCTGTGGCGCCGTGGGTTTCATTGCCCGCAGAAAAATCTTTGAGACGATAGGTCCAAGCCGGTTTGAGGTGCTTTACATTATCGCGGTTGACCTGGGTCAGACTTGAGTAGCGCTGGCCGCTGTTGTTCTGGCCAATGACGGGCCAGTCTGCCACGGGACCGTCTTGTGGAATCTGAGGCTTGGTGCAGGCGGCTAGTACCAGCGTAGCTGCGCCTGCCAGTATGAGCTTTTTCATTATTATTCCCTTGGAATACGTCAGCGCTTGATATGCGGCATGACGTGTGTGGCAAAGTCCTTAAGTTGTCGCCAGCCATGCTCAGGAGCTTGGCCGGCAATTAGCGGGTGCAGACAGAGCTGGGCGTTGTCACCCAGCTCAGCGAGATAGTCATCGACCTGCTCAGGTTTGATGATTGGGTAGAGTCCGGTCGCTCGCAGGGGCTCGGCGTCGGTCATTTCCACGTACTGACCTTGCATGGCCGAGGAGGCCTGCCACTTGCCGTAGCTGTTGCACTCGTAAAGCACGTGGGGCTTGAGGCGCTCCCACTCGGCATCCGGATCGTCTGCTACCACAAAGAATCCGCTGCCCAGCTCGACAAAGGGAATTTCCTCTTTGCCGAGACGCTGTCGTTCGGCGTTGAATTCATCGAACAACACGCGGTTTTCAGTGTAAAAGTAATCCACCATGCGCGCTGCGCGACGTGCCGCCGGCTTGCTGGAACCCCCCATCCACAGCGGTGGGTGTGGTTGTTGAACCGGCCGCGGCGTCACCTGAACCTTGCGGCCTTCATACTCAAAGGGTTCGCCACTCCAGGCCTGTTTGAGGGCGGTGATTTTGCTTTCCATCAGCCGGCCGCGATCTTTCAGTTCCACGTTGAACATGGCGAACTCTTCCGGCACATAACCCGCACCGACCACCACATCGAGACGACCGTTGCTGATAATGTCGAGCACGGCCAGATCTTCGGCAACTCGAATGGGGTCGTGAAAGGGCAGGATGATCAGGGCCATGCGCAGGCGGATACGCTGGGTGCGTGCCGCCATGGCAGCGGCCAGCACGATGGGCGAGGGCAGGTAGCCGTCGTCGCAGCCGTGGTGCTCGCTGATCTGAATGCAATCAATACCCTGCTCGTCAGCCCATTGCGCCATGTCGAGCGCGGTGTCATACAGAGACCGTTGATCGGCTCCGAAGTCGGGGTTGCGCATATCAAAGCGGAGCAAGGTTTGAGGCATTCGATTTCCTTAGCTTTCGGTAACGGTAATGGCGGCGTTGGGGCAGAACTTTTCCGCCTTCAATACTTTTTCACGCTCTTCCTCGCTGATGTCCTCCTTGATCACTACGGCCTGAGGATAGGGCGCATCAGTTTCCTGTAATTCGAATACCTCACCGGCTTCAGCCTGGCAGACACCATGCCCCTGACACAGATCGAGATCGATTTTGATGCACAGTTTTCCCATGTCAGATGTCCTTGCGTCGTTTATAGCGTAGCTTGCAGGGATCGCTCGGGCGCAGGATCAGCGCCGGCATGATTTCCTGATAGTCCTCTGGCGGCAGGGTAAGTTCGAATTCGAAGTTCCGCAGCAATTCGCAGAAAATCGCTTTCACCTGCAATAAGGCAAAAGCATTACCCACGCACTTGCGGCGACCACCGCCAAAGGGAATGGCGGCAAATACGTTGTCCGGTGCCGGGCGTTTGGGATCAAAGGTTTCCGGATTGGGGAAATGCTCCGGCAGTTTGTGGGCCACCCAAGGACAGAGCATCACGTTACAGCCGGGTTCAATCAGATACTCCTTAAATTGAAACGGCTTCATCACCCGACGTGAAATGGCATTCAAGGGAGGGTGCAGGCGCAGCGCTTCGCGAATAAATCCTTCTAATAAAGGGATTTCTCGCAGGGCGTTAAAACTAAGCTCCTGGCCACCTTCGAACAGCTTGTCGATCTCGCCAACCAGCTCCTTGTGATACTGGGGGTGGCGGGCGATTTCTACCAGTGTCCATGCGGAGGTATTGGAGCTGGTGTGGTGGCCGGCAAACATAAACCAGATCACCAGGCCGGTAATTTCGTGTTCGCTCAATGTGCGACCGTCTTCATAGGTGGCCGTCATATAGATATTGAGCATATCGTCCAATGGCTCTTCGCCTTTGGCTTCGGCGTCTCGGCGCCGATGGATTTCTTCGGTGATAAGTTCCTGCAGCCGTTCGCGGGCCAGATCGCGTTTTTTAAAGGTGTCCTTCTGCTGATTCGGGTCGAGCAGAGCCGACGGATCAATGCCGTTTTCCAGATCGCGGTAGAGATCGGCAAATTCGTCGGTCAGTCGATAGCGAAAGACGGAGCCCAACAAGCAGTGGGTCGAGGTTCGCAGGGTGAGATCGGTAAAGGCTTCATAGAAATCCATCTCGCCTTCATCGCCCCAATCTTGGGTGAAATCGATGACTTCCTGGGCGACCACACCGGCATAGCTCGACATTTTGTCGTGCTTCAAGCCCTGATACTGAATCTTCAATTGCTGGCGTTCAATATGGGGATCGGCGCCGTACTGAACGCCCTCGCCAAACACCGGCACCATCATCTGGTAGGCCTCGGAGGCACTGAGCTGGTCGTCCGGCGCGCGGAAAAAAGCCTCGTGCGCCTCGGGCCCGATCATCAGAACGGTAGGCAGGCCACCCATATCGAACTGACCCACTTCACCGCATTCCTCAAACACCCGCTTCATAAAGTCCAGCGGCGTATTGATAAATTCCATGTAGTGGCCGCCCTCCGGTTGAGCGCCACTGGCTACGGGAATCGTTTTGCTGTCGCTTGCTGCTTGGGTATTCATGCTGTCACCTCAGGAGTTGCTGGCGGCTTTTTTCTGTTTATCAGCCATTTCCTGTTCGTGCTGGGCAATTGCCGTGTTGATGCCACCGACATATTCTTCCATAAAGCGGTCGGCGTTTTCAGCCGCCCAATTGAGTGAGGCCGGGCGATTGTCATTGCAGTACTGGAAGTGGGGCATAACCTCCCTTGCAAACAGCTCGTAGGATTTTTTGGTGGCGTCGAAGTCGGCGGCGTTGTGAGCCAGCGCGAGGAAGGTCTCAAAGCCTCCGGACTGCTCCTGCAGTTTTTTGATGTGATTCACCATCGTTTCCGGGGTGCCGACCACACCCACACCGAAGGCGCCGAGGCCGCCGGTCGTCCATATTTCAATGGCTTCCTTGAAAGACTTGGCCTCGGGAAAAGCACTGCCACCAAATTTCTTGAAGTAGCGCATCATATCCATCAGACCGTATTCCAGATCCTTGTAGGCCTGCTCTTCGGTCTCCGCGATATGGAAGGGGGTCACAATACGCCAGTTGCTGCGCGAAACCTGTTTGCCGTGTTCGGCCGCTTTTTCTTCGCAGATATCCCAGTGATTGGCCAGTTGCTTGAAACCTTCAGGACTGGAGGCTGCAACCGAAATCATGCCCAGGCCATGCTCGCCGGCGGTGCGTGCGCCAGTGGGACTAATGGCAGATGCGACCGCCATATCCACCGTCGGGCTCTGATAGGGCAGGATCTGGCAGCGTGCCTCATTGAGCGTAAACCAGTCGGTCTGCATGGTGACGGTTTCGCCATTCAGCAATTTCACCAGCGCGGTCAGGGATTCATTCATGCGACGACGCAGATCTTTCGGGTTGATACCCATCATATAGGCGTCGGCTACCAGCTGGCCGGGGCCGACACCGAAGGTCAGGCGGCCGCGCACCTGGTGGTCGAGCTGACAAATACGGTCCGCCAGTACCAGCGGATGGTGGTAGGACAGGGAGCTGACGCCGGTCGCCAGGCGAATGTTGCGGGTACGCTCGGCCACAGTGGCGATAAACACCTCGGGCGAGGCGATGCATTCATAGGCGCCACTGTGATGCTCGCCGATCCAGGCTTCGTCGTAGGCCAGCTTGTCCATCCATTGTATCAATTCCATATCACGCTCAATGGCGAGCGTCGGGTTGACGATGTCTTTGTGAAACGGCGCAAAAAAGGCACCAAATTTCATGCGCTTAGGTTTGTATGTCATCACCTGTCCTCTGCTTTTCGAGTGGGGTCTGTGCCCGTATTGGATTCACTATAAAACACAAAACATTTCTTATGCAATGTTTTTTTGGTGGTGGACTTTGCCTGGCCTGGGGCTTGACGAATCCATGGGTCGGGTTTAGCCTGCAAAAACATTTCGCAAGAAATGTAATTTGGAAGGGTCCGACCGCAACGCAAAACAAAAAAGGCGGCGGGGCAGCGTAGCCGGGTGATCGATATCAACGGTTACCGCTACGATATTGATAATAACGGCGGATAATTTAATGAATAACAAGCGAAAGTGGCTGGGAGTTGCGGTTGGCTTGTGTCTGAGCCCGGCGGGCCTTGTGGCTCAGCCGTCCGAGCAGGGCACTGTGGAGAACACGGTGAAGGCGTCGCTTGAGGAAGTGTACGTCACGGCACGACGAAGAGAGGAAAGCCTTCAGGAAACGCCCGTGGCGGTTAGCGCCCTGGGCGCGGATGCGCTGGCCGAAGCTGGCGTATCCTCAATTACTGATTTGCAGCAATTGGTGCCCGGTTTACAGTTTGGAGAGAGTGGTTCAAAAACCCCCGCCATTTTTATTCGCGGTATTGGCCAACGTGAAGCCACCGCGGTACTTGATCCCGGGGTGGGTGTGTATCTGAACGGAATCTTTCTGGCGCGTCAGGACACGCAGTTACTCGATACTGTCGACACCCAATCCATTCAGGTATTGCGCGGACCGCAGGGGACGCTTTTTGGCAAGAACAATACCGGCGGCGCCATGTTGGTTTCCACGCGGGATGCCAATCTTTTCGAACGAGAGTTTGGCACT
>JBFKXO010000046.1:0-11227 GCA_041638115.1 Litorivivens sp. | reverse complement strand
TACTACCACTTCAAGGGCAAGGAAGACATCATCACCGCCCTTTACGAACACTTTCATCAAGAGCTGACAGAAATACTGGACGCTCCCATCGACAAATTGCTCAATCCGGATGACGCCTGGTTTTATATCTACTTGGTGTTCGATGAGATCTACAAGCAGCGCTATTTCTACCGCAACCTGACGGACATTCTGCAGCGCTATCCAGCCGTCGACAAAAAATTTCGCCGCCTGCTTGAACACAAAGTGCGCGCCGCAAAAGCGATTGCCAATACCTTGCGTGAAAAGGAAATACTGTCGCTGGAAGCGGGGCAGCTGGACAGGCTGAGTGAAACCGTCACCATGCAGATCACCTTCTGGCTCAACTACGATATGTTGCGCAGCAACAACTTACCCCAACAGCTACTGATCCATCAGGGGGTATTTCAGGTTATGTCTCTGGTTGCCCCTCACCTCACACCCAAATACCGCAGCTTTTACGATGATTGCTGCGCCCTCTACGAATCACTTACCGCTGACCTGATCTGATCACAAAACAACCTTCCGTAGAGAGTTCACACTCCCCTGCTGTCAAGACTCGCAGCACAGCACCAGTTTCTGCATAATGCGGCGCTCGAATTTCAATAATCACGCAGGTTGTTCGCGAATGAAGCAGATTCTCCAGACCATCGCCCAGGAATTGAACGTCCCCCAGCGCAATATCGAAGCCGCTGTACAATTATTGGACGAAGGCGCCACGGTACCGTTTATCGCCCGATATCGAAAGGAGGTCACGGGCGGGCTGGACGACACCCAAATGCGGGAACTGGAAAGTCGCCTGGGCTATCTGCGCGATCTGGAGGATCGCCGCGAGGCCATCCTCAACAGCATCCGTGAGCAAGACAAGATGACCCCGGAGCTGGAACAGAAAATCCTCGCTGCCGATACCAAAAGCCGCCTCGAAGACCTCTACCTGCCCTATAAGCCAAAGCGCCGCACTAAAGGCCAGATCGCCATTGAAGCGGGCCTCGAACCACTGGCCGATGCCCTGCTGGGCAACCCAGAGCTCGACCCGGAAAGCGAAGCCGCCGGTTATCTGAACCCGGAACACAAGATCGAAAGCACCAAGGATGCGCTGGATGGTGCAAAATACATCCTGATGGAGCGCTTTGCCGAAGATGCGGACCTTATAGAAAAGCTGCGTAATTACCTTTGGGAACAGGGTAAGTTGACCTCCGCCGTCGTGGCCGGGAAAGAGCGCGAGGGCGAAAAGTTCAGCGACTACTTTGAACATAGCGAACCGTTGAAAAACACCCCCTCTCACCGCGCGCTGGCGATGTTCCGCGGTCGCAATGAAGGCGTACTTTCACTCAACATCCAGTTCGATGACGCCGATACCAGCCCCTGCGAGGCAATGGTCGCCGATCACTGGAAGCTCGGTTTCAGCAATCGCCCCGCGGACAAATGGCTGAATGAAGTGGTTCGCTGGACCTGGAAAATCAAACTGTATATTCATTTGGAAACGGACCTTCTCGGCCAGCTGCGCGAGCGCGCCGAGAACGATGCCATCCAGGTGTTCTCGTCAAACCTGAAAGATCTGCTGCTGGCGGCCCCCGCCGGACCGCGCCCCACCATCGGCCTCGACCCCGGTCTGCGTACCGGGGTCAAAGTCGCCGTGGTCGACGCGACCGGCAAAGTGCTGGATCACGGCGCGATTTTCCCCAACCCGCCTCAGAACCGGCAAGCGGAAGCCGCTGCCGTGCTGTTGAAAATGATCAAGCAATACAACATTGAGTTGATCGCCATTGGCAACGGCACCGCCAGCCGCGAAACCGACAAGTTCGTGGGCGATATTCTCTCAGCCCATCCCGAACTCAAAACGCACAAAGTCATGGTGAACGAGTCCGGCGCCTCGGTGTACTCGGCTTCGGAATATGCCGCCAAGGAATTTCCCGATCTGGACGTAACGATTCGTGGCGCCGTGTCCATTGCTCGCCGATTGCAGGACCCGTTGGCAGAGCTGGTAAAAATCGAACCGAAATCCATCGGTGTGGGCCAGTACCAGCACGACGTTTCACAGTCTGCCCTGTCGCGTTCGCTGGATGCGGTGGTCGAGGACTGCGTTAACGCCGTCGGCGTCGACGTGAACACCGCCTCCCCCGCTCTGCTGACCCGCGTGTCCGGGCTCAACGCCTCCATCGCCGCTAACCTGGTTCAGTACCGCGACGAGCACGGCATGTTCAAGGATCGGGAAACCCTGAAAAAAGTTCCCCGCCTGGGCGACAAGACCTTTGAGCAAGCCGCCGGTTTCTTGCGAATTATGAATGGCGACAACCCGCTGGATAGTTCGGCGGTTCACCCTGAATCCTACAGCGTCGTCGACAAGATCGTGCAACAGTGTGGGCGACAGGTGAACCAGCTACTCGGTGACAGTACGTTTTTACGCGGCTTGAAACCGGAACAGTACGTGGATGACAAGTTCGGCGTACCCACCATTCGCGACATTATCAAAGAACTCGACAAACCGGGACGCGACCCTCGCCCGGAGTTCAAAACCGCCACCTTTAAAGACGGCATCGAAAAGGTCAGCGACCTGCAGCCTGAAATGATTTTGGAAGGGTGCGTTACCAACGTCACCAATTTTGGCGCCTTTGTGGATGTGGGGGTGCATCAGGATGGTCTGGTGCACATTTCTGCGCTGTCCCACCAATTTGTGAAAGACCCGCGCGAGGTCGTTAAAGCGGGTGACATCGTCAAAGTAAAAGTGATTGATGTGGATATCGAGCGCAAGCGCATTGCACTGAGTATGCGTCTCGACGACAAGGCCGCACCTCAGGATAAAGCTTCCCGTGGCGCCAATCGCCGAGGCAATGCTTCACCAGCTCGTCAACCGCGCCAGAAGAGCACCGAACCCGCTGCTGGTGGCAACGCACTGGCCGCTGCTTTTGCCAATGCGAAACAGGGTGGGCGCCTATAGCCCCCGCCTCTATCGGGAGGGTTCCACTTCGCACCGCCTCGCCGCCGAATCGCTGGCGGCGATTTCTTTGGCGCTTTCCCGGAACCTCGCATCTTCCGGTTTAAGCGCCACCGCGCGCTCGATAGCCTCTTCTGCCAACGTTTTACACCCGGACGCCAGCAGCGCGAACGCATAATTATTCAACGCCATCGCATTATCGTGCTGCAACAACAGGCCGCGCTGGTAGTACCCAATCGCCCGCTGGGCCTCACCCTTCTCCAGCAGCCAGTTGGCATAAACGAACTGGGCACTGGCTGAGCGTGGCCAATGCAGAGCCGCCTGTGACAAGCCTGCCTGCAGTTGATCCGAGGTAATGGTTCTAGTCTGACGCATCTTGTCGATGCTGTTCAAATAGGGCAAGGCCGCCGCCGTTTCGGGAATCTGATCCGGTGGCGTCAAAACCAAACCCCAGTGATCCGCCCGAGCCCAGGTGCGCATAAAGGTTCCCGCAGGAATTGCGTAGTAAGGCTCTTCACCGGAGTGCAGCAACAGAGTTTCGCCCTCGTCGGTGTAGCCCACCGCCAGCGCATAATGCCATTGCGGCCACCAGTTAAAGGCCAGATTCTGCAACACCAGCACCGGATGACCGGCATCAAGTTCACGCAAAATCGCATCCAAACTCGGGGCAATGGGATACGGTAGCAAACCGTGCCGACGCGACGCCGCGGTCATTTCCAGCGTTAACGAACCTTGGCGGCCCGGTACAAAAACCTGATCGACCAGTTCGTCCAGGCTAACCGGCTTGGCGTAATATTGCAGCGCCGAAGAAAGCGCCGCCGGCCCACAGTAGGCGGTCGTCTGTGAGACGAAGGGAACGTCCATTCGCAGGCTTTCAGCCTTGGGTGGCACGGTTGGGCCTACCCCGGCGCACCCCCCCAGACAAAACAGCAAACCAAAAAAAACTCGCCGACTGGCGGCGAGTTTCTTAAACAGATCTGAAACCATTCAGACCTCTCCGAGCGGGAAAATCAATTAACCGGTCGAATAAAGGGGAAGATATCTGTCGCGCCGATCACATCGGTGATCACGAAGACGATAAAGATCGTCAACACCACACCGACCAGACCGGCACCGGCAGGTGCATCCTGCAGTGTGCTGTTAAGCTCTGCGAGCTCAGCCGGCGTCATAGCGTCAATGCGCGCATCCACATCGGCGGGAGAAACCCCCATATCGACCATCTGTTGTTTAACATCATCGCGATCAAAATAGGATTTCAAGGATTGTTTGCTTTCAAACTGGTGTTGCTCGGCAATCATTTCGGTAGACGAAATGACACCCGCCTGTGCTCCCGACACCAACAGACCACTCCAAGCCAACATGATTGAAAGAACCAGAGCGAGCTGCTGTTTTGCTTTCCGTTTAAACATTGTCACTTCCTCCTGATAAATCCATACTTATAGTCTAACAGCCGAAGCTGTGTGCCGCTGCGCTTTGTAAATATTCACAGAGCTCAGAGACTGACTGACAACACGCAACCATAGACCAGCACTTCGGCCATTTGTTGCGCGGCTCCAAGACTATCTCCGGTAAAACCACCCAAACGTGTACGTAATTGTGCGACAAATCCCACTCGAAAGATCGCCAGCGTCACAGCAATCAACAACAGCCACCAGCCGTTCATCATAAAAACACTCAGGATCAGCGGCAACGCGGCAACGCGTAGCGCGGACCAGTCAATCGCGTCAGCCAACGGTTTGCTTTTGCCGTCAGCCTTGGCGTAGGGCAATGACAGCATCACACTGATTGCCAGCCAACGACTGACCATCGCCGACACCAGGATTGTTATCAACGCCACCGACATGGGCAGCAGCGACAATACGGCCACACGCCAAACCAGCACGAACACCAGACCACTCACGCCAAAGGTTCCCAATCGCGAGTCGGTCATGATCGTCAGGCGTTGTTTTGCATCTACCCCACCAAAGCTATCGCAATAGTCGGCAAAACCGTCCTCGTGGAACGCGCCCGTTGCAATCACTATGGCTGCCACACAACACAGCGCAGCAATCACCGCAGAGTCGAAAAGCGTCAGGGCGCACCAATAGACCAGGGCCTGAAAAACGCCCAACACCAGGCCAACCCAAGGGAAAAAACGGGCGGCGCGATTCAGGGCTTCCGGCGAATAGTGAATAGCAACCGGCGCCGGAAATCGCGTAAGAAAAGTCCACGCCAGCCAGAACTCATTGAGGCTGGAGGAACTTGCGCTAGTGGTCATAGGGCGATCAATACGGAAAAGGAACAATGAGTTGCCAGCTTAGCCGGTCGACGCCATCAACACCACCAGCGATGAATACTGCGGACCGAGGGTATCGGCCCGCCTGTTTTTAGTGCACGTTGATTGCAATACGACGCGGTTCAGACTCCTTGGATTTGGGAATAAAGATGGCGAGCACACCATTGCTGTACTTGGCATCAATATTTTCCACGTCGGCGGTTTTCGGCAGAGTGAAGCGTCGCAGAAAGTCACCGCGCCAGCGTTCGCGGCTCAGGCTGCTGCGCTCACCATCATCCCAGTCGCGCTTGCCTTTTACGGCTAGCTGCTGCGACTGATGGGTGATTTCCACATCGTCTGGATTCACGCCCGGTAAATCCAAAGTGATGAAGTAACCTGACTCATCCTCCGCCAGGTCAACCGCCGGGCTCCAGTTTTGTTGTTCGTAACCAGAGTTCACCAAACGATTGAAGTCGCGACGAAAATCGTCAAGCCACGCATAGGGTGTATAAGTAAATGCAGTCATGATTCACCTCCACATACTCACAAGACCAAGCTCAATTGAACAGGCCCCTCAACGCAAGGCTTCAGCGGTGACCGCAGATCGCCTGCCGTTAACGCTTTAATAGGGGCGCGGCAGAGGATTTCAAGCCCCCACCTCTTCAAGCGACCGCACACACAGAGTAGACTTACCCTCCTTCACCTGATCAAGGAGCACCATAATGACAATTAGCACTGGCGATAAGATCCCTTCAGTCACCCTCAAAACCATGGGCAAAGAAGGGCCAACCGATATCAGCACTGACGACATTTTCAATGGTAAAAAAGTCGTTCTGTTCGCCGTACCCGGCGCCTTCACCCCCGGCTGCTCCATGACTCACCTGCCAGGGTTTGTGGTTAACGCTGACAAAATCAAGGCCAAGGGTGTCGACACCATCGCCTGCCTGTCAGTCAACGATGCCTTCGTTATGGGCGCCTGGGGCAAAGACCAGAACGCCGACGAAATCCTGATGCTGGCCGACGGCAACGCGGAATTTACCAAAGCCTGTGGCCTGGAAATGGATGGCAGTGGATTTGGCATGGGTACTCGCTGCAAGCGCATGGCCATGATTGTCGAGGACGGGGTGGTCAGCCACTTTGCGATTGAGCCCCCCGGCGGCATTGTCGAAACCTCTGCCGAAAAAATCATGGAACAACTGTAAGCACCGCCCCGAGTCGATTGCGTGAATAGCCACACCACTGCACCACGTGTTCTCGTATTCGACTCGGGTGTTGGCTCGCTCAGCATAGGCCGGCAAATACAACGCCGGCTACCTGCCATCCAACTGATCTATGCCTTGGACAGCGCCGGTTTTCCCTACGGTGAATGGCCCGAGGAAAAGCTCACCGAACACATCTGCGCCACCGTGGTGAGTCTGGTCACCAAAACCCAACCCGATCTGATGGTCCTGGCCTGCAATTCTGCCAGCACGACGGTCCTTCCCGCGTTACGCCAGCAGCTCAGTATTCCGGTAGTGGGGGTGGTGCCCGCGATTAAACCAGCCGCCAGCCAGACCCTCAGCGGCGTCATTGGCCTGCTAGCCACGCCAGGCACGGTCAAGCGGCCGTACACCGCGCAATTGATCGCGGACTTCGCCAGCCACTGTAGGGTACTGAGTGTGGGCAGCGCGGAACTGGCTCCGGCCGTAGAGCACTTGTATTGGAGCGGCGAACAGCCGCGTGATTTGTACGCTCGTATCGCCGCGCAATTTGCCCAACAACCGCACTTTGCAGAAATGGATACGCTCATCCTGGCCTGCACCCATTTCCCCTTGATTGCTGATCAACTCGCCCCCTACTTTCCGGGGGTAAGACTGATGGATTCGGGGGAAGCCATCGCGCGGCGGGTAGAACAGCTGCTAGCCCCGCAAGCTGGCCAGGGGACTGCAGAGAGTTACGCACTGGTTATCGGTGATCGCCTCGTGAGCCCCTGTTTTCGGCAGAGGCTGGAAGCCTTCGGCATTTCCAGAATCGAACAGCTCAGCGCGCGTTGAAGCGATCAAGCTGCTGGTGAACCTGCCGCGACACCGTATCCATATTCTCAACGGTGCGGTTATAGGCATTGAGTCGCTCGAGCAGTATCTCTACGTCGACGTCCGGCTCAGCGAGCTTTAACGCGTCCAGGCAGTCGAGATACGCCTGCGCCGTTTGCTGGTAGGTTCGCATCTCGCGATAAGCCCCCAACATATCCTCTTTTGTCGCGGTGGCCGCATCCGGCACGGATGGCAACGCAGGTTCGGTACAATCCGCAACGGCCCGAGCGGTGAAACTCAAGCTCAGCACAACGAAAAATAAACGATGGCGCAGCGGCCAAGGGGTAAGCAACATGGGTATTATTGTATCGCGATTTTTGCGGACCAACCTTAACAGGTTATCCACAAAAAGAAAGGAGGCATTTGCCTCCTTTCTCAAAGCTCAGCCATCGGGCTGATAGTTGCCATGCGTTACAGCGCGCGCGGATCGAAATCTACGTAAAACTGGCTGTACCACTTGCGGAATTTGGCGATGGGACCATCGCCATCGCAGAGAATCGGCAGCGGGCGATAGATCTTGTGTTGCCAGATCGGCGCATCTTCTTCCAGCTGCCCGACGATGTCTTTCACGATCGCAGCGTTGACGCCACCTTTTTTCACCTCACCATTCACTTTCGGCTGGGTGAACGCAAAACGAACCTGAACCGTTTCGTTGTCAATGGGCGTTGTCAGGCCCATCAGACAGGTTTCCGCGATACCTTTAAAGCGCGTATAGCCCTGCCCCGGACCAAAGCTGGCCGTATGGATCTCACCTTTCACTTCGCCGCGAGGCGTCGGCATGTTCGCTTTTTGCAGACCGCGTGACTTCGGTCCG
Source organism: Litorivivens sp. (assembly GCA_041638115.1). Lineage (GTDB taxonomy): Bacteria > Pseudomonadota > Gammaproteobacteria > Pseudomonadales > Spongiibacteraceae > Litorivivens. Next base: position 3,137 of record JBFKXO010000046.1, on the reverse strand, counting down.
TCATAGGTTGTCTCCCACTCGGGGAAGGAGGCGGTGCCATGCACATAGCGAAAGTGCGCTGGGTCAGCCGCGTTCTCGGCCATTTCTTGCGGGTGGGTATTCAGGGTCCACTCGTAGCGATCCAGCGGCGACCAGTCGTCACTGTTCATTTCTTCGTGGGTTTCGACATCCCACAGAGGCTCAGCGCGCTCGGGATGGTACCAGGCCCAGATCACCTGATTGGTCTCACGGGTGGGGAAGGCATAAAGGCACTGCTTGCCCGCCACTTTCGGCGGCATGTTCTTGGCGTAAGGCACGTCGGTGCACTCACCTTTTTCATTGAACTTCCAGGCGTGGAAGGGACACACGATGGACTCACCCTCAATGCGGCCACCGCGACCTTCATTGCCGTGGATTCCATAACCCAGGTGGGCACCCAGGTGGGGGCAGTAGGCTTCCAGCAGCACCGGAGTGCCGCTTTCTGTGCGAAACAGCACCAGATCCTGATTAAAGTAACGCACGGCACGGGAGTCGCCCGGCGCCAGTTCATCAGAGTAGGACACGGCGTACCAGCCAAAAGGCATCGGCATAGGGTAGCGTTCAGACATTGTATTCACCTCACTGAGCCGCCGGGTCGACCGGCGTGGATTTCAATGTCGCTAACTCTACGCCGATTGCCCCCGCAAACAATGACAAATCCTGTCATTATCCTGACTTCTATGGCCAATAACCCAGAAATTGCCGGCTATTGTCCGATCAGGACATAACAGGCCGTCGCCACAATCACTGCCCCAATAAGGCTCAACACCACGCCCCGACGGGCCATATCCGCCACCCGGATCAAGCCACTACCGTAGACGATGGCATTGGGCGCCGTGGCGATGGGGAGAGCAAAAGCACAACTGGCGCTAATGGCCGCAGGGACCATTAGTTGCTCCAAGGGCAATCCCAGCCCCAACGCTGCTGCCCCGAGAATGGGCATCAAAAGGGTTGCCGTAGCCATGTTGCTGGTGGCCTCGGTGAGAAAGGTCACGCACACACACAAAGCCAGCAGCAACAGCCACAGCGGCCAATGCTCCAGTGCGCTAACAACCCCGGCTACCTGTTCTGACAGGCCCGACGCGGCAAACGCTTTGGCGATGCAGATGCCCCCACCAAACAAAATCAATATTCCCCAGGGCAGCTCGCGGGTCGCCTCCCAGTCGAGCAGGCGCCCGCCCTTTCCGTCACCGATGGCAAACAAACTGGCGGCGGCCAGTAAGGCCACAGTGGCATCATTGGCTCCGGGCAATCCCAACCACCCGGACCACCCGCCAAAGGGTTCGGTGCGCGTAATCCAAAGCAGCGCGGCGGCCGCGAATACCGCCATCACCCGCTTTTGGGCGCGGTCCCAGGGTTCCTTGGCGGGAAGTTCAGCGGCGATAGGCTGCGCCAACCCCCGCGTCAGCCACCAGATCGCCGCGGGCAGCAATAGCAGCACTACCGGAATGCCCCAGCCCATCCAGCCAAGAAAACTGATTTCCTCACCACTGAGCTCGGTATAGACCTGCATAAACACCAGATTGGGAGGTGTGCCGATAGGTGTGCCAATACCGCCGATACTGGCGGCATAGGCAATACCGAGCAGCAGCGGAATCGCCAACGCCGGATGCTGCAGGCGATCCAGTATGGCCAGCGCCACCGGCAACAACATCAGCGTTGTCGCGGTATTGGATATCCACATACTGAGCATGGCGGAGGCCAGCATAAAGCCGGCAACCAGCCGTCTCTCGCTACCGGCGCCCACCCAATGCAAGGCCATCAACGCCAGGTGATAGTGTGTGCCCCGCACCGCCATCGCCCGCGATAAGATAAAGCCGCCCAGCATCAACAGTATGATCGACGCCCCGTACGCCTGCGCCACGTCCTGCTTGCTCAACACCCCAAATAAGGGGAAAACCGCCAGCGGTATGAGCGCCGTCACCGCAATGGGCACTGCCTCGACAAACCACCAACCCAGACAAAAAGCCGTCACGGCAAGTGTGATGGACTGATCCAGAGTGAGCCCGGCAGAGGTGGCCAGCCACCAGGCGGGAAGGGCCAGCGCCGGCCCCCACAACAAACGATAATGCACGACAGCTTAATTCAGGGAAGAAGGCGCTTCCGGCTTGCCATCGGGTTTCGGCACCTTCAGCAAGCGGTTTCCGGCATAGGAGCCGATATACCAATAGTTACCCCATTCAACTGCCACCGTGCCCGCCCCCATCGGGGCGCCCTTGTGATCAAACACCACCTCGCTGGCAAGAGTTTCCGGATCGATGGTGACCAACACAAAACGCGACTCGCAGGCACCGCTATGAACGTCACTACACAAACCCGGCAGCAAACTGTCTTTAGGATGCGAGGCTACCAGTAGCCGACCGTCGGGTAACCAACTGCTATTGTCTGGCTGCTCGACAGCAACTTCACCCAAATGCTCACCGGTTGCACGATCAACCTTGCGCACCACATTATTGGTGTAAAGATTGATAAACAGCGTGTCGCCATCCTCTGTGATTTGGATGCCATTAGGGAAGGCCCCCAGGCTGCCCGGCTGAATATCGATGCCATGGTCGGGTCGCCAGCGCCAGACGTGGCCTTTCTCGGCGCCAAAAAATGAACGCACCAAGGCCCAAAGGTCATCTTTGGGGAACATTTGGGTCACCAGCAACCCGCCGTCTGGCGTCGCTACGGTGTCGTTTATAAAGGCGCCCTCTGGCATCACCACACAACCGCGCCAATGCAATGCCGGCGTCTCTGCCTGCCACTCAAAGAATTCCACCGATTCACGGCCGCCGTGGTTTACCACCAGCAACTGCCAGCGCTTATCCGCACGCTGCGACAAATGAATCCCGTGGGGAGAAATCTCGGCGCCGGGAGCGCCCGGACAGTCCTGACTACCCCATTGTGCCTCGGCTGCCTGTTGATCGGCTTGGGGATACAGCGGCAGCGTGGTTTCCGTCTGCGGATCAAACAGCACCAGACTGCCGGCGCTGTCGCCAGTGATTCCACCGAACTGACTCAAAATAAGATGCCGACCATCCGGCGTCACTTCAATATCTTCCGGCGCCTGCAGATCACAGATAGGCACCTTGTCATCCACCGGTTCGCAGGGAATATCACGCTGGGCGTCGCAAGCT
>JBFKXO010000045.1:0-11261 GCA_041638115.1 Litorivivens sp. | reverse complement strand
GTTGAAGTTGGCCACAAACTGCACTTTCACAGTGCGACTGGTATCGACAACGGTTTCCGTTACCTCGTACCGGCCGCCGGTCTTGCCGTTAATGCCCAGTACATCGCACAACACGTTGTACAGGGGCACCATCACCACAAAGACAAAGGCGAACATTGCCACACACACCGCCAGCAGTTTGGCGGTGGTGTAGAAAATACCCTTGTCAGTGCGTTCAGCCATGAGCCTCACTCTCTTTCACTTCCGGCGGAGTGGTGAAAGTGTGATAAGGCGCAGGGGTCGGTACTGTCCATTCCAGACCGTGGGCACCGTCCCAAACCTTCGGATCGTCGATCTTCTCGCCGTGGGTAATGGTGCGCACCACGTTGAACAGGAAGAGCAACTGGCTGGCGCCGTAAATGAAGGCACCGATTGACGACATCATGTTGAAGTCGGCAAACATCAGGTTGTAGTCGGGAATACGACGCGGCATACCCGCCAGACCCACAAAGTGCTGCGGGAAGAAGGTCAGGTTGAAGCCAACGAAAGATACCCAGAAATGGGTCTTACCCATGGTCTCGTTGTACATCTTGCCAGTCCACTTCGGCAGCCAGTAGTACACCGCCGCAGACATGGAGAAGATCGCACCGGCCACCATGGTGTAGTGGAAGTGAGCAACAACGAAGTAGGTATCGTGGTACTGGAAGTCAGCCGGGGCAATCGCCAGCATCAGACCAGAGAAACCACCTACGGTGAACAGGAACACGAACGCGATCGAGAACAGCATCGGCGTTTCAAAGGTCAGAGAACCTTTGAACATGGTGGTGATCCAGTTAAACACCTTGGCCGCTGTCGGTACCGCGATCAGCATGGTGGCGTACATGAAGAACAGTTCGCCAGCGATCGGCATACCTACCGTGTACATATGGTGAGCCCACACGATGAACGACAGGAAGGCGATAGACGCGGTCGCGTAAACCATGGAGTCGTAGCCGAACAGTGGCTTGCGCGAGAAGGTCGGGATGATCTGAGAGACCACACCAAAACCGGGCAGAATGATGATGTAAACCTCGGGGTGACCGAAGAACCAGAACACGTGCTGGAACAGAACCGGGTCACCGCCCCCAGCGGCTGAGAAGAAGCTGGTGCCGAAGTGGATATCCATCAGCATCATGGTCACTGCACCCGCCAGTACCGGCATAACCGCAACCAGCAGGAAGGCGGTGATCAGCCAGGTCCATACGAACAGGGGCATTTTCATGTAGGTCATGCCCGGCGCACGCATGTTGACGATGGTGGCGATGATGTTGATTGCACCCATGATGGACGACAGACCCATGATGTGAACGCCGAAGATGAAGTAAGTCACCGAAGGCGGAGCATAGGTTGTCGACAGAGGCGCGTAGAAGGTCCAACCGAAGTTGGGGCCGCCGCCCTCCATAAACAGGGTAGAAGCCAGCAGCGCGAAGGCTGGAGGCAGGATCCAGAACGACCAGTTATTCATCCGCGGCAGTGCCATATCGGGGGCACCGATCATCAGCGGAATCATCCAGTTCGCCAGACCAACAAAGGCCGGCATGATGGCACCGAATACCATCACCAGACCGTGCATGGTGGTCATCTGGTTAAAAAATTCAGGCTCTACAATTTGCAGGCCTGGCTGGAACAGCTCGGCGCGGATGACCATGGCGAACGAGCCGCCCAACAGGAACATCGCGAAGCTGAACCACAGGTACATCGAGCCGATGTCCTTGTGGTTGGTGGTAAACAACCACCGACTTAAACCTTTAGCAGGTCCGTGGGCACCCATGGTGATTCCTCCTACTGACCTTTCTTGAAGTTGTAAATATCAATCGGCTGGACCTTGTCACCCATGTTGTTGCCAAAGGCATTACGGGTATAGGTCACAACGGCCGCCATTTCGACATCGTTCAGCTGACCACCGAAGGCCTGCATCGCCGAACCGGGAACACCGTTCACCAGTACGTCGATATGCTGAGCGACGTCGCCGGTCGCAACCGGGCTGCCGGCGATGGCTTTACCGACACCGCCTTCACCGTTGGCGCCGTGACAGGCCACACAGGAACGGGTGTACACGGTCTTGCCGCGCTGCATTAGCTCGTCCATGGAGAAGGTCTGCGCCATCAGCTGCTTGATCTCCGCGGCTTCGGCCTGTTTGCCGGCCAGCCACTGATCGTATTCGGCCTGCTCAACGACATTCACCACGATGGGCATGTAGCCGTGGTCGCGACCACAGAGCTCAGCACACTGACCGCGGTAAACGCCGGTTTCCTCGGCACGAGTCCAGGACTCGTTGATAAAACCGGGAATCGCGTCTTTCTTCACCGCCAGGGCAGGAACCCACCAGGCGTGCAGAACGTCGTTCGCGGTAATCAGGAAGCGCACTTTTTTGTCGACCGGGATAACCATCGGCTCGTCAACTTCCAGCAGGTAGTTGGAACCTTTGTCAGCGGTGTTGTAGATCTCGCTTTTATCGGTCAGCAGGTTGGAGAAGAAAGAGATATTGTCACCCTCAGGGATGATGTACTCATACTTCCACTTCCACTGATAGCCGGTGACCAAAATGTCGATATCGGCATCGTCCGTATCGTAAATTTCGATCAACGTGGTTGTTGCGGGCCAAGCCATCACAACCAGGATCAGGAAGGGAACAATCGTCCAGGCAACTTCCAGCGTGGTGTTCTCGTGGAAGTTAGAAGCCTTGGCGCCTTGTGACTTGCGGAAGGCAAAGACGGAATAAAAAAGGAAGCCGAATACCACAACGCCTACGATCACACATATCCAGAATACGAGCATGTGCAGGTCATAGATCTTCTGGCCAACTTCGGTCACGCTGGTCGTCATGTTGGTTTCCCAGCGCTGGCCGTTAGAGGCCCAGGCACCGGAGCTGAACAGAGTCAGCGCCAACAGCACAGGACTAAGCGCCAGCTGAGACAGCCGTTTCGCTTGTGAATACATTCTCCCGTGTCTCCATGTACAAAGGGTTTAATTTTCCCCAGTGGTAAACCCTGGAGCGAAGCGCAAAATCCATGGCAAAAAGCGGCCCGAGAGCCTTATTCAACCTCTTGAGGATTGTCTTTAAAGAAAGTACAAAATGCCCTGCAAGCCGCTAATTACCGGCTACAGTGAGAGTGTCTTCCCCGCTATGGATGTGTATGCGCACCGCCCAAAGCCCACTTTGGGTGCGGCAAAACGACGCAATTATAAACCGTTCTGCGCGCGCCGCGCCACTAGCGACGCACTAAAATGCACCTGCAGTAGGCTTCTCCACCAGTGAATGAGGTTGTCTTGGGCCACCACCACAAAATATGGCGTATTGCCGCACCACTGATGCTGGCCAACATTTCCGTGCCCCTGCTTGGCCTGGTAGACGCCGCCATTCTCGGTCACCTGGACAGCCCGGCCTATCTGGCAGCCGTGGCCGTAGGCACCAGCGTGCTAAGCATTCTTTATTGGGGATTCGGCTTTTTGCGCATGGGCACGACCGGCGCCTCCGCCCAGGCCTTCGGCGCCGCCGATGGCGACGCTCAATGCCGAGTGTTTGTTCAATCGGCGCTGCTGGCACTGGGCCTGGCGGGCCTGATCATGCTATTCGGGCCGCTCCTGATACCCCAAGCCATCGACTGGTTAAACGCAACCGAAGAGGCCGCGCCGCTGAGCCAATCCTATCTGGCGATTCGATTGCTCAGCGCCCCCGCCGTGCTGCTGACCTATGTCGCTATTGGCTGGCTGCTGGGGCAACAGAAAGCGCGCTGGGCCCTGATTGTCACTGTAGCCACCAACCTCCTGAACATTGCTCTGGATTACTGGCTCATCCTGGGATTGGGCCTGAATACGCAGGGGGCTGCGCTTGCCAGCGTGATCAGCGAGTACTGTGGCGCAACCATAGCGTTACTGGCCATTGCGCCAACTCTGCGCCAGCGCTCACTATCGCAGTTGCTGGCGCACGCAACGAGGCTCCAGGACTACCCGTCGCTGCTCCAGAGCAACAGCGCCCTGTTTATCAGAACCGCCGCCTTACTGCTGGCGCTGGCCTTTTTTACCGCGCGCAGCGCCGAATTCGGCACCGCCGTGCTGGCGGCCAACAGCCTGCTGATCAACCTGATGTTTTTCACCTCCCACGCGCTGGATGGTTTAGCCCACGCAGCGGAATCACTGACTGGCGAAGCCGCCGGCAAGCGCGACGCCAATCGATTTTTGCGAACTTGCCGGCATTGCGCCCAATGGTCGGCGGGAACGGCTATGGTACTGGCGCTGCTACTGTGGGGCGGGCAACCCCTTATCTTGGGCGCACTCACGGACATATCAGAGGTTGAGTCGATAGCAAGCACTTACTATGTCTGGGTGGTAGCCCTGCCGCTACTGTCATTTGCCAGCTATTTGTTTGACGGGATTTTTATCGGCGCTATGCAAACCAGAGCCATGCGCAACACCATGCTGCTGAGCATCGCCGGCGTTTACTTGCCAGTGTGGTACTTCTCTCAAGGCTTGGGAAATCACGGCTTATGGCTTGCCTTCTGCCTGTTGAATCTGGCCCGCGGCCTGTCTCTCGGCCTTGTCTTCCTGCAATTGAGCCGTCAGCCCTCCCTTTTTTGGTGCAAGTGAACTATCCTGAATTCATTACAAAAAAAGCTCCACCATAAACTAGGCTGGCAGTTCAACGACTCGGGAGAGGGGATCGCTGTCAGCAGTTCTGAGTAGGGAAGCACCATAGCAGAAGCGTCGAAACCTCTTTGGGAGGCTGAGCAACAATCTCTGGCCTGGCGCGAACTGCAGCGCCGGGGCCATTTGCGCCTGCGATTTAGAGCTCCTTTGGAAGAAGCCTACCGCGAAGCCTACCAGCATATGGCGCGCGCCCTGCGCTTTTTTCTCGGCATCCTCCTGCTGTTACTGTATCTGCTGTCACCACTGGTGGATGTCTGGCTGCTGCACCCCCCGGCGGCGGTCATCGACGTTGCCCGGCCCTTGCAATTTGGCTTGGTGGTGCCGCTGATTCTGGCGATGATGCTCTGTTCGTGGGCTAGCGCTCTGCAGCGTTTTTCCAATGCGGCGACCATCGCCACCCTTTTAGCCATTGCCTACTGCAGCATGCAAATGCGTCTGACGGGACACGCAAACGGCTTTGAGATCGCGACCGACTGGATCAATGTCGCCACACTCGGCGCATTTTTCTTCACCAGCTTACGCTTCCCCATCGTGCTCGCTGTGGGATTGAGCCTGCTGACCATGAATATCCATACGGAGCTATCGGTCGCCGGCGATGAGGGCCTGGGGCTAATCAACCTTATCTATGAATTGGAAAGCATGGCGGTCATATTTGTCCTGGGGCTCTCCGGCGCCTATATCCTCGAGGTCAACAGCCGCCTCACCTGGCTGGAAGCCAGCGAGCTAGAGCAGCGCCTGGATTACGACGCACTCACCGGCGCACTTAACCGCAATCGCTTCCGCGTGCTGTACCGCCAACGCTTTCAACTGGCTACCCGCGAGCAACAAGGGATATGCGTAGCTCTGATCGACATAGACCACTTCAAACCCTATAACGATCACTACGGCCACAATCACGGCGACCATTGTCTGAACGCCATTGGTCGCAGCCTCAATCACTTTGCAGCGGAAATGGATGGATTGTGCGCCCGGGTTGGCGGCGAGGAGTTTGCGCTCTTTTTCTTCGCCGATACAGCCGAGGCGGCGAAGAAAGCCCTGGAAACAGTACGTCGCAATATTCGCGCACTGAACCTGCCGCACAATGCCCGCCCCGATCAGGAGCAGATTATCACCGTGAGCATTGGCGGTCTCTCGTTGATCCCTGACGGCCGCTGCAACCGCTTTGAAGCGATTCGCCGTGCCGATAATGCGCTCTATGCTGCCAAAGCGAAGGGGCGAGACGATGTTGTACTGAGGGGGGTCTATGAGCAGTAATACGGCGCGACTCGACCACACTCGCATCGCTCAACTGGCGCAACGGCACTGGCGACAATTAGCGGTACTGCGCTTCGATACGGAACAGGAAAAACGCTTCACCCGCGAAAACAACCTTTCCCGCCAGGAGAGTCGAGCCTGGTTTCTGGTTGCCGGGGTAATGCTGGTCAGTGGCATTTTGTGTATCGACTACCTGATCGACGCGATACCGCCAGACTATATGGCCATGCGGCTTGGCGTTGCGGCACGCATTATGATTCCGGCGCTGTTGGCAGCGCTTTTTATGACGGCTCGTTTTCCTTTGAGTTCCGAATACTCCATCGCCATAGCTGTCACCGCCACAGCCGGCGCCATGATGTACGAACGGCATCTCGCAGTGCAATGGGGGATCCACATCCCACCTTCATTCGCCCTGTTGCCGTTATTTGTCGGCACCCTGTTGTGTCGCGTGCGCTGGCTGTTGATGCTGCCTGCCCAAATCCTGGTTTTTGGCGGCAGCGTTTACCTGGGATTGCGTGCAGGGCAATCAACGGACCGCATATTGGCCGATATTTACGCGTTGGGGCTGCTACTGTTACCGGCCATTTTTGGCAGCTGGATGATAGAGTTTTTTAATCGACTCACCTGGCTCAGGCGTGATTGGCTGGCCCAGGTGACTGCCTTTGACCAACTGACCGGCCTGCTCAACAAACGCGCCTTTCACAGTGAACTGAAACAACGTTTACGCTATGCCGCCAGACAGCAGCGGCCAGTCACATTAGTGATACTCGATGTCGATCACTTCAAGGCTTACAACGACAATTACGGCCATCCGGCGGGCGATCGCTGTCTTGTCAGGATTGCTGATGCTATACGCGCCTGCGCTCGTCGAGGCGGTGATATTTCTGCTCGCATTGGCGGAGAGGAATTTGCACTGGTCTGGTTTGGTGTCGACCGCATTACCGCCCATATGCTGCTTGATAGGCTCATGGCGAGTGTTCGCAAGCTCAATATCGAACATCAATATACCGGGACCGATACCCGCATCATGACGATCAGCGCCGGCGCATGCTGGTTGGTACCGACCACGGATCAGAATCCGGAAGATTTGATTCACGCGGCGGACATGCTGATGTATGAGGCGAAAGGGGCGGGAAGAAACCAGGCCCGACTAAAATAAAAGGCCAGGGCAAGCCAATCGGTATTGGCTTGCCCGCAAACTCAGAAACTCTTGCGCATCATCACCCCAAACCGACGCGGGTCGCCGTAGGTTTGATTAAAGGTACTGACGGAATCTGCCACGGAGGCTGTACCAATCACATAGCGCTCATCGGTCAGGTTTTTCACAAAGGCTGCCACCGTCATGTCGCCGTCATTGTTCTGCCAGGACAGGCGAGCATCGATCAGAGTATACGCATCCGAGCCCCCAATGCCTTCGCGCTCATACAGGTTGTAAGAACCTTCATCCAAGCCGAAGAAGATTTCACTTTTGTAGCTCACATCAAGGCGCGGAATGATCATGCCGAAATCGGTCGGGATCATCAGTTGCGCGCCGATCGAGGCGGTGGTCTCCGGTGAAGCCGGGAAAGTTTCGTCGGTGCGATCTTCCGAGATAAAGTTGCCCGCTACAGCGTTCAACAGATCGTTGTCTTTGAATTCCTGAAATTCATAGTCGTTGTCACTGAACGAGGCATTGAACATCACGATGGGCGAGGGCATCCAGGTCAGCTCCATCTCCGCACCGGTAATGGTTGATTCACCCGCATTGCGGAAAATCACCGCGAGGTTGCCACCGGAATCGGTCGACACCTGAATCAGCTGCATGTTTTCGAAATCCATGTGATACATGGCGACGTTAAAACGCAGCGTGCGTTCAAACGCGTCGATTTTGAAGCCGATTTCACGGTTCAACACTTCCTCGGCATCCACCTGCTGCAAACCATCCAGCAGACGCGGTTCAAAAAAGCCGGATTTGAAACCGCTGCTCACGGTGCCGTAGAGCATCATGGAATCCAGTACCGTATCATCCAACCATTCACCGGGCAGGTTGTAGGATACCGACGCCATCGGCGTCACTTTTGAGAAAGTTTTTTCTTTCTTGTCGACGAAGGAAGGGGCGGTGTTCATCGGGATATCGGGAATTCCATCGCCGTTGTTATCCAGGAACTGATTCTGGAACACTCGCACCGGGTCATCCGCCCATACACAGCCGCCAAGGCAGGGGAAGAAACCGCCCGCGTTCGGACCAAAAGTGATGGGCTTGCCGGTAGCAGGCGAGAAAAACACGCCCCCTGTAATAATGTTTTCTATCGCGTCGACATCGGCCTGATAGAGCGACAGCTCAGAGGCGCGTTTTTCGGCTGTGTAACGAATACCGCCAGTCAATTGCAGGTTGTCGGTCACGTCATAGGAGCCCTGGAAAAAGGCCGCGAACGTATTGTTCTCCAAATCAAACTCGGAGATCGTGAGGGGGCCACTGAGGATGCCGACGAAGGGCTGGGTACCACCCGGTGTCGGGCGAGTTGGCAGCTGTCCGGCGGCGAGCTGACCCAGCGTGAGGGCATCCAGACCGGTAAAATTACTGAGCAGGGCAAAGGGTTCGAAGTTGGTTTCGCGCATGTAGAACAGGCCGCCAGTATAGCTAAGCCGGCTGTCAAACGCGGTGCCGTTCACCTGATATTCGAGGCTGAAGGAATCGCGCTCTCCATCATCGGTGTTAAGTGCCTCCGACCAGTTTTCCGGGCCGCCGTCGTTATCACTGGAAGCGATTGGACCTTCCGTTTCCTTGCGAGCGCCGAAGACCACTTTCATGGCGACATCGTCGTTGAAATCCCACTGGGCTGTCACCCCGACCAACATGGTATCTAGCTTTTTCTTGAGCTTGGGGTTGGCACCCATATTGGTTTCCAGATCACCGACATTGCCTTTGGTGCGAGAGTTGGCTTCGCAATTGTCCTTGTAGGCGGTAGGGTTGCTGGGGTCGGTATCGCCAGCCCACATCACATACAAGCCTTCGGCAAATAGCCCGTTCTCGCTGGCCACATCGCAGTTAATCGCGGGAAAGGCTTCGTCGATCTTACCCAGATACGCCAGCGTATCGACGGTCAGGCTCGACTCACTCTCATAACGAGTCTGAAATACCAACGCCTTGCGGTCGGTTGAGGAGTAGGTCTTATCCTGAAACTTGTCCTCGAAAAAGCCGTCGTCCTTGTCGTAGGTGATGGCCGTGCGGGTGTAGAAATGATCGGAGATGGGGATATTCACCGCCGCACGCAGGGATCGCGATTCATAATTGCCCAGTGCCCCCTCTACGTAACCTTCGTACACATCGTTCGGCTTTTCCAGGGTAAGCACGAGCGCGCCGCCGGTGGTGTTCTTGCCAAATAGCGTGCCTTGGGGGCCGCGCAAAACCTGAATGCTGCGCACATCGACCGTATCCAGCAACTGACCATCGGTACGCGGTAAAAACAGATCGTCGAGATAAACACCGACCGTTGGATCCACCCGGGCAAAACCAGAGCGCTCACCGATACCCCGAATATAAATCTGGTTGGACTGGCCCTCGTTTATCTGCAGGCTGGGCACGCTCTTGGTCAGTTCGCTGGTATTCACGATCCCCTGATCGCGCAACGCCTCACCGCTGATCGCCGTGACCGCGATGGGGGTCTCCTGAATATTCTCGGCCCGCCGGCGGGCGGTCACAATGACTTCCTCGAGGGCGGCGCTTTGCTTCACCTGTGCTTTGGCGTTACCGGCTTCACTTTGCTGGGCGTGACTGGTTAAGGGGGCGAGCGCTAGAACACCGGTGCCCACAACTACGGAAAGCGTCTTCTTCATACCAACCTCATTTATTATTTTGTACTGAGTGTCGACGTGCTACGACGGTGTAACCAGTCTGCCAGTAAAACAAGGTTTGCGCAGCTCCCTAATTATTCCCGTTATTTCGCCGCTAGGAAGAAAAACGCCATCTTCCCCAATAGTTTGCGGAAGATGGCGTGCAAATCGCTATAGATAGGTTTAGTCGTCCAAACGGATTAGGGCGCCGGGCGCGACCGCACCGCTCGCCACTCCAGGCTTGCCGGCGCCAGTTTGCCGCCGCTGGTGCGCAGCGTTGTGCCGCCAATGGTCGGCCAGCGGATACTGCGCGCGCCGGCCGCCAGATCCCCAACGCCCGGCTTGCTGTAGTCACACACACCCAGCGGAAAGATCGTTTTAAGCGTGTCGATATGATTACTGTTAAGCCGACCGGCATAGTCACCGTTGCTCACGGCCTCATCAACAGACTTGAGCTGGCACTTCAGCACATCGTCCGACATGGGCATATCCGCCGCGATACGCGGCGTCTGGACTACGGGCAACAGGTTGGCGCAGGGGCCGGTGCCGCTGCCGTCAGCTTCCCAGGTTTCGGGCGCATTGACCGAAAACGACTGGCTGCTGCCGGGAATACCAGCTCCGGGAATCAAGGGAACATTGGCCCCGAGCGGGAGCCTTAAAGCGTCCGGAAAGTCCAACTGGCCTCCTGTGGTGGAGAAACTGCAGGTATCTACGACATTTGCAGGGCGGGCTGAGGCGACGTCCTTCACGCGATTTCCGCTGGCGGTCAGCGCCGCGAGATTTTCCGTCCACTCATCGATCTGCTCAAACACGTCAGGCTGGGTCAGGGTGCCGCGCCAAATAACACGTGTGACGTCCTGATCTGCACGAGCGTTCTGCAACGCGCGGCGAGCTCGCACGTTGAAAGGACGCACGGTTTCATGAATATTGAGCAGCGGGATCAAATCCAGGTAGGGCGCGACATCAATAATAGGAGTCTCTGCCAGCGAACCCCGCCCAATAACTTGACCGATTCGATACAAAAGACCAGCAAGCTCAGGATCCATGGCATGGCGAGATTTTATTGCCCCAGCCTGATCGGCCGTGAAGTTACCATCAATATCGAGACCACCGATATTTGCGTTCAGGTCGAGAAACTCTTCTGGCGTAATCACGCCGTCCCGCAACGCGCGCAGTCCATACTGAACACCGACATTATCCAATGGCCGGCGCGCAAAGCCAGTAGCAGGATCAACACCCAACCAGTTTACGTTGGCGTCTTGTATGGTGCATCGAACACCGGTTGGATTGTTGGTCGCATCATAACGATCAGGGCCGGGAACATCACAACCCTCTGACGGTTTGACGCGATCAAAAAAAGTGCTTACCCAGCTCTGGCAAATTCTGGTGGCCAGAATATCCCGCTCATTGTTCGGGTCAGCCTGCTGAAAAATCGGATTATCAAAGGTTTCCAAGGTAATGCTGGTAGCTTCTGTATGACCGGTAACAGCTGCCTGTTTGCGCAAGTCACCCCAAGCCTGTGGATCCTT
>JBFKXO010000044.1:0-11569 GCA_041638115.1 Litorivivens sp. | reverse complement strand
GTCCTGGCCGTGGGCTTGTATGATTCGGCGGGTGAGATTTCGCCCCATCAGAGTCACAGACCAGTTCTCGTCCAGCCCCGAAATTCGCAGGTTTGCGTTCACCTCAGTGGTGGCGCCCTGGGCATCGATCGGATCGAGGTCGGTGCTGAAAAATTGGTGGTCACGGAAAGTGGCGTCGATACCCAGTCCCAGCGTAAAAGGCAGATCAGCCAGCCCCGGGAGCAGTCTGCTCAGGCTCCAGCGCTGCACCAGGGTGGCTTCCCATTCCGGTGCTCGTGTCAGCCGCTCGCCGCCAAGATCGCAAGACGTTTCGCCACTGGTGGCGGTACATTGTGCGTTGGGGAATTCGTTGTAGCGGGAGTCTAGATACGCGATCGATCCGTTGATAAATAGCCAGGGTGCCGGGATAAGCTGGGCCTCGATCTCGATGCCGCGAGAGGTTGCAGATGCGGCATTGCCCACCGAGAAGAATGTGCCATTGAACAGGCTGATCTGAAGGTCGTCAAAGTCTGTGTGGAACAGACCAATATTCAATGTAGGGGCACCGTTTAGCAGGCGCATTTTAGAACCGGCTTCCCAGGTTTCTGCCTTTTCAGGCTCGAACTCAAGATTGCCAGCGTTGACCGCGGCTTCATTAAAACCGCCCGCTTTAAAGGCTTTCGCCCAGGTGGTGTAGAAAGTAACGCTATCGTTCAGCTCGTAACGGGCGCTAAGTTTGGGCGAAAAGTCGGTTTCCTTGCGGCTGCGAACTTCATTGTAAGGTTCTTCGAACAGAAATCGCGCAAACACTTGCTGGGCCACGGCATTGTTGTACGACAATATCGCATGTACGTCCTTCGTTTCTTCTGAATAGCGCGCGCCGGCTATGAGTGCCAGTTGCTCGTTGAGATTCCAGGTAGCCTGCCCGAACACGGCGCTGCTTTCGGTTTGTTGGTCAAAATAGCGGAAATTGTTCTGCCGGTCATCGCTCTGTACGGGACCTGTCGCTACCTGATTTATCAGTTCGTTCAGCGTGGTTGGGGAGCCCCGCACTGCGCCGATGATTTCTACCACTTGAGCTGTTTCCAGTTCTGTGGTGCCGTTGCCCAGGTAATCAGACTCGAAATAGTAGAGTCCAGCCACATATTCCAGCGTACTTTGCGGCGAGGCCAAACGTAGCTCCACGCTGTTCTGTTGGTACTCGTCGTCGCCGGTCAGCAGTACGATTTCGGCGGGGCCAAAATCGGCATCCAGTACGTGGGTTTTGTCGAATTCAGAGGTGCCGAGTACAGCAGTTAATACATGTTCGCCAATGTCGTAATCGGCTTGCAGGGTGTAGGAAGTGCCCTCGCGCAGCGTATCCTGGTTCGCATTCTGTGACGAGGTCTGGTTTGTCTTGTCTGCCTCTGTATTGGGGTCGTAGCGACGGTAGACTTCTAATGTTTCCGGAGTCGCAGCAGTCAATTCGGTGCCAGTGGCATTTCCAAATACACGGGTATCCGTTGCGGTAAAGCCAAGGTCAAGCCCATCGGCTAGGGCGGGGAAATGCAATTTCAGCCGCTTGATCTCGTTGTCACGGCTGCGCATGTGATCGTCAATATCGGCCACTTGAGGGTATTGGCTCCGGTCCAGCTCAGCGGTGGTGTTGGCGATGGTTCCGCGCTGGTATTCGTTTTCCAGCGCTAGGCGAAAGTGTATTTTGTTTTCAATCAGCGGACCGCCCACAGCGGCCTGCAGGCGGCGTCGGTCAAAGTCGCCACCGAGCCAGCTGAGTTGGCCGCT
This sequence comes from Litorivivens sp., assembly GCA_041638115.1. Classification (GTDB taxonomy): domain Bacteria; phylum Pseudomonadota; class Gammaproteobacteria; order Pseudomonadales; family Spongiibacteraceae; genus Litorivivens. The sequence goes on along the minus strand of JBFKXO010000044.1, from coordinate 9,808 downwards.
GAAATCCGCTGAGGGCTCGCCGGTGGTGACATTTAGCGCGCCAGCGATGGCGTTCTTGCCAAAAAGGGTGCCTTGAGGTCCACGCAATACTTCTACGCGCTGTGCGTCGGTAAGCGCCTCAAACAGATAGTCCTGACGGCCGTAGTAGACTCCGTCGATAATCAACGCTACCGAGCGCTCAAAGCCTTTGTTGTTGCCGGAGCCCAGCCCGCGCATGGCGACAAAGCCGGTGTAGGGTGTGGCATTGATCACCAGATTCGGGGCGAACTGGGACAGCTCGCCGATATCGGTAATACCCACGTCCTTGAGAAAATCCTCACTCAGTGCAGTGATGGAAATAGGGACGTCGCGGATATTTTCCGAGCGCTTCTGAGCGGTAACGATAACTTCCTCAATAGTGGTGTCTGGGGCGCTCAAAGCGGTGGTTGCACATAGAGCAATTGCGGGCAGAAAGACAAGTTTTGAGGGCATGAGAGGGGTCGCTCAGTGTTGTTATTATCAGGCACCAGAGCTACATTTAGCATAAAGATATGGCAGCTTCAATGTCGAATCTGTGGTGATGCGAGGGCCAAGCGTTGGAGGCGCTGCTCGCCTCAGCATAACGATAACAATAAACCGGGAGAGGTGAATGTGAGGAAAATCCGCAACGGTATGCTGGTAGCCCTGATGCTTGTTGAGTCGGTGTTCGCAGAAACACCACAGCTGCTCTGGGGAGACACCCACGTGCATACGGCCTACTCTTTTGATGCTTTTCTTAACAACAACCACAGTGCAACACCCGAGGTGGCCTATCGGTTTGCCCGGGGTGAGCCAGTTATTCACCCTTATCATCGAGCGCGAATGCAGATAAATGTGCCACTGGATTTTATTGCCGTGGCAGATCACGCAGAGTATCTGGGAGTCGCACGCGAGGTTTACTACAACGGTGTGCAACTTGAGGATCCGGGGCCATTCGAGCGGCTTAAGGGCTGGCTGACCGAACGTCATATCCGCAAGCTGATCGACGGGGACGCAGGGTTTGATGCGTTTATCTCCCTGTTGCCGCACAAAGGCGACCCGACGACATCGGCCGCTAATTTGTGGGAAGACAATGGCCAGGACATTATTAATGCCGATGTTCTAGAGCAGAAAACCTGGAGTGCCATCACGCAAGCGGCAGATCGCTATTATGAGCCGGGCACGTTCACGACATTCATTGCCTGGGAATGGAGTTCGCTGCCTGGCGGTGCAAACTTGCACCGGGTGGTGATGACCAGTGCCGGAGCGGAAACTGCGAACCAGTTTCAGCCGTTTGGCTCAGACGACAGCCCTTATCCAGAGGATCTTTGGGACTGGTTGGAAAAGACCAGCGCGGCCACTGGGGCTGAGTTTTTGGCTATTCCCCATAATTCAAACATTTCCAAGGGCTTTATGTTTCCTGAAAAGACTCTGCGTGGAGAGCCCATCACCGAGGACTATGCGCGGCGTCGTCTATCCTGGGAGCCTGTAGCAGAAATCACACAGATCAAGGGCGATTCGGAAACCCATCCAGTGTTCTCACCCCAGGACGAGTTTGCGGATTTTGAAACCTATCGCTTTTACATACAGCAGGAACCGGAGGATTACCAGCCTCATATTGGCGACTATCTGCGCCCGTCCATGAAGCGGGGACTGGCAATAGAACAGAAGGTGGGCGTGAATCCTTATCAGTATGGGCTGATCGGCTCTACCGACAGCCATTCGGGGCTGGCTACGGCTCAGGAATACAATTTCGGCGGCAAACTGGCGCGGGATTCCACCCCGGAAACCAAAAGCCGCAGCGATGGCCGGGAAAACTTTGCCAGTGGCTGGAGTATGTCGGCCTCGGGTTTAGCCGCAGTGTGGGCGACAGCGAACACGCGGGAAGCGATTCTGGACGCGTTCCGGCGGCGCGAAGTCTATGCCACCTCAGGCCCGCGCATCGCGCTGAAAGTCTATGGTGGCTGGCAATTTGCAAAGGCTGATCTAAGCCAGCCCGACAACTGGCGTGAAAAAGGCGTGCCGATGGGGGCCGTGTTACCCGCCTCGGGCGCAGGGGTTGCCCCCAGCTTTCTCATTCAGGCGTTAAAAGATCCCCATTCAGCTAATCTTGATCGAGTGCAGATGGTTAAGGGGTGGGTGGATGCCAGCGGCGAGACCCACGAGAAAGTCTACGATGTGGTGTGGTCTGGTGAGCGGGGGGTGAATGCCGAGGGCAAATTAACCCCCGTGGGCGATACGGTAGATCTGGCCAGTGGACGTTACCGGAATTCCATTGGCGAGTCTTCCCTGAGCGCGCACTGGCAGGATCCGGATTTTGACCCGGACCAGTCTGCTTTTTATTACGTGCGGGTGCTGGAAATACCTACCCCGCGTCATACCCAGCTGGATACCATCGCACTGGGGTTGGAACAGCCGAAAGAGGGGGCCCGTGTCATCCAGGAGCGTGCATATAGCTCTCCGATCTGGTATCGCCCTCTCTAACGGTTTGAAAAAAGTAACAGGTACAAAAAAGCCCGCATAAGCGGGCTTCTCGTTTCTGACTGCATGCAGCGTTAGAACGCGGGCTTTTCTTCAGCCTGCTCGTAACGCGTTACGCTGTCTTCAATTTCTTTCTTTGCTGCCGCGGCATCATCCCAGCCGTCAACTTTCACCCACTTGCCAGCTTCCAGATCTTTGTAGTGCTCAAAGAAGTGTTGGATCTGATTGCGCAGCAGTTCGGGCAGGTCAGTAGCTTGCTCGATGTTTTTGTAGATCGGGGTCAGCTTGGTGACAGGAACTGCCAGCAGCTTGGCGTCTACGCCGGATTCATCGGTCATTTTCAGTACGCCAACGGGGCGGCAGCGAATCACAGAGCCGGCCAGCAGCGGGAAGGGGGTCGGTACCAGCACGTCAACCGGGTCACCGTCTTCTGACAGAGTGTGGGGCACATAACCGTAGTTGCAGGGGTAGTGCATGCAGGTGGCCATGAAACGGTCAACGAAGATGGCGCCAGAATCTTTGTCCACTTCGTATTTGATCGGGTCAGCGTGGGCCGGAATCTCGATGATTACGTTGATTTCGTCGGGTACGTTTTTGCCGCTTGGCACGTCGTTCAGGCTCATGGGGGTCCTCAGATGCTGTGGTGAATCAATAACCTGCGCAAAAGGCAGGTGGGCGGAAAAGCGCGCATTATACAGCCTGGGGGGGTGGCCGAGAAGCAAAGTGGTGATTATTCAAGCAGCCAGGTATTAGCAAATCGGGCCACTTGCTGCTATACCCATAAGGCGAACCCGCTATAAACCGGGCGTTTTTAATACGATCCACTTTCAGAAACTCCATGGGAATTGATTCAGGGCTGTAATTCCTCCACGGCATGAGGGAATTGCCATGATTGACCAACTCATGATCCCCCCCTTGTTCGGACTGGTCGGCCTGATCTGCGCCTTGCTGGTGTTTGCACTGGTGAAAACCTACCCCGCCGGCGACGCCAACATCCGCAAAATCGGTGACGCCATTCATCTGGGGGCGATGGTCTTTATGCACCGCGAATACCGGACTCTGGCGATCTTCGCGCTGGTTCTGTTGGTGATCCTTTATTTCACGCCAGGCCTTGGCCCGAAAACCGCGCTGGCCTTTGCCGCTGGCGCCATTTCCTCTGCGCTGGCGGGTTATATCGGCATGTTCACAGCGACCCAGGCCAATGTGCGCACTACCACAGCGGCTCATACCCAGGGGGCAGCGGGCGCGCTCACGGTGGCCTTTTTTGGCGGTTCGATTATGGGTTTGTGTGTGGCGTCACTGGGCCTGATCGGGCTGGGTTCCCTTTATTGGTATTTCGGGGGGGATCCGACCACCGCCCACTATATTCACGGGTTTGGTATGGGCGCCTCGTCGGTGGCGCTTTTCTCCCGGGTTGGTGGGGGCATCTATACCAAAAGTGCTGATGTGGGCGCCGATCTGGTGGGTAAGGTCGAAGCGGGTATCCCTGAGGACGATCCGCGCAATCCCGGTGTGATTGCAGATAACGTGGGGGACAACGTGGGCGATGTGGCCGGGATGGGGTCGGATATCTTCGAATCCTATTGCGGCTCGATGATAGCGTCCATTGCGATTGCCTCGACGATGGTCGGCAGTGCGCTGGGAGCCCAGCAAACACTGATGTTTCTACCACTGGCGTTGGCCTCTACCGGCCTGACCGCCTCGCTGGTCGCGATTATGTTGGTTAAAACCCTGTCTGCCCGTTCGCCGGAAGTTGCCCTGAGGGTTGGCACGATGGCGGCTGCGGTGTTGTTTATCAGTGGTGCCTATATTCTGGTCAGCCGGGCGGGAATAGATGTTAATGTCTGGTTTGCGGTGGTGAGCGGTGCGGTGGGCGGAATAGTGATCGGTCTGGTCACCGAGTATTACACCGCCTCTGAACCCGTGCGCAAAATCGCTCGGGCCGGAGAAACCGGCCCTGCCACAGTGATGATCACGGGCCTGGCAGTGGGTATGCAGTCGGTTGTGGTGCCGATACTGACCATTGGCGCTATTATTTACGCCTCCACCGAATTGGCGGGCCTTTACGGGGTGGCGATTGCGGCGGTCGGGATGTTGTCCACCGTGGGAATGACGATGGCCATCGACGCCTACGGCCCGGTGGCAGACAATGCCGGCGGGATTGCAGAAATGGCCGGGCTGGGGAAAGAAACCCGCGATATCACCGATTCGCTCGATGAGCTGGGCAATACCACGGCAGCGATCGGTAAAGGTTTCGCGATCGGCGCGGCGGCTCTGGCGGCGCTCGCCATCATCGCCGCCTTTGTGGAAGTGATGCAGCACAACAACCCCGCCTTTACGCTGAATCTTGGTGATCCCAAAGTGCTGGTCGGCATGTTTATCGGCGGCATGCTTCCCTTTCTGATCGCGTCCATCACCATGACCGCTGTGGGCGACGCCGCCTTCGACATGATTCAGGAAATCCGTCGCCAGTTTCGCGAAATCGCCGGCCTGCTCGAAGGCACCGCCGAGCCTGACACGGCGCGCTGCGTTGATATCGCCACCAAGGCTGCCCTCAAGAAAATGATCCTGCCCGGTGTCATCGCCGTCGCCGCTCCCGCCGTTGTCGGCTTCGGCATTGGCGCGGAATCCCTCGGCGGAATGCTCGGCGGTGGCCTGCTGGGTTGTGTGTTGTTGGCGCTGACCATGGCCAATGCTGGTGGCGCCTGGGACAACGCCAAAAAGTACGTAGAAAAAGGAAACCTCGGCGGCAAAGGATCAGATGTGCACGCCGCGACAGTCGTCGGGGATACCGTGGGCGATCCGTTTAAAGATACCTCTGGGCCATCAATGAATATTCTGATCAATGTGATGGCGATTGTGAGTTTGGTGATTGCGCCGATTTTGTAGGGGCGTGTCAGCCGTTATGACAAACCAAAAAATATTTTCAATGAGCTTCGCGAAGCTCTATCAATGCTACGTCGATAAAGCAGAGCGCAAAAACCGTACGCAAGCAGAAACCGACCAGATTATATGCTGGCTAACGGGTTATGGCCTGGCAGGACTGCGCGCTCAGATCGATAGGGGGAGTGATGTTGAAACTTTTTTCGCGAAATCCCCAGCAATCCACCCGAATAGCGAAGACATTAAAGGCGTGGTGTGCGGAGTCCGCGTCGAGACCGTTGAAGACCCTCTGATGAAAAAGATCCGCATGCTGGACAAGCTGATCGACGAGTTGGCGCAAGGAAAGCCGATGGAGAAAATCCTGAGGTAATCACCGACCCCAACCTCGCCAGAAGGATAATTGGGGTCAGAGTACAAACTCTTTCGAGTGCGTCCGTACGGTGCGTATCGCTTAGCCCTTCACCTCGTCAGTTACCACCGGCGGCTCTTCATCGTCCTCAACCGGCTGGCTGCTTAGCATCTCGTCATGTTCCACCATATTCCACGGCAGGTTGCCGGGGGATATCTCCAGAAAGATCAGATGTTTCTCAAATTTGTCGAGAATATCGATGATGATGTCGTGCTGGTCGAAGCCGAAAATATCGTAGGACTGACCACCGAGTCGGAGAAAGACCTCGGCGCGGTAGTAGACGCGATCGGTTTCCTTGCCGTGTGACATTTCCGGGAAAGCATAGTCGGGCAGCTGGTGTGAGACCAGGCGGATTTCGTAGATAAAATCCACTTTATCCTCGCGCTGTACTTCCAGATAGGTGCGGGCATTTTCTTCATCCACGTGCATCTGTGCGGACCAGTCCTGCTTGGTCAGCTCCCGCTGCACTCGTAACATGGCTTTGGTGACCGTGGTAGCGATAAAGTCCTGCACTTCGGTTTTATCCGGGAACGTTACCAGGCCCAGCAGGCGGCGTTTCCACAAGCCGCGCCCGGAAGTGCCACTGAAACGGTTCTGAATCTCCAGTTGCAGGCTGCGGTGGTGGTGGCCTTCGATCACCAGCGCCCGCCACATACCCAGCGCCGAAATAATCATGATGATGGAAAAGGGCAGGGCGCTGGCGATGGTCATGGTTTGCAGTGCGCTGAGGCCGCCGGCCAGCAGCAGCACTGCGGCCACTGCGCCTTCGGAGGTGGCCCAGAAGACCCGGTGCCAGACAGGGGATTCCTGAGCGCCACCGGACGCCAGCGAATCAATCACCAGCGAGCCCGAATCCGACGAGGTCACGAAAAAGGTGATGATCAGAATGACGGTCAGGAAGGAAACAATCGATGAGAAAGGCAGTATCTCGTAGAGCTTGAACAGAGCGATGGCGTGGTCGGCCTGAACTTCTCCAATCAACGTGGTGTAGCCCTCGTTCATGATTTTGTGAAGGGCCGTGTTGCCGAAAACAGAGAACCATAAAAAGGTAAAGATGGTCGGTACCAGCATCACGCCGACCACAAATTCGCGGATGGTACGACCGCGACTGATTTTTGCGACAAACAGGCCCACAAAGGGCGCCCAGGCGATGGTCCAGCCGAAGATAAACAGGGTCCAGTTACCTATCCAGTCGCTGCGGGTATAGGCCTGAAGGTTAAAGGTGCGCTCGACGATAAAGTTGAGGTAGCTGCCGGTGTTCTGCAGAAAACTCTCGAGAATGTGGATGGTGGGTCCAGCCACAAACACAAACAGCATCAGCGAGACGGCTAGAATCATGTTGAGGATGGATAAACGCTTAACGCCCTTGTCCATGCCTGCTACCACGGAAAAGATGGCCAGACTGGTGATGATGGCGATGCTGACTATTTGTACGGTGGTGCTAACAGGAATCTCCGGCCAAAGGTAATTCAGCCCCGCATTGATTTGTGCGACAGACAGGCCAAGGGTGGTGGCAATGCCGAACAGGGTGCCGAGAATGGCAAACACGTCGACCACATGACCGGCCGGACCGTAGATCTTGTCACCAATGAGTGGGTAGAGAGCGGAACGCATTGATAGAGGCAGGCCGTGGCGGAAGGCGAAATAAGCCAACACCAGTGCTACCAGACCGTAAATCGCCCAGATATGAAAACCCCAGTGAAAGAAGGCGATCTGCATGGCCTGTTTGGCAGCGTCGATGGTTTCGCCCGCCCCAGTGGGCGGTGAGGCGTAGTGCAGTACCGGTTCAGCCACACCGAAGAACAGCAGAGCGATACCGTAGCCGGCGGAGAACAGCATGGCGAACCAGGCCGGGAAACTGTACTGCGGATCGGCGTGGTCCGGTCCCAGCTTGATATGGCCCCAGTCGGTAAAGGCGATGCCAACGATAAAAATCAGGAAGAACGCCACCGACAGCATATAGAACCAGCCGAAAGTGTCCGTGATATAGCTAAGGGTGGCGCTGAAGGCGCTGCCTGCCAGTTCCGGGTTGCTGATGGTGCCTATCACCAACAGCAAAATAACCACAACGGCGGGCACAAACACCGGGACGAGAATACTACCGGTGCCAGTGCGTTTATCCGTGGTCATGCTTATCTCCCTGAATTCAGTCTGTTTTTATCCGAGGGACTTACCCTAAAGCACTGAACGCAGGAATGATAGGCCTAGGCGGCGGGCTCCAGTACCATGAGTGGGATTGTGCGCCCTGATACGGCGGAAGCGCGCTCCTGGTAGTCGTCAAAGCCCTTGTATATCTCCAGCATCTTGTTCCAGAGGGCCTCCTTTTCGGCCCCTTCGGCCTCGCGGGCAACCATCGCGACCGGCTTGCGACCGGTCTGCATGGTGCACTCTGGGTTGGCTGTGAGGTTGTAGTACCAGGCGGGGTGGCCGGCGCAGCCCGCCTTGGACGCGATCAGTAGAATCTTCTCGTCGACTTCGCCATAGACCAGGCAGACTTCCCGCCACTCGCCAGACTTGCGACCCTTGCAGGTGAGAATGCCCACGGGAGACATAAAGAAAAAGGTGCGCATGAGGCGTCCACCGCTTTTCTTGAAAACCCAGGCCTGGATACGGCTCATGCGCTGCATGATTTTAATGGCGGCGGGTTCGCGTTCCTGGGAAAAGAGTTTGAGTTTTTGTTCGGGCATGGTGATCGCTTGTGGTCGGTTTCAAAAGGCGAATTATCGATGACTGCCGCGTCACAGCCAATGACAATATTGTCATTGGGGCGATGCTCGCGCAGCCGGGGTGAGACGGCACCTGTGGGACAGGGCGCGCTTGCGAAAAATGCCTCCGCCAGCGCAATGTAGAGCGGTATACCGACAATTACGTTAAAAGGGAAGGTGACGCCCAGCGATGCGGTAATGGACATCCCATGATCTGCCTGCGGCAGGGCCGCCCGCATGGCGGCGGGTACGGCGATATAGGAGGCACTCGCGCCCAGTACCGCCAGCAGGATCACACCGCCGCTGGACAGGCCAAGACCGTGGGGAATTCCGTCGAACCGGCCTGGAATTTAACTAAGTGCACCCCCCTTAATAGGTAAACTGTCCCCAATTAAAAATTGGGGACAGTTTACCTATTAAGGGGGGGTTGGGAGGCGGACTGTGCCGATTTTGGCTAAGGGCATCCGTCTCAGCGGCTGATCCGGCTCAACACGGCTTTCAAATAGCGTGTCTCAGGAATTGCTGGATGCACCGGGTGATCCGGCCCCTGCATTCCCTCTATGAGTACCTGTGCGTTGCGGTCAATATGGCGGGACGCTGCGCGCACGATATCCAATAGTTCTTCGCGCGGCATATGCATGGAGCAGGAGCCGGAAATCAGATACCCGCCGTAGTTCAACAACCGCATGGCGAGCTCGTTGATGCGGCGGTAGGCAAGAATGCCTTCCTTTTGATCTTTTTTGCGTTTGATAAACGCTGGCGGGTCAACAATCACAATGTCAAAGCGCTCGCCGTCGTCTTTGAGCTGTCGCAGAGCGTCAAAGGCGTCGCCCTGAAGGGTGACCAGTTTGTCGCCTACACCGTTCAATACGGCGTTTTCGTGTGCTTTTTCCAGCGCCAGTTCGGAGGCATCGTTGCACCAAACTTCGCTGGCGCCGAAGGTGGCCGCCTGAACACCGAAACTGCCGACATAGCTGAACACGTCGAGCACCCGTTTACCGGGCGCCAACTCACGCAGCCAGGCACGGTTGGGCCGTTGGTCATAGAACCAGCCGGTTTTCTGCCCCGATGCCAGCGGCGCGAGAAAACGCACGCCGTTCTCAATCAGTTCGACATCTTCCGGTGATTCGCCGTGTACGCACTCGACGATCTCGGGCAGTCCTTCTAGTTTGCGCACGCCGGCGTCATTGCGAAGCAGAATTGAGGTCGGCTTTAGCACCTTTTGCAGGGCTGCGATCACCGGTTCGCGCAAGGCTTCCATGCCGGCGGTATTGAACTGAACCGAGAGATGGTCGCCGAAGCGGTCTACGACCAGACCCGGCAGCCAGTCGCT
>JBFKXO010000043.1:0-11584 GCA_041638115.1 Litorivivens sp. | reverse complement strand
CGGTAAAAAAGATCCTATGAACGTTACCGTTCTGCACAAGGATCTGGTGAAGGATCTGGAAGACGAGTCGTTCTACACCAGCCTGATCACCCTGGAAATTGACGGTGCCGGCAGCGAGCAGGTGGTTCTGAAAGACCTGCAGCGCCACCCCTCCAAACCCCAGATTATGCACGCAGACTTTATGCGTGTTGATGCTACGACCAAGATCACTATGCGCGTACCGCTGCACTTCATTAATGAAGAGAAGTGCCACGGCGTCAAAATGCAGGGCGGCATCGTGGCTCACGCCATGACCGAACTGGAAGTGACCTGTCTGCCCAAGGATCTGCCCGAATTCATCGAAGTTGACATGCTCAACGTTGAAGTTGGCCAGACACTGCACATCTCCGACCTGAAACTGCCGGAAGGCGTTGAAAGCGTTGCCCTGTCGCACGGCGAAGATCACGACCTGCCAATTGCAAACGTGGTAACACCTCGCGGTGGCGCGAAAGACGACGACGCTGATGCAGGCGAAGACGACGCAGCCGAAGAGAAGTCTGAAGACTAATCCTCTTTTGCGATGGCAATTCAACTCATAGCCGGCCTGGGCAATCCGGGCCGGGAATATGAAGAGACCCGCCACAACGCCGGAGCCTGGCTAGTTGAAGAACTGGCCCGGCAATCCGGCGTTGCGCTATCTGGCGAAAGCCGGTTTAACGCCCGCACCGCCAAAATCCGCCTCGGCGGCAGCGATATTCGCCTGCTGATTCCCTCGGTGTATATGAACCTCAGCGGTCAGGCGGTTGGCACCATCATCAATTTTTTCAAGATACCCCTCGACGAGGTACTCATTGTCCACGACGAGCTGGATATCGAGCCCGGCACCGCGCGCCTGAAAACCGGCGGCGGCATTGGCGGGCACAACGGCCTGCGCGATATCGTAAAAGCGCTGGGCAACCAGAAAGACTTTCACCGCCTGCGCATCGGCATCGGCCACCCCGGCCACGCCAGCAAGGTCTCCGGCTATGTACTGAACAAACCCAGTCCGGACGACCGCGAGCGCATTATGGCGGCTATCGACGAATCCCTGCGCGTATTGCCCGATGTCAGCGGCGGCGATATGAGCAAAGCCATGAACCGGCTACACACTTTCAAGGAATCCTGAGCATGGGTTTTAACTGCGGCATTGTTGGCCTTCCCAATGTGGGCAAATCCACCCTGTTTAACGCGCTGACACAGGCGGGTATCGACGCGGAAAACTTCCCGTTCTGCACCATAGAACCCAACTCCGGTATCGTTGCCGTGCCCGACCCGCGCCTGAAAGCGATCCAGGAGATCGTCAAACCGGAAAAAGTGATTCCGGCCACCATGGAATTTGTGGACATCGCAGGACTCGTGGCAGGCGCCTCCAAAGGTGAAGGCCTGGGCAACCAGTTTCTCGCGAATATCCGCGAAACCGACGCCATTGCCCACGTGGTGCGCTGCTTTGACAACGACAACGTTATTCACGTCGCCAACAAGGTGAATCCCGCTGAAGACATCGACGTCATTAACACCGAGCTTGCGCTCGCGGATCTCGAAAGCGTAGAGAAACAACTGCAGAAAGTGGTTCGCACTGCCAAAAGCGGCGACAAGGAAGCCATCGCCATGAAAGCGGTGCTGGAAAAGCTGCAACCCCACCTCGACGAAGGCAAACCGGTTCGCTCACTGGTGCTAAACGATAATGAAAAGGCCCTGGTGAAACAGCTGCACCTGCTGACCACCAAGCCCACGATGTACATCGCCAACGTCAACGAGGATGGCTTCGAGAATAACCCCTACCTCGATGCGGTGCGCGAAATCGCGACCGCGGAAAACGCCGTGGTTGTGCCGATCTGCAACAAGCTGGAAGCCGAGATCGCCGAGCTGGAAGACGACGAAAAAGCTGAATTCCTGGCCGACCTCGGCATGGAAGAACCCGGCCTTGACCGCGTTATTCACGCCGGTTATCAACTGCTGGGCCTGCACACTTACCTCACCGCCGGCCCCAAGGAAGTTCGCGCCTGGACCGTCCCCGTCGGCGCCACCGCCCCCCAGGCTGCTGGCAAAATCCACACGGATTTCGAGAAAGGTTTTATCCGCGCCGAAGTCATCGCCTACGACGACTACATTCAATACAAGGGTGAGCAAGGCGCTAAAGACGCCGGCAAATGGCGACTGGAAGGCAAAGACTACATCGTCAAAGACGGCGACGTGGTGCATTTCCGCTTTAACGTGTAAGCAGCGCCCAGTTCAGCTTGACAAACCACCGTCAGCTCGGGAAAATGCGCGCCTCTTTTCGGCAAGGTAGCTCAGTTGGTTAGAGCACAACACTCATAATGTTGGGGTCGGCGGTTCGAATCCGCCCCTTGCTACCAAATTCAAAAAGCCCACCCGCGCGGTGGGTTTTTTGTATCTGGATATAACGCAATAACACCCCACCCCTCATCCCCGTAAGTACAATCCAGAATAGTGATTTAGCCCTGCCAATCGCAAACTTAGCCAACTATTACTCACTCTGGGTCACCCATGTCGGCTGTATCAACGACAGACACGACGTTCACTACACCCTCGACCAACCGGCGACCACGTTACCTGCCGGTCGCCACGCGCCTGCTATTAATGCTGGCCGCCGCGGCGCTGTGGATGAGTGGAAGCCTGTATCTGGCCCTGCCATGGATCGACGACCTCGCAGCCGATGTTGGTCGGGCACCCGCGTGGCTTGCTGTCGCCGGTATTGCGTTGATTCCCGGCTATATCAATGCCTTTCTGGTTGCTGGCCTGCTGTTTGACTGGCGCCCGCGATTCGTGCCGCTGGATAAGGCTCCCGGACTCAGCATTCTGATTGCCGCTTACAACGAGGAAGCCTCCATCGGTGGCACGCTGGAGTCCATCTATCGACAGGACTATCCTGGACCTTTGCAAATCATTGTCATCAACGACGGCTCTAGCGATAAAACTGCAGAAATCGTTCGACGCTTTCAGGTCACCGTACAACGCCTGCAGGTCGACTACCGAGTCGAACTCATCGATTGCGACACAAATCGAGGCAAAGCCGCAGCACTTAATAGCGGATTACAGCAGGCTCGCCACGACTTTGTTGCCACCGTTGACGCCGATTCGATGCTCTACGAAGGCGCATTACTGAACATCATCACCAACCACATTCGCAGCCCTCGACACACAGCCGCTACCGCCGGTTGTGTGCTTGTCCGCAACTCCCGGAAAAACCTGCTAGCGAAGCTACAGGAGTGGGACTACTTTCTCGGCATTTCAGTTGTGAAACGTATCCAGTCGCTGCTACAGGGAACGCTGGTAGCGCAAGGTGCCTTTTCCGTCTACAACAAATCCATACTGGAAGAGATTGGTGGATGGCGCGATACCGTAGGAGAAGATATCGTTCTGACCTGGAGCATTATCGAGAAAGGGCATCGAGTAGGATTTGCAGAAAATGCCTTTGCCTTTACCAATGTTCCCGAGGACTACGGTAGCTTTTACCGACAACGCAAGCGTTGGTCTCGTGGGCTGATCGAGGCCTTCAAGCGCTTTCCCCGCGTCATCGTGCACCTGCGACTGAACACGCCCTTTGTGTGGCTGAACCTGCTGTTCCCTTATCTGGACTGCATTTTCCTGTTTGTCTTCCTACCAGGCGTATTGGCCGCAATATTTTTTCAGTACTACGCTATAGCCAGTATCGTTACGCTGCTGCTCCTACCCCTTATCATCATTCTCAACCTGCTGATGTACCTCAAACAGCTCACCGTATTTAATCAATACGGTCTAAAGGTCCGGCGCAATATCCTTGGTGGCCTGCTATTCATGCTCTTCTATCAAGTTATTCTCGCACCAGCGTGCGTGGTGGGCTATTTCTCGGAGCTGTTTAATATGAGGAAAAGCTGGTGAACAAAAAGCACAAAATCGTTTTGGCCGCACTTCTGCAAATTCTCCTGGTTGGAGCCAGTATCGCGACCGAGCGCCTTACCCTGGAAACCGTCGTCGCTCGGGATTCTGACAATGCAAAACACGACGGCTACTACTTGAAATATCGCAATGACATCGGTAACCGACAACGACCGGACTATTGGGGTTTTGGTGGAGGCGTACGCCGGATTAATGATCGACAGGGCTCCAATGAGTTTTCAGCCATTACTGCGGAATTTAGAGAGCCACTGACCGATGCGATCGCCGTTCAAACCTCCGCCACCAAACTCAACCAGAGCAAATGGTCCCCCTGGACGGGCAACCTGGCAACCATCATCACGCCCAACTCGCGCAGCTACTCAGAGCTTTTTGCCGAGCGTGACATTGTCGACACCACCCGCGCCATCGAGCAACAAATCAGGGTGAACACCTACGGAATTTCTTCAGACTACCGCATACTTCCTGAGTGGACCGTTGTCGGCGCCCTGTTCCGTCAGCGTTTTTCTGACGGCAATGAGCGAACAGGAAAAGTCGCCCGATTGCTCTGGGAGATCAGCTCCCTGGAGTGGATGCTGGCCGAGATCCGCGTCAAGGAGCTCAGCGCAGACTTTAACGGTGACGGCTACTTCAGCCCCGACCACCTGCGGGAGTCACTGGCACTCATCACTTTGCGTACAACCATTTTCAATGAGGCGCACGCTCTGACTTTGCAGATTGGGGGCGGAAGTCAACAAATCAACCGCGAACTTTCCCAGGATCTCTATCTTGCCGAGTTCAAGGCACGCGGCTGGTTTTCACAGTCCATTGGACACGAGACAAAGCTGGGCTGCAAAAATACCGGCGATGTCAGCTTTGCCGCCCAAGCCGATGACTATCGCTATTGCTACTCCAGTTTCCAACTTCACTACGCGTGGTAGGGAGGGCTGCGCCGCCGGTCTCGGTAAGGTGTGGTAACATTCGCGCCCAATACAGCCAACACCACAGCCAACACCAACGCTCATGAGCACCCCGCGAGACACCATTTACTCCACGCCGCGAGCCGCGATCGACCGCTTCGCCTTTGATGAAACCGTAGCGGCCGTATTCCCCGACATGATCCAACGCTCCGTGCCCGGCTATAGCACCATTATCGCGATGACCGGCGTGCTCGCCGATCGCTACGCCACTCGTGGTACGCGCTGCTACGATCTCGGCTGCTCGCTGGGCGCCAGCAGTTTTGCCATGGCCCAGTACCTTACCGATAGAGACTGCCGCATAGTGGCAGTCGACAACTCCCAGGCCATGCTGTCGCGACTGACTGAACGCCTCGGTGACTCTCCCGTACCTGTCGATGCAATCTGCGCGGATCTCCGCGACGTGGCCATCCAGGATGCCTCTGTTGTCGTCTTGAATTTCACCCTTCAGTTTCTGGAACCGGCTAGCCGCGACGACCTCTTGCAGAAAATCTATTCGGGCATGACGACCGGCGGCATACTGGTCCTTTCTGAGAAAATCCGTTTTGCCGACCCGCACCTGCAGGATTTGAACACCGACCTGCACCACGCTTTTAAGAAATCTAACGGTTACAGCGATCTCGAAATTGCGCAAAAGCGCAGTGCATTAGAGAACGTACTGCAACCGGAAACACTCGACGTCCATGAACAGCGCTTGCGCCACGCCGGTTTTTCCAGCGTTGATGTCTGGTTTCAATGCTTCAACTTTGCCTCACTGGTCGCCATCAAGTCATGAAGTTCGATCGTTTTCTCGCACAGTTTGAGGACACGCCACTGGCGCCATGGTTGCCATTGCTGGACGACCACATAGCCTGCGGCCTCAATCCCAAACGCTACGGCGACCTGCCACGCTGGCTCGACTGCCTCAAGCAATTGCCGGAGCTGACAGCTCAAAAAATTCAGCTGGATCAAGACAAGGTTACCGTCAGCGGCGACATAGAGGCGCCCCATAGCGAGCAGCTCGAGGCTGCCTTGCGTGGTCTGCACCCCTGGCGCAAGGGCCCCTTCCAGGTATTCGACACCTTTATCGATACCGAATGGCGGTCCGACTGGAAATGGCAGCGGCTGGCGCCGCATATTGCCGACCTACGTGGCCGTCGCGTACTCGATGTAGGCTGCGGCAGCGGCTATCACTGCTGGCGCATGCGCGGTGCCGGCGCGGAGTTGGTAGTCGGCATCGAGCCCACCCCGCTGTTTGTGGTTCAGTTTCAGGCGCTGCAGCACTATATACAGGATCACCAGGTCGGGGTGCTACCGCTAGGTATTGAACAGCTACCGGAAAAGCTACAGGCCTTTGACAGTGTCTTTTCCATGGGCATTCTCTATCACCGCCGCTCTCCCCTCGACCACCTGATTCAGTTGCGCGACGCCTTGCGCAGTGGAGGCGAGCTCATTTTGGAAACGCTGGTCGTAGACGGGCCGACTGGCTACAGCCTGGTGCCGGAAGGGCGCTACAGTCGCATGGGCAATGTGTGGTTTCTGCCTAGCACCGGCACGCTGGAACTCTGGCTGCGCAAAGCGGGATTTCGCAACGTACGCACGGTGGATGTCACGCCCACCACCGCCAATGAACAACGCCGGACTGACTGGATGACATTCCACTCACTGGCGGAATTTCTGGATCCATCTAACGCCAATCTGACAATTGAAGGCTATCCCGCCCCGGTGCGCGCTATCACGCTGGCAGAAGCACCCTAGCAGAAAGCAGATTATATTCTTTACTTTCAATAAGATAGAAATCGTCGCAGACGTTCACCCGATCGCCATGGCCACGCCAGTTAGCAGTGATAACAAAATGTGACCGAGTCGCTTTACAGCAACAACTTGCTCAAAGTATGATCAGGCGATTAATAAAACGATATTGCGCCGAGGGATCTTTAAAAGCGCAAACCCATGGAGACATGGCTATGCTAAATGCTGAGAGGCATGCATCGCTGGGAGCTTTCCACCACCATGTGGGATCGTGGGTGGAAAATCAGATTTCACTTTGTGTTGGCGAGCTATCGCAGAAACTGCTCGACCGGGCAATGAGCGAACCCGAGCGCAACACGGCTCTCGTTTATTTCAAACACCATAAATACCTCGAAAACAACCGCCAGCGCGTGTGCCAACAGTTCAAGCAATTGGTGCACAAAGCGATCAGTGGCGACGACCCATCGATAAAGGTTATTCCGCAGCAACGGCCCGGTGCTGAATTTCAGGCACTGTTGGATGCCGCCCGTGGCAATAGAGAAACCTACGACTTTTGCCTGACCCTGCGCGAAGAAGTGTTTGCCACCTTATTTCAACGCGCTTTTAACCTGCTTGATCCCGAACCCGCCGGCCGGGACATGGCGCGCGAGGTGTTTCGCAAGGAATTTATCGGCAACCTCGACCTGCTTCATATCAGCCTGATCGAGATGATGGCCGAGTCGCAGCCCCTAGCGATTGACCGGCGCACCAATATCGAAGCCTGGATTCACCACCTGGAGGGCAAGCTTCGGGATACCTCCATTGACGCCTCCACGCGCTCCATGACGGTAGACCGACTGGATGAGTTACGCAGCAGGCTCGGCGAATTGGACAGCATGAGTGAAGCTGCACGCGCCTTGCGCGACCGCTGGTTTCATCCGCACGATGATCTGCGCCTGAAGCAATTCAGCGACGAGGAGCTACTGGAAGACGTCAGAAAACTGTTTGAGCCACTAAATACCTTAGCGGAAGTTCCTCGCTCACTCCGGGCGCTAGCAGCGCGTATCCGGCCCACGGTGGAAAGTGTCGCCCTGGCCGATCGCGGTTCCTTTATGCAAGCCCTCCATCCCGCCAAGCAGCTCGTTCACCAAGTGACAGCGACGGTGATGCACTGGCTGGACAGCACCCCCAACCAGCGTCGCCAAATGCTACTCAATGTTAAGCAATCGATAGAACACGGCGTTGGCGCCGGCTCGAATAGCTACCAAGGAGACCCTGCGCTACTGCGACGATTGCACCAGGAGCTAATGGATTACCTGGCTTACCAGATGCACCGCCTCGAGCGCGACGAACAGGAATCACGAGCACAGCAAACCCGGCCGAGGGTTGCCAGCAGCCATCTGGACAAAGTCAATGCGCGACTGGAAGAAAAGCTGCAAGACATCATCGATGTGCCACCGTTGTTGCACAAGCTGGTGTTTGGGCTATGGAACCGGGTCATCGCGGAGATCTGGCTTGAACACGGCGAAGATGCCATTGCCACTCAACAGGCGCTATCTCTGGTCGACGATATCATCTGGTTTCTCCATTGCGACGACCAGCAACTGCGATACACCAATACCGAATTTCTGGGCGACCAGATTGAGCGCGACCTACTCAACGGCCTGACCATGATCGACTACAACCGCGCCAAGGGCACCGAGCTTATTTCGAGCCTGAAACGACTGCGCAAGCAGCTCCACAACACAGCACCCTCCACGGCAAAAGCAAACGCCTGATCCCAAGCATTTCCGTTTTTTCTGATTGCAAACCGCGTATAATTGCCGGCCTTAGGCAGTCGCCACGGATTCTTATTGAAAGGGGATTAGTTTTGCACGCCACCATGAATGCTCAGGAATTGCGCAACCTCGAAGCCGAGCTTAGCGAGCAGTATGAGGCCATTAAACAGCGTGGCCTGAACCTCGACCTCACCCGAGGCAAACCCAGCACCGACCAACTCAACCTCTCCAACGGGCTGCTGGGCGACATCGGCGAACATGCACTAACCGATGCCAGCCTGCGCAATTACGGCGGATTGCTGGGCATCCCGGAAGCCCGCAAGCTGTTTTCTCAGGTCATTGGCGTCAAACCCGAAGAAACCCTTGTCGGTGGCAACAGCAGCCTGACATTGATGTATTTTGCCGCCCACTTTGCCATGCACTTGGGTGTTCATGGGGCAGGCTCCTCCTGGTCTCAGGAAGGCCAAATCAAAATGCTGGCACCGGTACCGGGCTACGACCGCCATTTCAGCGTGTCCGAAACGCTGGGCATTGAATTAATTCCGGTCCCCCTACTGAAAGACGGCCCCGACATGGACGAAGTGGAGCGACTGGTCAAAGCCGACCCCCTGATCAAGGGCATCTGGTGCGTTCCCCGCTTCAGCAACCCCACAGGCCATGTGTATAGCGACGCCGTCGTTAAGCGTTTTGCAAAACTGGGCAAAATCGCCGGCGCCAACTTCCGCATTTTCTGGGACAACGCATACGCCATTCACCATCTGGACGCGAAGGCACCGCAACTTGGCAATATCATGGATGCCTGTCGCGCCGAGGGCACGGAAGATAGCGTCTATGTGTTCGGCTCTACCTCAAAGGTCACCTTTGCAGGCGCCGGCGTGGCCTTTATGGGCATGTCCGAGAAAAATCTGGGCACATTCAGCAAGCAGCTCGGCATGACCCAGATCGGCCCCGACAAGATCAATCAATTGCGGCATGTGGTGTTTTTCAAATCCTACGACGACCTGCTGCAACACATGGATCAACACGCGGAGCTGTTGCGTCCGCGCTTTGATGCGGTATTGAAGGGTCTGGAAAGCGGATTAGCCGGCACCGGCGCCGGTGAGTGGATTACGCCGCAGGGAGGGTATTTCATCTCTTTCGACACCCTGCCCGGCCTGGCCACCAAGGTCGTAGCCATGGCTGCCGATGCGGGCGTCAAACTGACCCCCGCTGGCGCGACCTTCCCGTACGGTAAAGATCCGAATGACAGCAACATTCGCATCGCACCCAGCGTACCGAGCGTTGCCGAAATCGAAGCAGCCACGGAGGTTTTCGTTACCTGCGTAAAACTGGCAACCGTTCGCAAGTGGCTTGAAGCCGCGTAAAACCTCTAGCGCCAGCCCCGCGTTACCGGGTTGGCGCAATCACTTCACTTACTCGCCCGCATCACCACCGGTAATCGAGCCGGGCCGCTGAGGCATGACAGGAAAGTTCGCCACCTTGCCGCTGCTTGACGGCAATTCGTGGATCTTGCCAACGCCTTCCTTCTCCACTTCGTCGATACGAATAATGGAATGCATCGGAACATAGGAGCGGGTCACCTGAGCGAACTCGTTCTTGAGCTTTTCTTCACCCGGGTTCACGATCATCTGTCCCGGCTCGCCGAACACAAACTCTTCCACTTCCAGAAAGCCGTACATCTCGCTTTGGTAAATGGCCTTGGCGTACAGCTCATAAACCTGATTCTGGTTATAGAAAATAACTTTGTAGATGGGCGTTTTACTCATTCGCGCACCAGCAACCTGCAGGATCGAAAAAAGGGCGGCGATAGTAGCACATTTGTGCATTTGGCGCGCAAAAAAACAGCAATGATGCTTGGGGGTCGCCCGTCCGGCTCTGTATAATGACCGCCCATTTTTCAGACAGCATCGAGCCTCCTAGTGCCCGTAAAACAAGTGCCCGCAACCATGGCCAACGCACCGAAAAAGCTTTACATCAAAACTCACGGCTGCCAGATGAATGAGTACGATTCCGCGCGTATTCAAGACCTGCTGGGGGTTTCGCACGGGCTGGAGCCAACGGACAACCCCGAAGAAGCGGACGTACTGCTACTAAACACTTGTTCTATAAGAGAAAAAGCCCAGGAAAAGGTCTTTCACCAACTCGGTCGCTGGAAACAACTCAAGGATAAAAACCCCAATCTCGTGATTGGTGTTGGCGGCTGCGTGGCCAGCCAGGAGGGCTCGGATATCGGTCAGCGCGCGCCCTATGTGGATGTGATTTTTGGCCCGCAAACCCTACATCGCGTGCCCGACATGCTGAAAAGCCGCAAGCCCGATGGCCCTATCGTGGTCGACGTTACCTTCCCGGAAATTGAGAAATTTGACCGCCTGCCAGAGCCTTCCGTGGACGGCCCGAGCGCCTTCGTCTCCATCATGGAAGGCTGCTCCAAGTACTGCACCTTCTGCGTGGTTCCCTATACCCGTGGCGAAGAAGTGAGCCGCCCACTGGAACAGGTGATAGCGGAAGTGGAGTCGCTGGCGGACCGCGGCGTGCGCGAAGTGAACCTGCTGGGGCAAAACGTGAATGCCTACCGCGGTGAAACTTCCGATGGCGATATTGTGGATTTTGCCGAGCTGCTGGGCTTTGTCGCCGCCATTCCCGGCATCGAACGGATTCGCTATACCACCTCTCACCCAGTTGAGTTTTCCGATGCCCTTATCGAGGCCTATCGCCACATTCCACAGCTGGTGAACCACCTTCACCTGCCAGTCCAAAGCGGTTCAGATCGCATCCTGGCGGCCATGAAGCGCGGCCACACCGCAGACGAATATCGCGCCAAAATCGCGAAACTGCGCGAAATCAGACCCGATATCAGCCTATCCTCCGACTTCATCATCGGCTTCCCCGGCGAGACAGAAGACGACTTCAGTCAGACCATGCAGCTGATTGCCGATATCGGTTTTGATACCTCATTCAGCTTTATCTACAGCGCGCGCCCGGGCACACCCGCCTCGCAACTGGATGACGATACCCCGGAAACCGTGAAGAAACAGCGCTTGCAGATCCTCCAGCAACGCATTGTCCAAAAGGCCCAGGAAATCAGCCAGAACATGGTCGGAACCACCCAGACCGTGCTCGTGACGGGCATCTCCAAAAAAGATCCAGGCCAGCTGCAGGGCCGTACCGAGAACAACCGGGTTGTGAATTTTAGCGCGCAAGATCAATCACTTATTGGTGAATTTG
>JBFKXO010000042.1:0-11645 GCA_041638115.1 Litorivivens sp. | reverse complement strand
TTTGCATAAAGCAAACGTCGTTCCATATAGCTGTACAACTCATCCAGATTATCGGTTAGCTCATTTTTAACTGTGTGATCCAGACTCATACGCAAGCCTTCAATGATCGATATGGCACGACCTATTGCCTGTGCTTTACGGGCTACTTCCTCACGCTGAATATTTCCCTTGGCGACCGCAATTTTTTCCAGGGCACCGTCCAATAGTAAACTGATAAGCCGATGCGGGTTGGCCGCTTCGACGCGGCTACGTGTGTTTACAGTGTTGTAGGCCTGCATGGCATTACCGGCGGAATATGTCATGGTGCTCTCCTGTCGCGATGGCTGCGTTATGTCCGTCAACTAATGACAATATCGGCAACGCGCGGAATAACTTTATCTATTTCTTATCACGAGTAAAGCCGGGCAAATTCGCCAGTTGGCTGGTGAGAAAGCTGCTGGTCTGATTCAATTCACCCAGTAGCGAATCCAGCGCTGTAAATTGCTGCAGATAGCGCGCTTCTACCGAGGCAATCCGCTGATCCAATGCCAGTCGCTGATCCGAGATGCGATCAATTTGCTGTTTGAGACCCGATGTCCGGGTATCCAGAATACCCTCAAACCGGGTGTACACGTCGGCGATTGAGTCCAGTCGGGCCGCTATACCGCTACCGCCGGCAAATAGATTCGCAAAGTCGTCGAAATTGGAGTCGACCAGCTCGTCCAGTTTATCGCTATCGACCTGCAGTGTCCCCGTCTCGAAGTTCGTAGTTATACCTACCTCGGCCAAGGTATCGAGGGATGCGTTGGCGCCACTGATGGATTCCGCCAGGGCTGTCCGCAATTGACTCGTCAGCCGCGCAACCGAGGAATCGCCCTGCAATAGCCCCGCCTTTCCGGTTTCCGGATCGTAGGCTGTCAGTGTATTCAGGTTGGTACGCAGCGAGTTGTAGGCAGAGACAAACTGGTTGATGGAATTTTTTACTGACGTCTTATCGAGTGTTACGTCGAGCGTTTCGGCATTACCCGGGTCGGCGCCTTTCAAGGTAATCGACACACCGTCGATCACACTATCAAAGATGTTGTTGGCGCTTTTTGCGGTGAAACCATCGATGATCAGCTCGGCATCCGCCGCAGCCTGCTTTTGTTCCAGGTTGTTGTTTTCTGGTGCGCCGTTGAGGTCATAATCGAGTTGCGTCAGGTCGCCGGTATCAGCGCCGTCTACCGTCGCGGCAACGGTAATCGCATTGTCTGCACCGGTGTCATCCGCGGTAAAAACCAGATGACTGCCGTCCTGATCGCGAATAATGGCCGCATTGACCCCGACATTGTCTTCAGCATTGTTGATGGCGTCTCGGATGGCGGTCAGCGAATCGTTGCCGGCCGCGACTTCCACCGAAAAGCTCTCGCCATTCACGGTCAATGTCAGGGTGCCGGTTCCCACCGATGTATCATCACTAGCATAGGCTGCTGACGCCAGCTTGTGGCGACTGGCCAGTGCCTCCGCCTGGATACTGAAGCTTCCGACGGCAGCGTCGCTGTCAGCGGTGACTTTAAAGAGGTCCTTGTTCGACGTGCTAACGGTACGCTTCTGAAACGTGCCCGCTTCCTGCAATTTGTCCAGTGCAGACTGAAAGCTGCTGAGGCTACCTTTGAGGGTGCCAAGAGCCGAAAGACGGGACTGGGCGCGGATTTCGTTGCTGTTGAGGCGGTTGTCCTGTGGTGCCCGCTCGGCCTTGACCAGCTGGCTGACCAGTGAACTGATGTCGAGTCCCGATCCGATACCGCTGGATATGATTTGTGCCACCGTCTGTCGTCTCCCGCGTAAAATACGCTTGCGCCATTACTCGCTAATTTTTGCTTTACCCTACTTTCGTTCTGCAAAATTCGCACCAGCTAAGCGAAATCCTCAACCAGACTTGCGGTGCCTTTGGTAAACGCTTCAGCAAACCGCAGTACCACCTCCGGGGGCAGTTGACGTATTACTTCGCCGCTTTCGCTGTGGATAACCCGTACAATCGTGCGTCCGCTGCTGTCGTCCACTGAAAACTCCAGTTCGCGTGCTCGCTCGCGCAGCACCTCATTCAGCTTTTCCAGGGTTTCTTCCGATAATCTGGGTGGCTCACGATCAATCTCTTCCGGCGGTACTTTCTCCGGTAGATCTGCTTGAATCGGCAACAACGTGGCCTGAGTCTCTTCTGCGACCGGCAAACTCTTGCCGTTGTTTGGCGCTGGAGCCAGTGACGGTATCGTTTTGTTAACGCTGATATCCATATATCACCTCGCACACTACTCGGCGATGGTTCAACTATTGGGCCATGCGCAACGTTTTGTAACGGTTAGCAATCCCCATTAGACACGCGAAAAGGGGCATGACCTGCGGCCATCCCCCCTTCGATGTGTGGAAGTCCCGATCAATCGATGGGGCTCCCTGCCGCATTAGCGGCTTACTGCAGCAAGGCCAGCACACTTTGCGGGGCCGCATTAGCCTGCGCCAGGATGGAAATACCCGCCTGCTGCAGAATCTGCGCTCGCGTTAGCTTGGCGGTCTCGGCGGCAAAGTCTGCATCCTGGATCCGGCTGCGCGAGGCAGACAGATTTTCGGAGATGGTTTGCAGGTTGGTGATGGTAGACTCAAAGCGGTTTTGGATCGCGCCGAAGTTACTGCGTTGGTCGCTGATGGTGGTCAGCGCTGAGTCAATACTGCGAATCGCGGTATTGGACGCCGCCACACTGGTTACATTTGTCGCTGTGAGATCACCCGCGACAGTTGCATCTGTCAAACCCAGTGTGGTGGCATCAGCGCCAGCGAAGACAATGTCCTCTTGAGCAAAGATGGTGAAGGTGCCGTCACCATTATCTTCGGCGGAACCGTTACCGGCCAGGCCCGCATTCAGCACATCCACGATCTCCTGCACGCTGCTGTAGGAGGCCGCATCGGAGAAAGTGATAGCGCTGCCATCGCCGACGGTAATGCTCAAATCGCCAACCAGGGCTACGCCAGCCGCTTCTGTGTCTGTGCCATCAGTACCCGTGACTGCAGGGAAAGCCGTGACTGCTGAATCAGTGCTGTTTCCATCCTGGTCAGCATCAAAGTTTGCAACCGATACCGTAGTGCCGGTGCCCGTTTCTCCGCTCGTAATAGTGACAGTGTTCCCAGTGTTCGTTACGGTAAAACCATCACCAGACAAGGCTGTATTGAGATCACTAACGAGCGTATCAATACCGCCAGCGCCTGAGTAATCTGCACTGAGCGTGACATCGACAGTCGTGTTAGTACCGTCTGTTACATCGAAGCTTACCGTTTCGGAGCTGAAATCAGCCAAAAGCGTTGATGCATCAAAGCTACCCGACCCTGAAGTCGCTGCCGCGCCGGCAAGATCAGTGGTCAAATCAGCAGACACTTCTGAAGCTACAGCGCCGAGAGAATCTGTGCGTGCACTGGTCTGCAGGTCAAGGCTGATGGTTTCGCCCACATTCGCACCGACTTGAAACGCGGCACTGCCAAAAGAGCCATCAAGGATCTTGCGACCGTTAAACGAGGTCTGACCGGCAATCCGGTCAATCTCGGCCAGGCGCTGTTGAACTTCAAGATCCAGCGCTTCGCGGTCAGAGTCCGAATTGGTGGCGTTGGCAGACTGTACCGCCAATTCGCGGATACGCTGCAGGTTGTTGGTAATTTCGTCTAGCGCGGCTTCCCCGGTCTGCGCCAGTGAAATACCGTCGTTGGCATTTCGAACTGCCTGGTTCAGGCCGTTGATTTGAGTGGTGAATCGGGTAGCAATAGCCAGGCCCGCAGCATCGTCCTTCGCACTGTTAATGCGAAGACCGGTGGACAGGCGTTGCAAGGCCGTATTGAGATCCGACTGGGAACGATCGACGTTACGCTGAGCGTTCAGTGAGGCAACGTTTGTATTGATAACCAGAGACATGGTTGTACTCCTTCAATGAGTAAGCGTATTGCTCGTTTCGGGACATCAGCCATGCAGGCCTTGTCGCGCTTTCACTCATTTTATCGGCGCGTTTTTGCGGATCTTTATCGTTTTTTTATAGGTGAATGTACGTAGTTGGCGAGCTTGGTGGAGCGTCATTGCGAACGAAGTGAAGCAACCTCGATCAGCCTGGCAGCCAATCTGATGGCGCAATGACGATAGGATTAACTAAACCATTACAGCACATTAAACAACGACAGCTGCTGCACTCTGGCAAACGCCTGCTGGGCAGCCTGCAGGCTTATCAGCGTCTGATTAAAGCGCGTCGCGGCTTCAACAATATCCACGTCGCGAATGCCGGACAGCGTGCTCTGCAATTGCACATTCACGTTCTCATTGAGATTTTCTTCCTGGTCGACCACATTCAAGCGTGTGCCGATACTGGTCTGTACTTCCACCAGGTGATCAATTGCCCGGCTGATATCGCTAAGCGCCACATTTAAACCGTTATCCTGCGCGGCACGTTCACTTGCCGTACTGGTTTTGGTTTCCAGCGTCTGGGCCAGCTGCTCGACGATCGACATCACATCACTGCGCTCGCTCGCTTGAATCGTAAAACGATCGCCAGCGGCGGCCAGACCATTCAGTCTGACCGTCACACCGGCCAATGCGATGGTGTCGCCCTGATTGTAGGTGCCACTGGAAACGGTCGTCGACGTATCATCAACAATGTCATAATCCGTGGCACTGGTGAAAACAATCTCGTAGCTGCGTTCATCCCAGGCGCTGTTATCAACCACTGAGCCGACGCTGATGACAGCCGATCCCGTATTCCCCGAATTGGCCAGCGCTTCAAAATCTCCATTCCCTTTCGGGATACCGGCAAACACCTGTGACCCCGGATCGGCATCCACCACACTGCGACCCGGCCCCAACTGAATATCGCGGCGACCATCGTCACCGTGATAAGTCAAGACGCCGTTGCTGAAGGTGAATGGCTGAATCTTTTCCTGATAACCGGAAAACAGGTAATTGCCGTCGCCGATCGCTGTATTGGCGATACCCAGCAGGTTGTCCAGCTGCTCACGCACTTCGCGCCCAAGCGCCGCTCGAGATTCGTTGCTCTGACTGGCATTGTTGGCCTGTAAGGTCAGATCGCGCAGACGCTGCAAGACATTGATGGCGTTATCGACTGCGCTTTCTTCCGCTGCCAACCGGGTGCGAGCAAAGCCCGCGTTTTTAACGTACTGCTCGCCCCGCGCGATGGCCGCATCCAGACCTGCAGCGCGCACAGCAGCCACGGGATCATCAGATGCGGTTGCGATGCGCTGACCACTGCTGATTTCCAGCTGGGTGCGGCTCAAGGTCGACTGTTTGTCGATCATGGCGCTCAGACCTTGCTGGAATAGCTGGTTGGATGAAATTCTCATCGTCATCTCACTATCGGAAGGCGTTGATCAATGTCTGAAACAGGGAATTCGACGTGCTCACAGCCTGGGCTGCGGCCTGATAGGCTTGCTGAAAACGCAGCATATTGGCCGCTTCTTCTTCCAGGTTGACCCCGGAAACAGATTCTCGCCGGGCCACGTTCTGTTCCAACAGAGACAATTGCGAGGAGGCTTGTACCGACGACGCACGGGTGGCGACCGCAATCTCCCCCAACAGCGTCGTCGCCGACTCCATCACGGAGGTATTGCCGCCGTCAAACAATCCACGATCTTGCAAGCCCGCCAATGCCAGCGCATTGCGATTGTCACCTACCCCGCCATTATTGGAGGACAACGTGAATCGATCGCCGGCGACGGGTGTGCCTTCGAGAGTTATGCGACTGCCGTTGATATCAATGGCGGTGCCGGGTGTATAGGTGAAGCTGCCCGCACCGTTAATTTGATAGGTTGTCGGGCTGAGAAATTCGAGCGTTGCCGTATTCAGCAACTGGGGATCGCTTGGGTCGATAACCGAGCTTGTCACCAGTGCTGCATCACCGCGATTGTTGCTCGCCGCGCTAACCCTTGTCGCCGCGGCAGCCGCAAGGTCTTCAGGGCGACTGATGGCAAGCTCCAGGCTACCACTCATTTTCGCTGTGGGCTGGATGAGAAAGCGGTCGCCTGTTGCCGGAGTGGTACTCAGGGAAATACTCATCCCGGCAGCCAACAGTGGATCAGCTGTCGTGCCCGTGCCGGTCGTGGGTTCTGCAGAACCGGTGCGGGCATTAAAAAGCTGGTACGACGAGCCATTGTATTGCAGCAAGTAATTGTCGGTACTTAATTGGCTGGTATCGGCAATAGCGACACTAACCAGTGCACCACCACTATTATTGCGCGATGCAACGCCCTCTGGAGCCGCCACGGAGAACAGCTCGCCGCCTAGATTGCCATTAAGCGTCATGCCGGCGCTGTGTTGCGCGTTGGCCGCCTCCGCCAGGCCATAACTCATACGCCCAAGCTGAGCCAGCGCGGGGTCCATCAGCTCTTCACGAAAGTTCAGTGCTCCGCCGAGACTGCCGCCACGAATCAAACTACTGATTTCACGAGTACCACTGTCACTTTCGAGCGTCACTTCAAGCCGCGTCGGTTGAAATTCATTACTCGTAACACCCAGCGCCATACTGCGATTATTCAGTACGATGGATTCACCGGTGCTGGTAAATACATTGACCGTATCGCCGTCTTGCTTGACGACTTTAATGTCCATAAAGCTCGACAGCTCAAACAGTGCCTGATCGCGCTGATCCAACAGATCATTTGGCTCATTGCCTGCGGTTTGCGCACGGGCGCGGGTTATGGATTCATTTAATTCGGCAATTTGCGATGCCAGTCCGTTGATTTCCTGTACCGATGAGCGCAGACGCGTGTTGATTTCCTGGCTGATGCCGGTGAACTGCCCGGACACGGAGGCAAATCGGCTGGTAAGGTTATCCGCTTCCGCCAGAACACCCTGCCGTGCCGGGATTGAGCTTGGGTCATCCGAGAGTTGTTGCAGCGAGTTGAAAAACTCCGACAGCGCCGACGACACACCACTGTCTGGGTCAGACAGCAGACGATCCACCTGTGCGGCGAGATCGGTGTACACCTGTGCCTGATGATAGGCACTGCTGGAGTTGCGCATCTGATCCACTACAAACTGGTCGAACTGACGCTCAATCGTCCTGACACCGACGCCGCTGCCAATCGCACCAAAGCCGAAATTCTGCGGAATGTTGGTGCCGAGCGAAACACTTTGCCGGCTGTAACCCTCGGTATTCACATTGGCAATGTTGTGACTGGTCGTCGCCAATGCCCGCTGGTAGCTGACAATGGCTGACAATGCCGAATTCATCATATCAGCCATGACGGATCTCCTTGTCGGTTTCAGCCGGCATCATCGGTACCTTTAGGCTTATCGTTCAATGAAGCTCGCAGGGCATCCGCTTCCGGGGTAAAAGTCAGCTGCCGCTCGATAATTTTCGCAAGACCAATGCCCTCACCCGCCACCAGTGACTGTGACAATTCCTTATCCATCATGTCCTGGTAGAAACGCAGCGACTGATCGTTAAACAGACCACCTTCGGGTAATGAATCGCGCATTTCCTTCAGCATCATCTGCACAAACAGGGATTCAAATTGTTTCGCTGCGGCTTTGGCGCCCTCGCCTTCCGGGTTTTGTGCTTCACGGCGCATCTCGGCGAAACCACCGAAATCGTGGTAGCTAAAGTGCTGGGTGCCGACATCCATTAGATCACTACCAACTCAGCGCGCAGGGCACCGGCCTGGCTCAACGCTTCGAGAATGGCCACCAAATCGCCCGGAGCCGCCCCCACGTTGTTAATCGCTTTGACGATTTCTTCCAAAGTTACGCCTGTCTCCAGCAGAAACATTCTCGATTCTGCCTGGTCGACCTCAATCCCGGAATCAGGGATAACCACAGTTTCTCCAGCCGAGAATGCTCCGGGCTGACTAACCGTTGCGCCCTCGGCAATCGAAACGGTCAGCGAGCCGTGGCTGACAGCAGCGGGCATTACCCGCACGTTGCCGCCAATGACCACCGTTCCGGAGCGCGAGTTTACGACAACGCGAGCCGGTGCTTCACCGGGCGTGACTTCCAGATTTTCCAGCATCGCAATAAAGGTGACGTACTGGGATTTCTGTTTCGGGCCAGCCACACGAACAGAGGTTGCATCGATGGCTTCAGCCGCCATCGGGCCATAAGCCTGATTGATCTGTTCGGCCAGCCGGTGTGCGGTCGTGAAGTCGGGGATCTTCAGGTTCAGCCAGATGGTACCGTCGGCTGTCATGCTGCTGGGTGCTGCCCGCTCCACAGTAGCTCCGTTAGGAATGCGTCCCGCACTGGGGATATTGACGGAAACCCTGGAACCATCCTGGCCCTGAACCCCGAGGCCACCAACCAGCAGACTGCCCTGCGCCATAGCATATACTTGACCATCGGCGCCCATCAGCGGCGCCATTAGCAGGCTGCCGCCGCGCAAACTGGCGGCATTGCCGATGGAGGAAACCGTAACATCAATGGCCTGACCGGGCTTGGCGAAAGGCGGCAACGAGGCGTGCAGCGAAACCGCCGCGACGTTTTTTAGCTGCGGATTCACGTTGTCCGGCACCCGCACACCAAAGTTTGACAACATATTTTTGATGCTCTGAATGGTAAACGGCGCCTGACTGGTTTGATCGCCAGTTCCATTCAGGCCCACGACCAAACCGTAACCCACCAACTGGTTGGTTCGAACACCGGCGACATCCACCAGATCCTTGACCCGCTCAGCAAAGGCTTCCGCTGAAAAGAGCAGGCTGAACAGTACGATGAGCAGTGGTTTTTTCATGGTTTTCACACCCTAGAACGGTGACAGAACGGACTGGAAAAAACGGCCCAGCCAGCCCATGCGATTGGCATCAGCGATTGCGCCTTTGCCACTGTAGGTAATGCGGGCATCCGCGAGTTTGAATGAGGGCACCGAGTTGTCGGCGCCAATATCTTCCGGGCGAACCACACCGGTCACTCGGATAAACTCTTCACCTTGATTGATGGTGACCCACTTCTCGCCGCGCACCAGCAGATTGCCGTTCGGCAGTACTTCAGCCACGGTGACCGTAACGCTGCCAGTCAGGCTGTTGCTCTGGGACGACGAGCCCTGCCCGGCAAACTCCTGATCGGCTTCGATGGAGGTTTCCAAAATCGGAATGCCGTCTTTGGTCACACCTCGACCAAACAGGGTCACGCCAGGAACGGAATTGGACTGCTCTTTGGCGGTCGAGGTACTGGACTGTTTGGAGGCATCGGTCTGTTCCAGCAAGGTGACGGTAATCGAGTCGCCGATCTGGCGCGCGCGGCGATCGAGAAAAAGGCTCAAACCCCGAGACGGCATGTAAATGGAGCCCTGACTTTCGGCGCCACGCTGCTTAACGCCGCCCATGATCTCGGCATTGTCAGCGATCGGCTCTTTTTCAGGTGCGCTACTGCAGGCCGCGAGCAGCAGCGCCGCAAAGATCGCGATGACACGGTGCATCAGCCGGCTCTCCTACAGGTTATTGTTCAGGTACTGCATCATTTGATCGCTGGTGGAAATTGCCTTTGAGTTCATCTCGTAAGCGCGCTGGGTTTCAATCATGTTCACCAGCTCTTCCACCACGTTCACGTTGGACGTTTCCAGAGCTCCCTGCATGATGGTACCCATACCGCTCAGGCCCGGTGTGCCCGTGGTCGCAGTACCGCTGGAAGCCGATTCCAGATAGAGGTTTTCACCCATCGGCTCAAGACCTTCCGGGTTTACAAAATCCACTAGCTGAAAGGTGCCGATCTGCACCGGGGCGCTGCCGCCGGATAGCTGGGCGGTGACGGTGCCGTCAGAACCAATAGCGATTGCCTGCGCGCCCTGGGGAACGGTAATGCCGGGTTCAACGACATGGCCAGCGGGCGTTACCACCTGCCCCTGATCGTCCAGCTGGAATTCGCCGGTCCGGGTATAGGCCGGTGTGCCGTCGGGCAGCGTAATATGGAAAAAACCGCGACCGTCGATCGCCATATCCAGTGAGTTCCCAGTCTGGGATACACTGCCCTGACTGAAGATTTTCTCGGTCGACACCACTCTGACACCGGTACCAAGGTGTAGACCGGTGGCCGAGCGGGTTTGTTGGGAAGTCTGACTGCCCACTTGCTTGACGTTCTGATACAGCAGGTCCTCAAAGGATGCGCGCCCCTTTTTAAAACCGACCGTGTTGGCGTTGGCGAGGTTATGGCTCACCACCTGCATCCGTGTCTGCTGTGCATCAAGACCGGTTTTTGCGACCCAGAGTGATGGATTCACAATAATTCTCCTCTATTAACCCATGCGCATCAGGCTGGCGCCGGCATCAGCCATCTCGCCCGCTGTGCTCATTAATTTCACGTCCATCTCGTAGCGTCGTGCCAGGTGAATCATTCGCACCATGGCATCAACCGCATTGACGTTGGACGATTCGAGCGCGCCGGATACCACCTTCAGACTCCCGTCGGTGACACCTTCGGCGCCGTTGCGTTGCCGAATAAGTCCGTCTTCGCCTTTCACCAGTTGAGATTCATCGAGTGAAACCACGCGAATCCGGTCAATCACGATCTGGGTATCAGGCCCCTGCCCCAGCGGCACGATGGAAATACTGCCGTCGCCGCCGATGCTGAGGCTGCTGTGTTCGGGAATCGCAATGGGGCCGCCCTCACCCATGAGGTTGTGCCCCTGAGCGGTCAGCAGCTGGCCGTTGGAGGTCAACTGCAGATCACCACGGCGGGTATAAGCTTCTCGCCCTTCCGGGGTCTGCACCGCGAACCAGCCCTTGCCGCCAACCGCCACATCCAGGGTGCGGCCAGTGTGTTGCAAAGTGCCGGAACGGGTATCGATACCGTTGTCGGCCAGCACCGAGTTGCTGCGGGTGGGTAATCCCGCACCTGCAATCTGTTCAGCGAACAGACTGTTGAAATCGGCACGGAACCCGGTGGTAGAAACGTTTGCCAAATTATTGGCATTGGTCGCCTGTGCCAGCGAGGTCTGCTTGGCACCGGTCATTCCCAAATACAATAATTTATCCATTGCGTTTACTCACTTCCGCCTTAGCGGATATTCAAAATGGCTTGGGTGATTTGATCAGCCGTTGAGATCACCTGGGCATTCGCCTGGAAGTTGCGCTGCGCGGTGACCATCTCCACCAGCTCGGCGGAAAGGTCAACGTTTGAGCTTTCCAGTGCGCTCGACTGAATCAGTCCGAAGTTGGACGTTCCCGGCTCGCCGAGACGGCCCGCACCTGCGGTAAAGGTCTCCGTCCAGGTGTTGTTACCGATTTGCTGCAAACCCTGCGGGTTGTTGAACAGCGTCACGGCGACTTTACCCAACTGCTCCGAGGCCTGGTTGGAATAGCGCGCTGAAACCACACCGTTAGCGTCGATTTCTACGCCGCTGAGAATGCCCGACTCAAAACCATCCTGAGACAGGCTGTTCACCACAAAATCGGTCCCGAACTGAGTCGAGTTGCCAAAGTCAGCCGTCAGGTTGATGTCGTTGGCGCCATTGGATGGCGTATAGGCGGCATAGGTGATCTGACCGCTAGCCGGTGTTTGCAACACGCCAGCGCCGTCAAAGGTCAGGTTGTTTGCGCCCCCCACAGCAGTTCCGTCAATGTAGAGATATTGACTCCAGCTGTTCGGCGCCGCGTCTTTTACGTAATACATCGAGGCCGAGTGAGAAGACCCCTGAGAATCGTAAATCGTCATGGACTAC
>JBFKXO010000041.1:0-11789 GCA_041638115.1 Litorivivens sp. | reverse complement strand
TCCTGGGCGGACGACACTGAAAATGATTTTACGGTTGAGCTGAAGGTCGAGCTCAGCAAGCAGCGCGGTATTATCGCCGTGCTGGCAACCCGGGTGAATGGCGCCGACGCCAGCATCGAGAAGATCAGCGTCGAGGACGACACGCCGAAAGTCACTATCGTGCATCTGTTGATCGGGGTGAAATCGCGGGTTCACCTGGCCAATATCATGCGTCGTATTCGGCACATCCCCGCGACCTTGAGAGTGACCCGCGTTCGCCATTAACGCACTGAGTCTGCGTCGATGCTCGCCACCTGATTTTTTTCTGCCGCGTTTTTCACTTCGCTGAGCAGCCGGATGCGCTGCTCGGTAGGCTCTGCGCAGTCGCCGTCTCGCACAACGCCGCTCAGCTCCAGCAGGTTTTCACCCTGTTTCAGATCCAGCGCCAGCACTTCGCCAAATTTGCTCTCGCCGGGAGAGAAATGGTTGCTGATATCCTCGCCGTTCAGGGTTGCCTGAAAGCTTTGTGCTTGCAGCGGCGCCTTGTAAAACAGCATCAACTTCTGGTCGGCGGTCAACGCATAGACGCCGTTGCTTTGCCGGGCATGAACGTGAACCAGTTCACGAACAGGATCTGCGCAGTCACTGGCTGACGCCAGCGTGCTGCTGATTGACAGGATGATACCGGGTACCCACTTCTTCATAAGACACAACACTCCTTTGATGTCGGCCAATGGCCGCCCCGCGAGCTCGTATTATTGGGACTTTATGCCATCTCTCGCATCGTGCTTAAGAAAAGCAAAAACAAAGCCAGTCGCCGGGGTAGTTATATTTTTGCAAGCGACGCAGTCTGGCGAAAATGTGCCATAGGGTCAAGTTGCGGGAGTGGGCGCGGCGCTGGCTTTGATTTACCATGCCGGCTTATCTATCTGATGTGAGGCAACAAAATGACTGAAAAAGCGATTGTATCCACTGACCGCGCCCCTCAGGCCATCGGCCCCTACTCTCAGGCGGTCACCTTTGGGAACATAGCCTTTCTGTCGGGCCAGATTCCACTGGATCCGCAAACCATGACGATGGTGGGTGAAACCGCTGCTGAGCAGGCCGAACAGGTTTTTAAAAACCTTAGCGCGGTAGCCGCTGCAGCCGGTGGCACCCTGGATGATGCCCTGAAAGTGAACATCTCCCTGACTGATCTGAACGATTTCGTGGCAGTGAACGAGGTCATGACCCGGCATTTCGGCGAGCCTTATCCGGCTCGGGCCTGCGTGCAGGTGGCTGCGCTACCCAAGGGCGCTAAAGTCGAGATCGAGGTGATTCTGGGGCTCAGCTGAGCCCCGCTGATATCAAGCTGACGCCAGTTGTTTCAGTCGATGTTCTACCAACGGTAGACGATCATTGCCGAAGTACATATCGGTGTCGTTGATAAACAGGGTGGGTGAACCGTAGCCGCCGCGCTCAATCAACGCTTCGGTGTTGGCGCGAAGCCTGTCCTTGTAGTTCTGTTGGTTGATCTTGTCGAAAAATTCATCGGCATCCAGCCCTGTCGCATGGACGATATCGCGAACCACATCATCCTGACTAACGTCGCGGCCTTCGCCCCAGTAAGTTTCAAAACACCGTTTGGCGTAGGGGATAAGCAGGTCGGCCTCTTCGGCGACAAAGCAACCGCGCATAATTTTCACCGCATTTGCTGGATGCATCTCGGGCCAGCCGATTTTGAGGCCGTAGTAATGGGCCCAATCTGCCAGATCTTTCATGTAGTGAGTAACGCGGCGCTCGTTGCTGAACATCGATTCCCGCGCCTGATACACCCCCTGATTGACGGCGTTAAAGACACCGCCAACCAGAATGGGGCGCCACTGTAAATCCACCGGATACCTGTCTGCCAAAGGAATCACGCCAGTAAAAGCCAAGTATGTCCACGGCGAGGTGCAGTCAAAAAAGAATTCCAGTTTGGTCACGAGCACGTTCCTTGATCGTTGTCGGTTGTGCAGGATTGCGCCGGCTATCTGCAGCCAGGGGAGTCGTCTCGCTGAGCTGCGTGGCGTAGCATAGAGCGCCCACCCATAGGAGACACTTATGCTAAAGCTCTACGGATTTGCTGTCAGTGATTATTTTAATATGGTCAAACACGTACTGCTGGAAAAGGGTATTGCGTTTGAAGAAGTGACTGTATTTCCCGATCAGACGCCGGAGTTTCTGGCGATAAGCCCGATGGGCAAGGTGCCCTGTATTGAAACTGAACACGGCTTTCTGTGCGAAACCAGCGTGATTCTGGACTATCTTGAGGCCGCCTATCCCGAGCGACCGATGCTGCCCGAAGGGCATTGGAGACAGGCAAAAGCGCGGGAATTGATGAAAGTGTCGGAGCTCTATATTGAATTGTCGGCGCGACGCTTGCTGCCTGCGCTGCTAGCCGGAGCGCCAGTCGCGGAGGAGGTAAAACAGGAAGTGCGAACAACGCTGGAAAAAGGTCTGCGTGCGATCAATGCGCTGGCCTCGTTCTCACCCTTTGTGTTGGGGGAGCAGCAAACTCTGGCGGATATCGTTTTACGCTATTCCCTCGGAGTGGCCAAGATGGCGGCCGGTTCCGTGCTGAAGTGGGATTTGCTGGAAGGCCAAAGTGCTTTGCAAGCCTGGGATGAACGGCTGGCAGCTGATCCTATTTGTCAGCAGCTGGATGCCGACATGCAGGCGCAGTTTGATGTGTTCCTGAAAAAGGTTAGCGCTAAATAATTTTTCGTTCGCTGGGTTACTGGATTGGAATGGTCAAGTTGATCACGGCCGATTCAGTGCCCGGATTGCGTTCACCAAAGCCGCCGTTAGACAGGTGGTAGAGCGCAACCCCGGCGCGATAACGATTAGCGAACTGATACGCGAGCTCCAGTCCTGTGCGGAATTCCAGTTCGAGCCCCAGATTCAGTTCGTCGCGTTCTTCGAAATAGCCGGCATCAAAACTACCCGTCAGCACCCAGTTTGGTGACAGATTGAAGTCCCTGCGCATTCCGATAAACAGATAGCTGGCATCGTTTTCCGCCATGATCAGACCCGCAGCAGGCCGGATTTTCAGGGCTGAAAGTGACTTCCAGCGGTATTCCATGCCGTAGCGCAAGGTTTCCTTGAAGCGGTTAAACAGGCCGACAAAGCCCGCGTTAACGGCTAGATAAGCGTCTTCCGTCATGGCTGGGGCGATGGGGATATCGCGGGTATGGGTAGAGGCAAGCCGTGGCGGGCGCTGCGCGAGCACAAGGCTTTGCGCACCCTGCAGGCAAGCCCGCTCGGGAAACAGTGTTGAAATTGTGCAATCGGCCACAGCAACTGCCGGTGTACTGACTGCCAGTACCAGCAGGCACCGGACACACCATTTTATGGGCCTTAACGGGGGTGTCAGGCGCATTGAAACGGTCCATTAGAGTTCGGGGCATTGTCACGGATTGGCGACGAGGGTCGCAAGTGAACTATTACCGGTCAGATGCGTTTTTCTGCCAGAGCTGGTAGCGAGTGTGACCGGCAGTTTTATCTTTTAATACTGAGAATGCTGCGGGAATCTCCGGTGGCGTTTTCTTGTCCGATTCCACATAGAGCAGCGCGTTGTCGCGCAAGACGGACGATGCTGTGAGCGTTGTGAGGATGGGTTGGTAGAGTTCCGAGTTGAACGGTGGGTCAATAAAGACAATATCGAACGACTGCTCGCAGGCGCGCAACCAGTCGTTGACCGATGCCGTTATCACCGTGGCATGACTACACTCCAGACGCGCGAGATTGTCAGTGAGTGCGGCAATGGCCTGGCTCTGGTTGTCGATAAAATGGCAGCTTGCCGCGCCGCGCGACAAAGCTTCAAGACCCAAAGCGCCGCTGCCGGCGAAAGCGTCGAGACAGTGGGCGCCTTCGATGTGTGGAGTCAGCCAGTTAAACAGGGTTTCACGCAGACGATCGCCCGTTGGTCGCAACCCTTCGGTCGCCGGGAACTGCAGTTTTCGGCCGCGCCACTGTCCGGCAATAATACGGATCGTGCCGAGGTGGGGGCTCGATTTGCTGGCAGAGTTGCGTTTATGCCGGCCCATGGTCGCTGAATCCTCTCGCGTTGCTTGGTACACTGCTTGGCTTTTGCGGCGGAGCTGCCGCTGTATGCTGTATGCTGTATTGTGCGTTATTGCCAAGGGTAACAGAACCATGGTTCAACTCTTTCTTGCACTCGCTGCTATCAGCGGATTTTTTGCCGTCGCCTTGGGCGCCTTTGGTGCGCATGCGCTGAAGCAGCGTCTCTCGGCCGAGATGCTGGCGGTCTACGAAACGGCCGTGCAATACCACTTCTATCATACGCTGGCGTTGGCTGCCGTTGCGCTGCTGGCGATTTACGGGGTGCAGGGATCGTTGCTGAAAGCCAGTGGCTGGCTGTTTATTGTCGGCATCGTCCTGTTCAGCGGCAGCCTCTATGCGATGGCACTGAGCGGCGTCAAAATTCTTGGAGCAATTACCCCTTTGGGTGGATTGTGTTTTCTCGCCGCCTGGTTATGCCTGGCGGTAGTGGCCATCAAGGCCGCTTAATGGTTGGACAGTTGATGGCAGATCAAGAACACGGCGATACACCTTTGGAAAAACCGTTGCGTCGTATCCGCAGCTTTGTGCTGCGTACCGGGCGTATGACCAAGGGGCAGCAGCAAGCCTATGAGCAGTTCTGGCCCCAGGCCGGGCTGTCGCTGGAAGACGGTTTGGTCGATCCGGTGGCGGTGTTTGGTCGCCGCGCGCCGCAGGTGTTTGAAATCGGTTTTGGTATGGGGCAGTCGCTGGTTGCTATGGCGGCGCAGGAGCCGGACAAGGATTTCATTGGTGTGGAAGTGCACCGCCCCGGTGTCGGTCGCTTGTTGATGGCGATGGGTGAGCAGGGGCTGACCAACCTGCGGGTCTACTGTGACGATGCGGTTGAAGTGCTGCAGAATTGTATTGCCGATGGTTCGCTGGATCGCGTGCAGGTCTATTTTCCCGATCCCTGGCATAAGAAAAAACACCACAAGCGACGCCTGATCCAGCCGGCGTTTGTCGCGCAATTGCGGCAAAAGATGAAGCCCGGTGGCGTGCTGCACCTGGCGACCGATTGGGAGAATTACGCCGAACATATGCTGGAAGTGATGGAAGCAGCGCCGGGCTATCGCAACCAAGCCGGCAAAGCGAACTATGCGCCGCGCCCGGACTGGCGCCCCTTGACCAAATTTGAACAGCGCGGCCAGCGCCTTGGCCACGGTGTGTGGGATTTACTTTTCGAGGCGATATAGCGCTAACACAGGAGCATCCGGATGAAAGTACTGAGAACCCCTGACGAGCGATTTGAGAATCTCCCCGGTTACGATTTTGTGCCGCACTATCTGGAGGTTGACGATTTCGAAGGCGGCGCCCTGCGACTGCACTATCTGGATGAGGGGCCAGCCGGAGCTGAGCCGGTGTTGTTGCTGCACGGTGAACCCTCCTGGAGCTACCTGTATCGAAAGATGATTCCGCCGCTGGTGCGCGCCGGTCACCGTGTTATTGCCATGGATTTGATTGGCTTTGGTCGCTCCGATAAACCCAGCGAGCGCGAGGATTACACTTATGCCCGGCATGTGGCCTGGGTAGAGTCTGCCTTTGATCAATTAAACCTGGAAAATGTGACGCTGGTCTGTCAGGACTGGGGTGGTTTGATTGGCCTGCGCCTGCTGGCCAGTCGCCCGGATAAATTTGCACGCGCGGTAGCGGCTAATACCATGCTGCCCACCGGTGAGCAGGATCCGGGCGAAGCCTTTTTGGCCTGGCAGCAATTCTCGCAGGAGGTGCCGGAATTTCCGGTGGGCAAGATCATTGCCGGCGCGGTGACCTGTGAGCTGGCCCCGGAGATCGTTGCAGCCTACGATGCGCCATTCCCGGAAGAAGCCTTCAAGGCAGGTGCCCGTCAGTTTCCGGTGCTGGTCCCCACCTCAATCGATGATCCGGCCCACGCAGACAATGTTGCGGCCTGGGAGGTTCTCAAGCAATGGCAGAAGCCTTTCCTGACCGCATTCAGCGACTCGGATCCGGTCACGCGCGGTGGCGAAAAAGCCTTTCAGAAGCTGATACCCGGAGCCCAGGGACAAGCGCATACCACCATTAAAAATGGCGGCCATTTTTTGCAGGAAGATCAGGGCGAAGCGTTGGCAGACGTGGTTGTCGATTTTATCGCTCGCGCGTAGCGGTCACTTAGCAGCATGGCAAGGCAAGAGCTCAGCCGAGCAAACTTTTCAGGCTGGCCAGTGTTTCGGTGCCGCGCTTTTGATTCATCTCCGGTGTTGCCTCGCCTTTGCCTTCCCATTCAAGATCTTCTTGCGGCAGTTCGCTGAGAAAGCGGCTGGGTTCGCAACTTTGCATTTCGCCAAAGGACTTACGCTTGGCACAGTAGGTCAGCGTCAGAGTGCGTTTGGCGCGCGTGATGCCCACATAGCACAACCGTCTTTCCTCATCGACGGTGTCGGCGTCCAGGCTGTTCTGGTGGGGCAAAATGCCTTCTTCCATGCCGATCACATAGACGTGGGGATACTCCAGCCCTTTCGACGCGTGCAGGGTCATCAGCTGAACCTGGTCGGCGGATTCCTGTTCGTCTTCCTGACGTTCCAGCATGTCGCGCAAAACCAGTTTCGTGATGGCGCCTTCAATCTCGGTATCGTCGTCTTTTTCCAGACTCTTTTTCAGTGAGTCGACCAGGATGTAGACGTTGGCCATGCGCTTTTCAGCCACCGCCGGCGACGAGCTGTTCTGCATCAGCCAGTCGAGGTAATCGATGTCGCGCAGTAATTGCCGAATGGTTTCGATCGGGTCGTCTTCATAGCAGCGTCGGCGCAAGACATCCAGCCATTGAGTGAACTCGCGCAGTCGCTGTACTCCGGCGGCGGGCAGGTGGGATTCCAGCCCCAGCTCTTCGCAGGCGCTATACATGGGTACGCCGCGTTCAGTGGCGTAACGGCCCAGCGCTTCCAGGGTGCTGGTGCCGATCTTGCGACGCGGCACATTCACAATACGCAAAAAGGCATTGTCGTCGTCCGGGTTGATCAGCAAGCGCAGGTAGGCCATCACATCCTTAATTTCATTGCGTGCGAAAAAGGAGGTGCCGCCGCTGAGTTTGTAGGGCACCTGATGGGCCTGCAATTTCAACTCTAACAGTCTCGCTTGATGGTTGCCGCGATAAAGTACGGCGTAGTCACCAAAGCGGGTGCCACTGCGAATCTTGTGGTCCAGGATTTCAGTAACAACCCGCTCGCATTCGGCATCTTCGTTGGGACATTTGATGACGCGAATGGGGTCGCCGTAACCCAGTTCACTCCACAGCGCCTTGTCGAATAAGTGAGGGTTGTTGGCAATAACGGTGTTGGCCGCTTTGAGGATGCGCGCGGTGGAGCGGTAGTTCTGCTCCAGTTTGACGATCTTCAAGTGGGGGTAGTCCTGTTGCAGCTGACCAAGATTTTCCGGCCGTGCGCCGCGCCAGGCATAGATAGACTGATCGTCATCGCCCACCACGGTCAAGGCGGCGCGCATCCCCACCAATCTTTTGACCAGTTCATACTGGGCGCCGTTGGTGTCCTGGTATTCGTCTACCAGCATATAGCGCACTTTCTGCTGCCATTTTTCCAGCACTTCCGGGTAGTCTCGAAACAGTTTTACGGGCAGTAGGATCAGGTCGTCAAAATCCAGCGCATTGTAGGCCTTCAGCGCTTGTTGGTAGCGCAGGTAGGCCTGGGAGCAGAGAATGTCGGCGGGACCTTCGGCGTTGGCGATGGCCTGCTCCGGCTCGATCAGATCATTCTTCCAGTCGGAGATGGTGCGTTGGATATGATCCACCTGATCGCCGTCGCTGCCGTGTTGCTGGATCAACAGGTCTTTCAACAGCGCCTGGCAATCCTGCTGGTCAAAGATCGAGAAGCCGGATTTGTAACCGAGGGTTTTATATTCGCTGCGCAGAATATTCAGGCCCAGGGTGTGAAAGGTTGAGATATTCAGGCCCTTGCCAGCACCGCCGGGCAGCAGGCTGGTTATGCGCTCGCGCATTTCCCGTGCGGCTTTGTTGGTAAAGGTCACGGCAGTGATGTACTTGGCGTCGATGCCACACTTGTCCACCAGATAGGCGATCTTGCGCGTGATCACGCTGGTCTTGCCGCTACCGGCGCCGGCCAGTACCAGCAGGGGGCCGTCGATATAGAGCACGGCTTCGCGTTGACGGGGATTGAGTTGGCTCACGACAGCTGACTTGTCCGGGTTGCTCGCGAGTGCGTTGGCTCGCTCTGAAAGACGCGCATTCTAGCAGCAGGGCTTCCGACCTGTCGCCGCTTGAAATTTATCCAATCTTCAGGCTGGCGTCTGTCGGTAGGTCAGTGCTTCGCTCATGTGTTTGAGCGCAATGTCTGTGCTGTGATCCAGGTCGGCGATGGTGCGCGCCACTTTCACAATGCGATGCTGGGCGCGCGGTGACAGGCCGAGCCTGGCTTCGGCCTTGATCAGCAGGTCGCTGCAGCTCTCGTCCAGAGCGCAATGGCGACGCAGTGCCGTCACACCTAGCAGTGCATTGCAGCAATGCTGCCGACTGAGTTGCCGCTCGCGGGCGTCGAGCACACGCTGACGAATGGTGGCAGAGTCTTCGCCGGGTTCGGATTGTTGCAGCGTGCCGGGTGGCAGGCGCGGCACATGAACAAAGAGATCAATCCGGTCGAGCAGGGGGCCGGAAATACGGTTGCGGTAACGCTGAACTTGATCCGGGGTGCAACGGCATTCATGCAAGGGGTCTTTGTAGTAGCCACAGGGGCAGGGGTTCATCGCACCGATCAGTTGAAAACGAGCGGGGTAGCGCACTTTCATATTGGCGCGGGCGATGGTGATTTCGCCAGCCTCCAGCGGCTCGCGTAATACTTCCAGCACCTTGCGGGGGTACTCAGGCAATTCGTCCAGAAACAATACGCCACCGTGGGCCAGGGAAACTTCGCCGGGTCTGGCCTGACTGCCGCCACCCACCAGCGCCACAGCCGAGGCTGTGTGGTGGGGCGTGCGAAAGGGGCGCTGCTGGCGGTAGGGAAAATGATCGCCGGAAACCGAATAAATGGAGCTGGTTTCCAACAACTCATCGCGATTGAGCGGTGGCAGGATAGACGGCAGGCGTGAGGCCATCAGGCTTTTGCCGGTGCCGGGTGGTCCACTGAATAGCAGGTTATGGTTGCCGGCGGCCGCGATCTCCAGTGCTCTTCGCGCGGCCAGTTGTCCGACGATATCGCTGAAATCTGGCGTTTCGACTTCGCTGCCGTTGTGTTCTGGCAATGATATCGGGGTGAGGCTTTGCTGGCCCTGCAGGTAGGCAACAGCCTCGCTGAGCGAGCTGACGGGGGCCAATGTGGTCGGCGCAAAATCGAAAATCTCTTGCGCGTTCTGGGTGGGCAAGACCAGTTTCCTTCCGGTCTTCTCGCACTGGATAGCAGCAGGCAGGCTCGCATCAATGCGCCTGAGTTCGCTCGTCAGTCCCAACTCGCCGACAAACTCCCAGGGGCTCAGGTCGCGGCAACGCAATTGCTCGCTGGCGGCGAGGATGCCAATGGCAATCGGCAGATCAAAGCGGCTGCCTTCTTTGGGGATATCTGCCGGTGCCAGATTGACCGTGATACGTCGGGCGGGAAAGTCGAATCCGGCATTGAGCAGGGCGGAGCGTACCCGGTCGCGGCTTTCTCTAACGGATGCTTCTGGCAGGCCCACGATAGAAAAGCCGGGTAGCCCGTTAGACAAATCCACTTCGATAGAGATTAGCGGGGCATCAATGCCGATGCGGGCGCGACTGTAGACGAGAGCAAAATGCTGCATGCTTCCTTCCCTGGAAGTTGCGACGGCGTGCCGTCAGCTGGGTTTGTCGATTTTATCCTGAAGCTCGGCGAGCTGTTTTTCCAATGCCTGCAATTTTTCGCGGGTGCGGACAAGCACGGCGGTCTGGGCGTCAAACTCGTCGCGGGAAACGAGGTCCATCCGATCAAAGGCGCCCTGCATCAGCACACGCAAGCGGGATTCGACCTCGTGGGTGATATCGGTATCGC
Source organism: Litorivivens sp. (assembly GCA_041638115.1). Taxonomy (GTDB): domain Bacteria; phylum Pseudomonadota; class Gammaproteobacteria; order Pseudomonadales; family Spongiibacteraceae; genus Litorivivens. Next base: position 1,743 of record JBFKXO010000041.1, on the reverse strand, counting down.
GCGCCAGCCGGCTGGCCTGCTGTACGAGCTGTTCTATAAATTCCGGTCTGGACATGGCAATTCCGGTTTAAGCATGGATATGTCGCTCGTAACAGAGCCTTCCTGTTACGAGCGATCAGTTTATCGTACATTGGCGCACAATGTAGAGGCTTGATTGGAGCGGCAGGGTGAACGGATTGCGATTGTGGTGGCGGCTGGGGCTGTGCAGTTTTTTTTCGGTATTGGTGGTGCAGCCGGCGATGGCCGAAGAAAAACGCGTAGCTGCTGGCCAGACCTGGCTGGTGACGGCGGACGAACAAACACTGGATTTGTCGCGACTGGTACTGGGTGATGGGGCCACGGTCCGGTTTGCCGAAGGCGTTTCCCGTTGGCAAGTCACTGCCCGGCATGTGGAAATTGGCCGCAAGGTGGTGATTGACGGGCGCGGCCTGGCGGGAGCAGCGGGGGTTGTTGGTGCGCAGCCTGAGCCGGCGGCCGCCGAGGTGTGTGAAAATGGAAAGCCCGGTTTGGCTGGTGGCACGGGAGAAGCCGGAGGCCCCGGGCGTAACCTGAATCTCGATTGGACCATTGCTGCAATAGGTTCCCTCCAGCTAATCACCGACGGCGGCGCCGGTGGGCCCGGCGGTCGCGGGGGTGCCGGACAGGCCGGCGGCGAGCTTAATAAATGTCGCGGTGGTGACGGTGGTGCGGGCGGCCCTGGCGGTGCCGGTGGTCGTGGGGGAGATGCTGGCTCGCTGCAGTTTATCTACCGGCTGTCTGATCCAGCCCTGTCGCTGTCACAGGTGGCTGCGGCGATCTCGCAATCCAGTGCCGGCGGCGCCGGTGGCCCGGGCGGCGAGGGTGGTCCGGGCGGTGCGGCTGAGTCTGGTCGTTATATGAAGGGCAGTTTTGGCGGTGGCAAGAAGTGGTTGGCCGGTGGTGAGCCGGGAGCCAAAGGCGCGCCGGGCGCTGACGGTGCTCCCGGTGCCGACGCGCGCGCGATGCTGCAACTGGATCAGTTCTCGAAAAGTTTGCCTGAGCGACGCCATAAGGCTACAGTTGGGCAGCAAGATCGATTATCAAGCTTGGAGTCTCGGATTGAGGCGCTTGAAAAGCGACTCCAACAGCTAGAGCAACGACAGAGTCATTGAATCGTCAACATCAGGCGGTATAACAATAAGAGGGCTGAGTCGACCCAACGGATTGTCTATCAATATCACCATAACGCACCGCCTTGGTGCGCTGTCGCGGTCGAGTGCTACATTTCTGGCCGCGTCTTTCTCCAGTGGCTGAGCCGCCGAGTACCTTCTTCTCTCTAGAAAATCCAATTTATCCTTTTTTATCAGTCGCTTATCGTTTTTTTATAAGGCAAAGTCTAGATTTTGGCTTGTATTTGTTCTAGTTTGGTGCGCAGGGGCGCGAATGCACCGAAATTGGCCGTGCTAATCTCGGGCGACGCTTCCAAACGGTGATGGCAATTACTATAACTAATTGAAATGTATGGATATATTTCAAGTTGGCACGAGCTGTGCTTTATCGAAGTCAACAATAAGCTATCGCTACTTGTTAGCAATAAATGAAAATCAACGTGGAGAAACACACATGAAGAAAGTCAAAACTCTGCTTACCTCTGGTGCAACTGCAGCAGCGATCGCTCTGAGCGCAGCGCCTGCGATGGCTGAACTTGAAGCCAGCGCGGCTGTTTCAAGCCAATACCTGTTCCGCGGTATCGATCAAGGTGGCGGTGGAGCCGTGTGTGGGGAC
>JBFKXO010000040.1:0-12068 GCA_041638115.1 Litorivivens sp. | reverse complement strand
GGTGCATCCTTGTGGCATCAACCCGATAATTATACCGCGCTGCCGGGTGAGGGCCGCGCTGCTATGGTGGAAATAGATGGCCGTGATTGGCAGATAACCGATTTGTCATGGTTTTTGTGAGGTGGCGCCGATAGGCTGAGGCCCATAACGCGTTTTGAGGAGAGAACGATGGATCAGGCAAAAATCGAAGCATTGATCGCGGAGTTTGAAAACCGCCCGATTATCCCCACGGTGGGCGCGGCGGAAACCCTGTTGCTGGAAGAAAACGATATGCCCTGGCTGATGTCACCGGATGGCAGTCAGTCACAGTTGCTGCAGGTCGACCTCAATCAGGGTTTGTGGGTAGTAAAAAACCGGTTTATGCCGGGCTTTGCCATCGATAAGCACTATCACACCGGCTCAGTGTTTGCGGTCACGCTCAAAGGCGAGTGGTACTACAAAGAGTATCCCGAACAGGTCAATAAGCCTGGCTCGTATCTGTTTGAACCGGCTGGGTCTGTGCATACCCTGATGGTGCCGGAAAAGCAGGAGGGGCCGACCGAGGTCTGGTTTGCGATCTACGGCGCCAATATCAATATGGACGACGAGGGGAATATCATTTCGGTGATTGATGCCCACGCCATTCTGGACGGCTACACCAAGTATTGCGATGCCATGGGCGAAAACTGTGAGAACCTGATTGTGAATGGTGAGCAGCCCTACAAGAAGGGCTGAACTACCTATTCCAGAATCTTTTTCGCTCGATAGCGGAATTGCCTGAAACTCAGGCCGAGTAGATCGGCGGCCTCGGTTTTGTTGCCACCCGTGCGCTCCAGCGCCGCTTCAATGGCGGCGCGTTCAATATCCTGCAGATACCCTTCCAGATCTCCAAAGGCCGCTTCAATCCCTTTTTGTGGCGCCTGCCCGGGTGCATTTTGCTGGCTGGGCAGCTGCAGATCGTCGGCGGCAATGGTGTCGTTGTCACACAGAGTGACTGCACGCTCCAGAATATTTTCCAGTTCGCGCACGTTGCCGGGAAAGGCGTAAGCGCGCAGGGCCGCTAGCGCGTCTTTGGTGAGTGCTGGGGTAGCGATGCCCCAGTCGGCACAGAGGCGGTCGAGAACTGTGTCAGCCAACAGGGGGATATCATCCACCCGTTCGCGCAGCGCCGGCACTTTCACTTCGATAACATTAATGCGGTAGAACAGATCGGTGCGGAAATGTCCGGCATCGACCTGTTGGGTCAGATCTTTGTGGGTGGCGCTGAGCAGGCGCACGTCGACGGTGATCTCCTTGTTGGAGCCAATCGGGCGCACGCTTTTGTTCTGGATTGCGCGCAGTAACTTAACCTGCATATTCAGCGGTAGATCAGCAATCTCATCGAGAAACAGGGTGCCGCCATTGGCTGCTTCAAACAGGCCCGCCTTGTCGCTGCTGGCGCCGGTGAAGCTGCCTTTGACGTGACCGAAAAACTCGCTCTCCATCAACTCCGAGGGAATCGCACCACAGTTGACCGGAACAAAGGGGCCATTGCTGCGCGGGCCGCTGCTGTGAATCAAGCGCGCGACCACTTCTTTGCCGCTACCCGACTCGCCGCTGATATACACCGGAGCCTGGCTGCGACTCAGTTTGGCGATCTGCGTGCGCAGGGCCACCATCTGTTTGGTTTCGCCGATCAGCTGTCTCGCACCGGTTTGCATTTCGCCGCCGGGCTCGCGGGATTCAAGGCTGAGGGCGTTTTTTACCAGGGTGCGCAAACGGTCCAGATCAATGGGTTTGGAAATAAAGTCGAAGGCGCCGGCCTTGAGTGATTCGGTGGCCAGTTCCACGCTGCCAAAGGCGGTAATCACTGCCACCGGTACGTCGTCCGGGCGTTCCTGCAAATGTTTGATGACATCGAGACCGCTGCCGTCCGGCAGCTTCATATCGGTCAGGCACAGCGCGAAATGATGGGAATCGAGCAGGCGGTAAGCTTCATTCAGGTCTTTTGCACTGTGGGTGTCGTAACCCATGCGCATCAGCGTGAGTTCCAGCAGTTCGCGGATATCGGGTTCGTCGTCAATGATCAGAATAGGGCTGTGTTTCATGGCAGCGTGTTATTGGCCTTAGTCTATGCTGTGGCGGCGGTCGGGGTGGCTGAAGGATAGCCGAAAGCAGCTCTCGCCGTCATCGGTGCGCAGCCAGGTGATGTGAATCTGGTTGGCCTCGCAAAGCTCCTTGCAGATATACAGGCCCAGCCCGGTGCCGTGGCTCTCCGTGGTAAAAAAAGGCTCGAACAGGCGTTCAATGTTTTTGTCCGCAATGCCCGGACCATAGTCGATCACTTCAAGAATGGGAGCCGGGTACTGGCCATTGTCGCGCAATTGCAAGCGGATCTCGCGTTTGCCGCTGGTGTTGTGGCTGTAGCGCAGGCCGTTATCGACCAACACGGTCAGTAACTGGTGTAACTGGTCCGGATCGACATTGACGGTAAAACGCTGACCCTCGGTGACAATAGCCAGATGGCAGGCATCGAGCGCCGTCGCTTTGTAGTCTGTGCAGTACTCCTGCAACCAGCGGTGCAGATCAAAGGCTTCCGGTCGGGCGCTTTTGCGGCGCGATAGTTGCAGAATGTTCTCGATGATATTGTTCATGCGTGCCGACTGGGTCTGAACGATATCGAGCAAGCGTTGGTCGGTGGCGTCGAGGGTTTCCGATTCTGCCAACAGCTGGGCGGCATGACTGATGGCACCCAGTGGGTTGCGAATTTCATGGGCAATGCTGGCGGTAAATTGCCCGAGCGAAGCCAGTTTGAGCTGCTGAGCCTGCTGTGCCATCTGGCTGACATCTTCGATAAATAGCAGCACCGTGTCCTGATCGTCGGCGCTCAAGGTGGCGCGATTTACCTGCAAGACGCGGCCGGATTCCTGAAGCCGAAACTGGGCCTGCTGGCGGCGCTCGCTGCGCAGTGCCGATTCAATCGCTTGCAGAGGTGGCTGCGGATCATCGCCGTTGGCCTCTTTCGATGCGTTCGCGCTTTGGCGCAAGGCTTCGCGCAGCGTCAGTGGTGCCAGCTGGGGCATCTGGTTGTTGCGGTAGGTGATGCCGAGCATTTCTGCAGCCGCATCGTTGATCAGGCGGATAACGCCCTCGTGACTCAACACCATAATGCCGGTACGCATGTTTTGTACGATGCGCTCGCTGATCTGCAATAGCTGGTGAACATCGGCTTCGTGGGCCTCGGCCAGTGCCTGGGCTGAAACAATGCGGCTGGACAGGTGCTGCACCACCAGACTGGTGGTGAAAAAGGCCATGCCCAGCAGGCCGGCGCCAGCGAATTCGCCGCTGCTCTGCTGGTCGTAGAAAACGCGATAGAAACTGTCCGCGATCACGGTGATCGAGGCCATGGCAGCCAGCAGTGTTCCCAATCGCGCCGACAGCAGCATGTTGCCGGCGGCCACCGTCGGCAAGATCAGTAGCGCCATACCGTTCGCGTCATCCGCCGAGCTGTGGTGGAACAGCACCAGTGCAACAATATCCAGCAGCAGGCTAAAGAAAACCTGAGCGGCATTGCCCACGCGCGCGCTGAGCAGCTGATAAATCAGCAGCAACACGGCGAAGGCCGTAAAAATGCTGGCGGTAATGATAAATACCAGAGGCTTGTGCTGACCGACAATGGGATCGTCCGCGGTCAACAGAAACATAATGGTAAGGATCATGGCCAGCAGGGCGCGATAGCCCGAATAGATAACGAGCAGAGCCCAGTTTTGGCGGTTCTCTGTGGTGTGCTGCATGCAGTGGCGCCCAATCGTAAGCGCTCAGTGTACCGCCTCGGCACGCGGGATGCGATCTGCCACTTCTGCTAGAATGCCCGCATTCAGTCAGTGTGGTGCGGAGTGAAAATGAGCGCTGAAGTGCGCGTCGTGATGGCGCAGATCAATACCGTGGTTGGCGATATCGCCGGCAACGCCGAAAAGATTCGTCAGGCCGCGGTAGCAGCCGCAGCTGAGCAAGCGGATCTTGTCGTGTTTCCCGAGTTGGCGCTGACCGGCTATCCGCCGGAGGATCTGCTGTTGCGGCCCAGCCTGGAGTTGCGGGTCAACGACGCTATTGAGGCCCTGCTGCCGGTTTCCCGCGAGATCCCTGTACTGTTGGGCCTGCCGCTGCACCGCGGCGGCAAGCTCTATAACGCTGCGGCTCTGCTGCGCGGCGGTAAGCTGGAAAGCACTTACTGCAAGCAAAAGCTGCCGAACTACCGCGTTTTCGATGAAGTGCGCTATTTCAGTGAAGGTGAGGGTGCGACCGTTTTCGAGATCAAGGGGCTGCGTCTGGGTGTTACCGTCTGCGAAGATATCTGGTCGCCGGAGCCTGCGGCAAAGGCAGTAGCTGCCGGTGCGCAAGCCATCGTCAACCTCAACGCATCGCCGTTTCATGTGGGCAAGCAGGCCGAGCGCGAGGCGGTGGTGGCTCAGCGCTGTGCTGAAACGGGTGTGCCGGTTCTGTATGTGAATCTGGTCGGCGCTCAGGATGAGCTGGTTTTTGATGGCGGCTCCTTTGCCATGAGCGCCAAGGGTGAGCTGCGTCAGCGCGGCCATCACAGCAGTGAGCAAAGCCTCTTGGTGCGTTTGTCCAAAACCGATAGCGGTTGCGATATTGTGGCTGGCAAGATCACCCCCCAACCCGACGAGCTGGCAACGATTTACGACTCCCTGGTAGTGGGTGTGCGCGACTACGTGAACAAGAATGGTTTCAAGGGTGTGGTGCTGGGCTTGTCCGGCGGTATCGACTCGGCGTTAACCCTGGCCGTCGCCGTGGATGCGCTGGGCCCGGAGCGCGTGGAAGCGGTGATGATGCCCTACAAATACACCTCCAGCATGAGCCTGGAAGACGCGGCTGAGGAAGCCAAGATTTTAGGTGTTGCCTACAAGGTGATGCCGATTGAGCCGATGTTTGAATCGTTCAGCGCGGCGCTGAGTGAAGAGTTTGCCGGCCTGGCCCGCGATACCACCGAAGAGAACATGCAGGCGCGGATTCGCGGTGTGCTGTTGATGGCGATTTCAAACAAGAAGGGCTATCTGGTGCTCACCACCGGTAACAAGAGCGAAATGGCGGTGGGGTACTGCACGCTCTATGGCGATATGGCCGGTGGCTTTGATGTGCTCAAAGATGTGAGCAAGCAGCGCGTCTTTGCCCTGTCCCGCTATCGCAATACGTTGTCGCCCGCCATCCCGCAGCGGGTCATTGACCGCCCGCCCTCAGCGGAATTGGCGCCGGATCAGAAAGATGAAGACTCGCTGCCGCCCTACGAGGTGCTGGATCAGATTCTGGAGCACTACATCGAACGCGATGAAAGCGCTGAGTCGATTATTGCCATGGGTTTTGAGCGAGACGTGGTAGAGCGCGTGGTGCGGTTGGTGGATATCAACGAGTACAAGCGTCGACAGGCGGCGATTGGCACCCGGATCACCCAGCGCGGTTTTGGCCGCGACCGCCGTTACCCGATTACCAATCGCTGGAAGGCTGGGGTTTAACCCAGCCTTTTTATCCTTTTACTCCAAACCGCTGAGGTCGCGCACGGCGCCGCGGTCGGCGCTGGTGGCCATCAGGGCGTAGGCTTTCAAGGCGGTTGAAACCTTGCGTGGCCGCGGTTTCACGGGCTTCCAGGCTGCTTCACCTTTGGCTTCCATCGCCTTGCGACGAATCGCCAGCTCTTCATCACTCAGATCGACATTGATGGTGCGATTGGGAATATCGATCTTGATCAGGTCGCCCTGCTCTACCAGTGCAATAGCGCCGCCAGCGGCCGCTTCCGGCGAGGCGTGGCCAATCGACAGCCCGGAGGTGCCGCCGGAGAAACGACCGTCAGTCAGCAGGGCGCAGGATTTACCCAGACCTTTGGATTTGATGTAGCTGGTGGGGTAAAGCATCTCCTGCATACCGGGGCCGCCTTTGGGGCCTTCGTAACGAACGATTACCACGTCGCCGGCTTTTACCCGATCATTGAGAATGTCGTCGACGGCATCTTCCTGGCTCTCGCAGATATGGGCCGGGCCTTCGAATACCAGAATGCTTTCATCAACGCCCGAGGTTTTCACCACACAGCCGTTCTCGGCGATATTGCCAAACAGCACCGCGAGGCCGCCCTCCAGTGAGAAGGCGTGGTCCAGCGAGCGAATACAGCCATTGGCGCGATCGCTATCCAGGCTCGGCCAGCGGGTGCTCTGGCTGAAGGCTTCCTGGGTGGGAATGCCGGCGGGGCCTGCCTTGTAAAAGGTTTTTACGGCGTCGTCCTGTGTCGTCACGATATCCCACTTGGCCAGGCCTTCGGCCATGGTCGCGCTGTGCACGGTGGGGCAATCGCCGTGCAGCAGGCCGGCGCGGTGAAGCTCGGACAAAATGCCGACCACGCCGCCGGCGCGGTGCACATCTTCCATATGGTATTTCTGGGTGTTGGGTGCCACCTTGCACAGCTGTGGGACTTTGCGCGACAGCCGGTCGATATCCTGCATGGTGAATTCCAGCTCTGCTTCCTGCGCTGCCGCCAGCAAGTGGAGGATAGTATTGGTGGAGCCGCCCATGGCGATATCGAGGCTCATGGCGTTTTCGAAAGCCTTGTAGCTACCGATATTGCGTGGCAGAACCGAGGCATCGTTGTCGCGGTAAAAGCGCATGGCGAGATCGACGATGCGACGGCCAGCTTCCAGAAACAGCTCACGACGATCGGCGTGGGTGGCCAACAGTGAGCCGTTACCCGGCAGGGACAAACCCAGCGCTTCGGTCAGACAGTTCATGGAGTTGGCGGTAAACATGCCCGAGCAGGAACCGCAGGTTGGACAGGCGGAACGCTCGTACTCGGCGACCACTTCATCGCTGACGCTGCTGTCGGCGGCGATTACCATGGCATCGACGAGATCCAGGCCGTGGTCGGCCAGTTTGGTTTTGCCGGCTTCCATCGGGCCGCCGGAAACAAAGATCACGGGAATATTCAGACGCATGGCGGCGTTGAGCATCCCGGGGGTGATTTTGTCACAGTTGGAAATGCACACCAGCGCGTCGGCGCAGTGGGCGTTGACCATGTATTCCACAGAATCCGCAATCAGGTCGCGCGAGGGCAGGCTGTAGAGCATGCCATCGTGGCCCATGGCGATGCCGTCATCGACGGCGATGGTGTTAAATTCCTTGGCGACACCGCCAGCTCTCTCAATCTCGCGGGCCACCAGTTGACCCATATCTTTCAGGTGAACATGGCCGGGGACAAACTGGGTGAAAGAGTTTGCCACTGCGATGATGGGCTTTTGAAAATCTTCATCTTTCATGCCTGTAGCGCGCCAGAGCGCACGAGCGCCGGCCATATTGCGTCCCGCTGTCGATGTTTTTGACCGGAAATCAGCCATCGTTTTACACCTGTATTAAATGGAGTGAGTGAAAATCAGGAGGCACAGTTTATCACAGCCGGCGGGTGGGCTTCAGTGCAGGAAGTGGGCCACTACATCGTTCAGGTAGCGCTGCCCCAGCATGCTGCAGCGCACCCGCTCGCCGACGCGTTCCAGCAGCGCTTGGGCGCACAGGGTATCAATTGTCGCGCTCAGGGTGGTGGCGCTGAGGCCGGTGCGCTGTTCAAACTCGGCGAGTGTAAAACCGTGGTTTAGACGCAGGGCATTCATCATAAATTCGAAGGGCCGGTCTTCGCGTGGCACGACCTGGCTCTGAGCGGTGCGCGAGCCCACCCGCTTCAGGTAGTGCTCGGGCAAGCGAGTTTTGTGGTAGCGCAATATTTCACCCTCGCGGGTGATCTTGCCGTGCGCGCCGGCACCGAGCGCCAGATAATCGCCAAACTGCCAGTAGTTCAGGTTGTGGCGGCTTTCTTCGCCGGGTTGGGCGTAGGCGGAAACCTCGTACTGATGTAAACCGCCACGGGCGATCAGGGCCTGACCGCGATCCTGGATATCCGCCAGCGTGTCCTCAACGGGCAGCATTGGCGGTGCGTTATAGAAATGTGTGTTGGGCTCTATGGTGAGCTGGTACCAGGACAGGTGAGTCACGCCGCAGTCCAATGCTTGCTCAATATCCTGCAGCGCATCGCTGCTGGTCTGATCGGGTAGGCCGTGCATCAGGTCAACATTGAGCCGGTTAAAGCCGACATCTTGCGCACTGGTGATCGCGCGTAGAGCGTCCTCGCTGCTGTGGATGCGGCCCAGCTTTTCCAGTTTGCTGGATTGAAAGCTTTGCACGCCCAGTGACAGGCGGTTGATGCCGGCGGCGCGATAGCCTGCAAACTTTTCCTGCTCGAAGGTGCCGGGGTTGGCTTCCAGCGTGATTTCGCAATCGTCGGCAAACAGTAGCTGCTGGCGCAGTGCGGCAAACAGCCGTTCATAGCCGGCGGCAGAAAACAGGCTGGGCGTGCCGCCGCCAATAAACACCGATTGAATCGCGCGATTCTGGACCAGCGATAGATCGTCGGTCAGGTCTTCCAGGAGCGCGTCGATGTACTGGGCTTCGGGGAGGGACTGCTTTTTCTCGTGCGAATTAAAATCGCAATAGGGGCATTTGCGAATGCACCAGGGGATATGGATATAGAGAGAAAGTGGTGGCGGTGACAGCGACATAGTGTGTGCGTTAGTCGGCGCCGGGTGTCAGCCCCAGGTCCAGCCACATCTCGTCTACACGTTGCTTGATGTCGTCATTCATGACGATGGGGCGGCCCCATTCGCGTTGGGTTTCGCCTTCCCATTTATTGGTGGCGTCCATGCCCATCTTCGAACCCAGGCCGGAGATGGGTGAGGCGAAATCCAGATAATCGATCGGGGTGTTTTCCACCATCACCGTATCGCGGGCCGGGTCCATGCGCGTGGTCATGGCCCAGATCACATCGTTCCAGTCGCGCGCATTCACGTCATCATCGGTGACGATAACAAACTTGGTGTACATAAACTGGCGCAGAAACGACCAGACCCCAAACATCACCCGCTTGGCGTGACCGGGATACTGTTTTTTCATCGTCACCACCGCCATCCGATAGGAACAGCCTTCCGGGGGTAAATAGAAATCGACAATCTCCGGAAACTGCCGCTTGATGATCGGCACAAACACTTCGTTCAGCGCCAGCCCCAGTACGGCTGGTTCATCCGGTGGTCTGCCGGTATAGGTGCTGTGATAAATCGGATTCGGGCGGTGGGTGATATGGGTCACCGTAAACACCGGAAAGCGCTCCACCTCATTGTAGTAACCGGTGTGGTCGCCGAAGGGGCCTTCATCGGCCATATCGTCTGGCGCAATATAACCTTCAAGAATGATCTCGGCGCTTGCGGGCACTTGTAGATCGTTGCTGAGGGATTTCACCACTTCGGTTTTACCGCCGCGCAACAGGCCGGCAAAGCCGTATTCGCTGATGCCATCGGGCACCGGTGTCACCGCGCCCAATACCGTAGCGGGGTCGGCGCCGAGCGCGACCGACACGGGGTAGTTTTCACCGGGATGCAGGGCTTTGAATTCCTGGAAATCCAGTGCGCCGCCGCGATGTGACAGCCAGCGCATGATCAATCGGTTGCGACCGATCAACTGCATGCGATAAATGCCGAGATTCTGACGTTCTTTGTTGGGGCCGCGGGTAATCACCAGTGGCCAGGTTACCAGCGGCGCCGCATCGCCGGGCCAGCAGGTTTGAATGGGGATCTTGTTGAGATCGACCGCGTCGCCCTCAAGTACGACTTCCTGGCAGGGCGCGCTGCGCAATTGTTTAGGTGCCATATTCAGCACCTGCTTGAAGATCGGTGCCTTGCTCCAGGCATCGCGCAAACCCTTGGGTGGATCGGGCTGGCGCAGGAATGCGAGTACCTCGCCCACTTCACTCAGGGCAGAGATAGAGTCTTGCCCCATGCCAAGCGCTACCCGCTTTTCGGTGCCGAAAAGATTCGCCAGTACCGGCATGTTGTAGCCGACAGGATTTTCAAACAGCAGGGCGGGACCACCAGCGCGCAGCACGCGGTCACAGATTTCCGTCATTTCCAGTTTCGGATCAACCGGGTGCGTGATGCGTTTCAGCTCACCGATGGATTCGAGGTAGTTAATGAAGTCGCGAAGGTCGGAGTATTTCATCGATGTCTTGCTGAGGCTGGGAGAGTGTTTTCCCTCGCCCTCTCCCTCGCGAAGAGGGAGAGGGGAACCTCCAGCGCAGTTCAGTGCGCCCCCTCTCCCTTTGGGAGAGGGCTGGGGTGAGGGAGCTTATTTACGCTTCATCGAATCAAAAAATTCGTTGTTGGTCTTGGTGTCTTTCAGTTTGTCGAGCAGGAATTCCACCGCCGGGGTGTCTTCCATACCGTGCAGCAGCTTGCGCAAAATCCACATGCGTTGCAGCTCGTCTTCACCGGTCAGCAGCTCTTCGCGGCGGGTGCCGGAGCGGCGGATATTGATCGCCGGGTACACGCGCTTCTCTGCAATTTTACGGTCAAGGTGCAGTTCCATATTACCGGTGCCCTTGAATTCTTCGTAGATGACTTCGTCCATCTTCGAACCGGTATCGATCAGCGCGGTGGCGATAATCGACAGGCTGCCGCCTTCTTCTACATTACGCGCGGCACCGAAGAAGCGTTTCGGGCGCTCCAGTGCGTGAGCGTCGACGCCACCGGTCAGTACCTTGCCGGAGCTGGGGACAATAGTGTTGTAGGCGCGGGCCAGACGGGTGATGGAGTCGAGCAGAATCACCACGTCGCGTTTGTGTTCTACCAGGCGCTTGGCCTTTTCGATAACCATTTCCGCGACCTGTACGTGACGCGAGGGCGGCTCGTCGAAGGTTGAGGCAACTACCTCGGCGCCTTTTACGCCGACAGAGCGCTGCATCTCGGTCACTTCTTCCGGACGCTCGTCGATCAGCAGCACAATCACGTAACACTCGGGATTGTTGCGAATGATGGCGTTGGCAATGTTCTGCAACATCAGTGTTTTACCCGCTTTCGGCGGGGCGACGATCAAACCGCGCTGCCCTTTCCCGATGGGGGCGCACAAATCGATGATGCGACCGGTGAGGTCTTCAGTAGAGCCGTTACCGGCTTCGAGCATCAGGCGTTCATTGGGGAAGAGGGGGGTGAGGTTTTCGAAGAGAACTTTGTTCTTGCTTTGCTCAGGCTTGGTGAAGTTGACATCGTTGACCTTGAGCAGTGCAAAGTAGCGCTCGCCTTCTTTTGGCGGGCGAATCTTGCCGGCAATGGTGTCGCCGGTGCGCAGGTTAAAGCGGCGGATCTGGCTGGGTGATACGTAAATATCATCCGGTCCCGCCAGGTAGGAACAATCCGCACTGCGCAGAAAACCAAAACCATCCTGCAGGATTTCCAGTACCCCGTCACCGTAAATGTCTTCACCGCTTTTGGCATGACGCTTCAGGATAGAGAAGATAATGTCCTGTTTGCGTGAGCGGGCTACGTTGTCGAGGCCAATCTCGTTGGCGATATCCAGCAGTTCTTGAGTGGATTTGGTCTTTAAATCAGTCAGGTTCATATTGGTTTTGGAAGTGATTATTGGAAAGTTGAAAAACTTGCGGAGCACACGCGGAGTGCGAACGCGGAGTTAAAACGTTAAAAAAGAAGCGAAATTATAGATTGGTTTCAAGAGGTGATGTGTGCAATCTAGCACTTGCCCGGGTGGGCGTCTACACCTGTCTGCACTATAACCCTGCCTGCCGGGGAAGGCAAGCAGGGTAAAAGGGGCAATATTACAGAGCTGAATCGATGAATTCGGCGAGCTGGCTTTTGGAAATTGCGCCAACTTTCGTGGCTTCTGCGTTGCCGCCCTTGAAAATCATGAGGGTGGGAATGCCGCGAACGCTGAATTTCGCTGGCGTGTCGGCGTTGGCGTCCACGTCCAGTTTGCATACTTTGATTTTGCCTGCGTAATCGTTGGCGATTTCGTCGAGAATCGGGGCGATCATTTTGCAGGGGCCACACCATTCTGCCCAGAAATCTACCAGCACCGGCAGATCCGCAGACAGAACTTCAGACTCGAAAGAGCCGTCGGTGACGTGAGTAATGTTGTCACTCATAAGAGTTCTCCAGTGAAGTCATGTTCAATCGGGGCGCGATAATAGCACAGACCCCTTAGGGGTGCTAAAGACGCGTTGG
>JBFKXO010000039.1:0-12145 GCA_041638115.1 Litorivivens sp. | reverse complement strand
TGTTAAAGCAGCAGCGGAGGGTTAATCAATGAGTATCCTTATCAATAAGGCCACTAAAGTAATCTGTCAGGGCTTCACCGGTTCTCAGGGCACTTTCCATTCCGAGCAAGCCATTGCCTACGGCACAAAGATGGTTGGCGGTGTGACCCCGGGTAAAGGCGGCCAGGAGCATCTGGGCCTTCCGGTTTTCAATACGGTTGCAGACGCAGTAGAAGCCACGGGTGCAGAAGCTTCCGTTATCTATGTTCCGGCTCCCTTCTGTAAGGATTCCATCCTGGAAGCGGCCAACGCAGGCATCAAGCTGATTGTTTGTATTACCGAAGGCATTCCGACTTTGGACATGCTGGAATGTAAAGTGAAGTGTGACGAGCTGGGTGTACGCCTGATTGGTCCAAACTGCCCCGGCGTGATCACGCCCGGCGAGTGCAAGATCGGTATCATGCCGGGCCACATTCACCTGCCAGGCAAAGTTGGTATCGTATCGCGTTCCGGTACCCTGACCTACGAAGCGGTTAAGCAAACCACGGATTTCGGCTTTGGTCAGTCTACCTGTGTTGGTATCGGTGGTGACCCGATTCCCGGCTCGAACTTTATCGACATTCTGGAAATGTTCGAAAAAGACGAGAAAACCGAAGCCATCGTGATGATCGGTGAGATTGGTGGTACTGCCGAAGAAGAAGCGGCAGCCTACATCAAGGCGAACGTTACCAAGCCGGTGGTTTCCTATATCGCAGGTGTTACTGCGCCTCCGGGCAAGCGCATGGGCCATGCCGGTGCGATTATCTCCGGTGGTAAAGGCACAGCAGACGAAAAGTTTGCTGCGCTGCAGGATGCGGGGGTGAAAACCGTTCGCTCGCTGGCCGATATCGGTAAAGCACTGCAGGAAGTCACTGGCTGGTAAGGTTTGGCTGATGTGACGAGAAAGGCGGCTTCGGCCGCCTTTTTTTGTGCCTGCCGGTTCGCTCTAATGCCGGGTGCTAGGGTATTTGCGCCCAGAGCGCACAAATACCGTCGTCCCCCGGTTGAGTCCCCCCTGGCAAGGCCCTATAGTCGTTGAATGAGCGTACTTTGAGAGCGTGGTTATCAGGAGGGTGTCGATGGCGAAGGTCGTGCTGCGCGGAAAGCGTAGCGTGGTGCAGGCAATGTCGTGTTGGGTACTGGCGTTGCTATGCGTGAGCCCGGCGATCGCCAGCTTGTCGCTGGAGGGTCAGCGCGAGCTGTTTCGGGAGGCAGTGACTGATGCCCGAGAGGGACGTCTTGACAAGGCGATGACAGCGCGACAGCCCCTCAACAATTATCCGCTCGTTCCGTATCTTGAGCTGGAGTTGTTCAAGGCCCATCTACCCGAGCTATCCAGTGGCGAGGCCAATGCTCATATTAGCCGCCACGCTGGCACGGTGGTTGGCACCTATATGGAGCGGGCGTGGTTGAATTTCCTGGCAAGTAGCCGCAAGTGGGACCTCTTTCTTCAACAGGTGGGCTCAAACCCGCCGGTTGGCATGCGTTGTGAAATGATAACGGCTCTGCGAGCTACCGGGCGCGATACAGAGGCGGACCGGGAAACGGCTAAACTCTGGCAGACAGGCTATTCCTTGCCAGACCATTGCGACACGGTGCTGGCCAATTGGCTGCGCCGGCTGTCCAGGCAGGAGAAAGTCGACGTTCACTGGCAAAGGGCACGTTTAGCCTTGGAGCATGGGCAGAGTGGTCTGGCCAACTACTTGCTGCGTGAGATCGACGGGACCGACAGGCTGCAAGAGATTCTCAGCCACCCTGAGCGGTTATACGACGTCGGGTTTCGGCTTGAAAACAACGACTTTAATCGCCAGTTGGTTATTCACACCCTGAAGCGACTCGCAGCGGCGGACTTTGAAAAAAGCAACGTACTGTGGCATCAATTGAGTGAGCGTTTCGGATTTACTGATCGTGAAAACTACGCGCTGCGCGACCGTTTTGCCCGCGAGATTATCGCCGGCGGGGCGGATTTTGCGCGCAGTTGGCTCAATGCCAACGACCCAGCCTTTGAAGATCCTTATCTGACCCAATGGCGCATTCGGCTGGCATTGAAAGACGGCGATTGGCCTGCGGTGCAGCAGTATATTGCGGCCTTGCCCGACACCATGCGTCAGCACGCGGATTGGCAATACTGGTGGGCCCGAGCCGAAATCGAATTGCAGGGCAAAATAACTGACGACGCGCGTGCTGTGTTGGAGAAACTTGCCAGTGAACGCGGTTACTACAGCTTCCTCTCTGCCGATCTGCTAAAGCAGAAATATCAATTGGGTGGGCGCCGCACGGTCAATGCCGATTTGATTGAGTCAGTGCAAAGTATTCCGGCTATGCAGCGCGCACGTGAATTGCACTGGCATGGCCTGGTAGCCAATGCCGACACCGAATGGCGCAGTGCAGTAGTGTCTCTCAATCGGGAGCAGCAGGTCGCAGCCGCGCAGATGGCGCTGGACTGGGGTTGGTCCAATGCGGCGGTGCTCACCGCCTTGCGCGCCAAGGAGTGGGACGATCTTGAGCTGAGATTCCCCCTGGCCTTCGAAGATAATTTTAAGCGCAGCGCCAAGAAAGCCAAAATTCAGCTGAGTTGGGCCTACGCCATCGCGCGCCAGGAAAGCGCCTTTGCCGAACACGCTCAATCTCGGGTGGGCGCACGGGGCGTGATGCAGTTGATGCCGGCGACAGCGCGCGGTATTTCCCGGGATATGGGGCGTGCGTATCCGACGCTAAAAGATTTGCATACGCCGGCCATTAATATCGAGATGGGTACCCACTACCTGAGTCAGCTAAAGGCGGAATTCGGCGGCAACCATATTCTGGCGACCGCGGCCTACAACGCGGGTCCTCATCGGATTAAGCGGGTTTTGGAGCGACAGACGAAAGTGCTGCCGGCCGATATCTGGATTGAAAATCTGCCGTATGGCGAAACCCGGGAATATATCAAAAATGTGTTGGCCTTCAGTGTAGTTTACGGCCTTAAACTAAAGAGCTGTAAATCACCGAGTGTGCAGAGTGGCTGTGGGGCTTATGGCGAGGGGCGTTACGCGGTGATAGCACCAAACCTGGTACTTGCTGAGGAAAACCGCGGGCGCTAGCAGGCTCTAACGAAAAAAGTTTGTAACTGGTAATATTAACGATCATTTTTTCGGCGCGAGAGTGTGCTGACTTGTCGTTATCGGAGTGCCGGCATAGGCAGTACCCAGCCAGTTTATGAAAGTTACCCCTTCAGTCACACGAGCCAGTGTTCCGGTTGATACCTTGGTGTCTATTCGTCAGCTGGACGCCTGCCGTGTCCTGGTAATTAACAGCAAGGGCGGGGCGGGCAAAACCACGGTGGCGACGAATCTCGCGGCCTGGTTGGCATCGCGCGGGGAAGTGACCACACTGATAGACTCTGATCCGCAGGCTTCCTCCCAGCAATGGGTAAAGTCTCGCAATTCCAATCTGCCCGGCGTGCACGGGGTGCATCTTGATAGCAAAGCCAATACCACGCGAGCTTTTCAGTGGCGCGCGCCGCGCTCGACACGTTGGCTGATCACTGATTCTCCACCGGGATTGGGCGGCGTGGATCTCAACGACATGGTTGCGGATCATGATCTGCTGGTCATTCCCGTGCTCGCGTCGGATATCGATATCCGTGCCAGTGCCCGCTTCATCGCTGAGCTCTTGCTGACCCCGGCCATGCGTCAGCGCAGGCGTCCGGTGGCTGTGGTTGCCAACCGGGTTAAGCGGCAAACCAAAGCGTGGGAGCGGTTGCAAAAATTCCTGGCCAGTTTGCACATACCGTACCCGGCGACGCTGCGAGACACCCAGAGTTATGTGACGGCCTTTGTCGAAGGAAAGGGGATTGGTGATTTTCCGCCATATGCCAAACATCGACGCGATCAGGACGATTGGCGGCAGTTGCTTGAATGGCTAGAGTCGGAAAGCGGGACCGCGCTGCATCAGCAGCGCGGTCGTTGAAACGCTTAGCGATTCAATCGGTTTTCAATCAGCTCATCCACCACGGCAGGGTCTGCCAGGGTGGAGGTATCGCCCAGGTTGTCCAGCTCATTGGCCGCTACCTTGCGCAGAATGCGACGCATGATCTTGCCCGATCGGGTTTTCGGCAAGCCCGGTGCCCACTGAATCATATCCGGTTTGGCTATTGGGCCTATTTCCTGCACGCAGAGCTGAACAAGCTCTTTCTTCAATGCATCGCTGGGTTCGTTGCCGCTGATTAGGGTGACATAACAATAGATACCCTGACCCTTAACATCGTGGGGGTAGCCCACCACAGCGGCTTCGGCGACGGCTTCGTGCAGCACGAGTGCGCTCTCCACTTCAGCGGTTCCCATTCGATGGCCGGACACGTTTAATACGTCGTCGACGCGGCCAGTAATCCAGTAGTAGCCATCCTCGTCGCGACGGGCGCCGTCGCCAGTGAAATAGTAGCCGGGGTATTGGCTGAAATAGGTATCCAGCAGGCGCTGATGGTCACCGTAAACGGTGCGAATCTGGCTGGGCCAACTGGCTTTGATCACCAGATAGCCGGAGCCGGCCCCTTCAATTTCCTTGCCGTCTTGATCGAGCAGAGCCGGTTGCACCCCAAAAAAGGGCTTGGTCGCCGAGCCGGGTTTGGTGGCAATGGCACCGGGGAGGGGGGTAAGCATTTGCGTGCCCGTCTCGGTTTGCCACCAGGTATCGACAATGGGGCAACGCTCTTCACCCACAGTGTGGTAATACCATTCCCAGGCTTCCGGGTTAATGGGTTCTCCCACGGTTCCCAGTAGCCGCAACGACTTGCGCGACGTTTTGCTGACAAACTCGTTGCCGGCACCCATCAACGCGCGAATAGCGGTTGGTGCTGTGTAGTAGATATTGACCTGATGTTTGTCGATGACTTGCCAGTGACGCGAAGCGTCCGGATAGGTGGGGATGCCTTCGAACATCAGGGAGATAGCGCCATTGGCCAGCGGGCCGTAGACGATGTAACTGTGCCCTGTCACCCAGCCCACATCGGCGGTGCACCAGTACACGTCGCCGTCATGGTAATCAAAGGTGTATTTATGGGTCATGGCGGCCTGCAGCAAGTAGCCTGCCGTTGTATGCAGTACCCCTTTGGGTTTGCCGGTTGAACCGGAGGTGTAGAGGATAAACAAGGGATCTTCGGCGTCCATCCACTCGGGTTCGCACTGGTTGTCGGCGGCCGCGGTGGCTTCGTGGTACCAGACATCCCGACCTTCCTGCCAGTCGATCTTGCCGCCGGTACGTTTGACGACCAGACAGGTGTCGATAGAAGGGCAGTCAGCGAGCGCCTTGTCGGTATTCGCTTTCAGCGGGATAGTTTTGCCGCCGCGGACACCTTCGTCTGCGGTAATCACCAGCTTGCAGGCTGAGTCATTGATGCGGTCTTTCAGTGCCTCCGGGGAAAAGCCGCCAAACACCACCGAATGAATGGCGCCGATGCGAGTGCAAGCCAGCATGGCGTAAGCCGCCTCCGGGATCATCGGCATATAAATACAGACGCGGTCGCCTTTGCCAATCCCGCGCGCTTTCATGGCATTCGCCAGTTGGCATACATGGCTGTGCAGCTGGCGGTAGGTGATGGTTTTGTCGTCGCCGGGATCGTCCCCTTCCCAAATGATCGCTGCTTGATCGCCGCGCTTATCCAGGTGGCGGTCGATGCAGTTATAGCTGACGTTGAGCTGGGCGCCTTCAAACCAGGCGGCTTCGCCTTTGGCAAGGTTGGCGCGGCAGACACTATCCCAGGGCTTGTGCCAGGTTAAAAACTCCTTGGCTTGTTCAGCCCAGAACTCATTAGGCTGCTCCACCGAGCGGCGATAGAGTGATTCATATTTCTCGGCATTGATATGGGCTTTCGCGGCAAATGCTTCTGGCACCGGGTAGGTCTTCACTTGCATGTCTAACACCCTGTCCTTTATCGGTTTTTTGGAAGAACGATGGTTTGAGGATAGCGAGTATGAGGGGAGAGTTGAAGGGAGTAATCGTTAATTTGGTCTAATTAAGGCCTTACAAAACTATCTTGTTTAGCTCTTCCATCAGGTAGTCGATAAACAATCGTACTTTGATCGGTAGGTGCCGCTGCTGCGGATACATAATCCAGACCGGTTGCGGGTATTGGCTCCACTGGGGCAGTACCTGTTGCAACGTCCCCTGGCTGATATCGTCCATCACAGAAAAGAAGGGAAGGCTGGCAATGCCCAGACCACAGCGAGCCGCGCTCAACAACGCCGCCCCGTTGTCGCTGCGCCAGTTGCCCTCCGGTTGAATCTGCACAGTTTCTTCGCCATTGCTGAGATACCACAGTGAATCGACGCCTACCAGGCAGTTGTGCTGATTGAGCGCTTCGAGCGACTCCGGGGTACCGTGCTCAGCGAGATAGTCCGGGCTGGCGACCAGATAATTGAAATTGTCGGAAAGCTTGCGCGCAACCAGAGTGGAGCTTTTGAGTTCGCCGTAGGCAACTGAGAGGTCGTAACCTTCCTTCACCAAATCCGGCTGGGCGTCACTGAAATCCAGTTGGACATGCAAGCGCGGAAACTGCTTGGTGAAATTGGCGAGGATAGGCACCAGAAAGCGCTCCTGGAAGGAGCCCGAGATGTTCACTTTCAGGTTGCCGCGTGGCTCATTTCGGGATTGGGCGAGGTCTTCTTCGGCCTTTTCGAAGGTATCGATGGCGTGCTTGCTGCGGCGGTAAAACTGCTGCCCTTCATCGGTCAGTGCCAGACTACGGGTGGTGCGCAGCAACAGGCGAGAGCCGAGACGGTCCTCAAGCCGGGAAATCAGCTTGCTGACTTGTGAGGTCGACATGTTCAACGCCTTTGCGGCCTCGGTGAAGCTGTGGTGTTCCACCACCTGCACAAACTCGTAGATTCCATCCCAGCGGGCCATGATAAGCGTCCAATATTCGGGTTATTGTTGCGTAATAGGCAATAATGTTTTGCGGCATCCTATCTTAAAGCCTTGCCGGTCACAATCTAGACTGCGGAGTAACTGATTACGCCAGCAGGAGGCCCCATGTACGATCTGATAATTAAAAATGGCACCGTTGTGGACGGCACGGGCAGTGCAGCGCGCAGCGCCGATATTGCCATCCAGGACGGCATTATCGTCTCTGTGGGCAAGGTTCAGGGCGAGGCGCGAAAAGTTCTGGATGCCAAGGGCAAGCTGGTGACGCCGGGGTGGGTTGATACACACTCGCATATGGATGGTCAGGCGAGCTGGGATGCCTATTGCAGCCCGGCGTCGAATCACGGTATCACGACCTTGATCATGGGCAATTGCGGCGTGGGTTTTGCGCCGTGCAAGCCGACTGAAACGGCGCGCCAGCAAATGATTGAAGTGATGGAGGATGTTGAAGATATCCCCGGTGCGGCGCTCAGCGAGGGTATCGACTGGCAATGGGAAACCTTCCCTGAGTATCTGGACACCCTAGATAAAATGCCGCGGGCGATCGATATTGGCGCTCAGGTGCCACACTGCGCGGTGCGCACTTACGTAATGGGAGATCGGGGGACCAACAACGAACCTGCCACACCCGACGATGTCAGCAAGATGATTGAAATTGTTCGTGAAGGCATTGATGCCGGAGCGATTGGTTTTACCACCTCGCGCACCGAACTGCACACCACCCGCCACGGGCAAGTGATGCCCGGAACCTATGCCGGCGCCAATGAATTGTTGGGTATTGGCCAGGCAATTGGTGAGATTGGTAAGGGTATTTACGGGCTGGTATCGGATTTTCACAACTGGCGAGAAGAAATGGAGTGGATGAAAAAACTCTCCATCGACAACAATTGCCAGGTCAATTTTGTGTTGTTTTTCCGCGAAGAAAAAGATTGGGAGCGGGTAGAGCAGCAGCTGGCCTACGTGCGTGAAGCCGCAAAAGAGGGGGCGCGTCTGATCCCGCATGTCGGTGCCCGACCAGTGAATATTCTGATGGCCTGGGATGGCACCGTCCATCCGTTTATGTTTTCGGCTCACTATGCCGAACTGGCAGCGCTGCCGCGTGAGGAGCGTTTGCAAAAACTTCGTGACCCAGCGATACGCAAGGCGATTGTCGAAGAGCCACCGATGGAAACCGGCGGTGACTTTTTCCTGGAAGCGATCACTAACGGCTACGGCAATCTCTATGTGATGGACGATGTGCCCAACTATGAGCCGACCTATGAAGACAGTATCGAGTACAAAGCAAAGCAGGCCGGTGTAACGCCGCAGGCCTACGCCTTCGATGCGCTGATGGAACGTGACGGCAAGCAAATGATTTATTGCCCACTGTTTGGCTATGGCGCGCGCGACCTGCGACGGCAAATGGCGATGCTGCAGGATGAAAGCACGGTGATCAGTCTCGCTGACACGGGGGCGCATTGCGGGGTATTGTCAGATGCAAGCGTTCCGACCTATCTGCTGAGCTATCTGGTGCGCGATCGTACGCGCGGCGAGAGATTCACGTTGGAGCGAGCGGTGCAGATGCATACCCAGGAAACAGCTCGCTGTATGGGGTTGAATGACCGGGGGACGCTGGAAGTTGGCATGAAAGCGGACATCAACGTCATAGATTACGATGAACTGCAGATTCTGCCGCCTGAAATTATCTTCGACCTGCCCGCAGGCGGGCGACGGGTATTCCAGGGAGCCAAGGGCTATGATTACACTATCGTAAGTGGTCAGGTCATTATGGATCATGGCACGCCTACCGGAGCGCTACCGGGACGACTGATTCGCGGTGCACAGGAAAAACCGCCACAGGTCGTAGCGGCCTAGTGGCTGTTATTTTGCCGTTGATTATCCTCCCGCTTGCCTTGCGCAGCGGGGGTAATGCTTTTTTGGATAGATAATATTTGCTACTCAACTTAGCTGTTAGCATAGCGCTGTCGAGGCTGTAACCGGCCGAAGGCGTGTGAGTTTTCTCAGCCTGGTTGCTCAACGACCCCTTGCCAACGTAGGATGCAGGTGCTCCAAGAGATTTCTGATCAACATTCAGGGAGAGCGCAATTTGCGGCTATGGTTACGGCTTTTCTCTGTCTTTCAATCGGCGCTGCATACATTGCCCGGCTGGTTCGGCGCGGTCCTCTCTCTAATGTCCTCTACGCCGGTAGCAGGCACTGCGAATGTGTGCGTTCGGGCGCGCCACGCTGAGCTCGTTAATCGCCTGGTAAAACCTTCACTGTACGCTTCTGCGTTGCTGTTCGCTGCTGTTGTTCAGGGCGCAACCAAGCAGGCTTCCGCCGTCGATTTTTATGGTTATCTTGACCTTGGGCCTCGCTACAGTGATTCGTCCGAGAGCCAACGCTGGACACTCGATAGTCGAGGTTCTTACGTGGGTGTTGCCGGCGCTTCGGATGTAAGCCGTGTTGGGCGCGTGTTTTTTCAGTTGGAATATGAGATCTACCCGGACGGCGGCGATGCCGGCAGTTTTCAGCGCAATGATGTCTATCTCGGTGTTCAAACCAGTGTCGGTGTTTTCAGGGCCGGGGAGTTGGAAACACCATTGCGTCACCTTGCTGATCCGGTAGACCTGTTCCCCGATACCATGGGCGATGCCTCAGAGCTGTGGAATGGCGATCTGCGCACCCGCAATACCATTTACTATCAGGCGCCAGATATTTCATTGCTACCTTTCGTATACCAAGCGGAACTGGCGGTCGTTCTGTCTGGAGAAAACGACGTACAGTCCGTATCCGCTGGCAAGGATGGATATTCCGCAGCGTTGTGGTTTGGCGATGAGGCGGTCGGATTGGCGGTAGCTGCTGATCGACATATCGGGGATGACTCGGTGTCGCGACAGCGAATCGCAAGCTACTGGTCCAGCGCGGTGTTGCGCCTTGGCGTCGCTGTTGAGCGGGAGTCGTCCTTATCATCGACGTCGCTGGCGAAGCTGCTCAGTTGTGCGCTGAGCCTGGACAAGGGCTACACCGTAAAAGCTCAATATGGGA
This sequence comes from Litorivivens sp., assembly GCA_041638115.1. GTDB lineage: Bacteria > Pseudomonadota > Gammaproteobacteria > Pseudomonadales > Spongiibacteraceae > Litorivivens. Next base: position 2,201 of record JBFKXO010000039.1, on the reverse strand, counting down.
AGTCCGATATGCAGGGGCTGGATGAGCACCTGCTCAGCCTGGGATTAGACGTATTGCTCGAAGAAAATTTCGCAGTTTATACAAACCTGCATGAGCATCGGGTGGGTAGCGGCGACGATACTTTCAGTCTGGAGGCTGGTCTGCGCTTTTCGTTTTAACAATGCGTTGCGTATCGACAACAGGCACTGTCGGGCCGTCGCGTCACTCGCGGAAAAGCGCGTGTGTTAACGATGAAGCAGCGCACAAAGTTGGTTTTTCATCGGTTTTTTTCCTTTCTAACGCACTCCTCAATCCATAGTATTCGCGCTGACTTTGGCGGCGGCCTTCGATAACAATTACTCGGGTGTCGTTGACGACGATAAAACAATTTTTCAGCTTTTTTCTCGTAAAAATCTGGCAAGTGTGCGCCGCATTCGACGGCGTAAAATCGTTGATACATCGTTGTTCAGTCGCCAGATGGCAACAATCTACTACGGACGATTTCTTTAATGCTCAACTCCCTTTCTCGATTCTTTGCGGTTCTTACGCTTTCCTTGCTTACACTCTCTTCACTTTACGCAGAACAAATTACCGGTGACATGCGCAGCAACCGCATTGAAATGGTGGGGGCCGGACCGGCTGGGCCGAGTAACCAGGTGTACTATTCGGTGCGCGCATACGGTGATGGTGCGCACGATGTCATTCATGATCTTAGCCCGGCGCAGCAGGGCCGTGGTTATCGTATCTTCTCCGCGTTTATGAAAGATACCGGCGCACGTTGGGTGTATCTGGCAACGCGACTGCGCAGCGGTGAAATTCGCCGAACCTATTTTGATCTGGTTACAGGTTCTGTTGGCGCGCGGGCAGCGGGTCATGAAGTAGGCTTTAGTCCGCAGGGCGGTGGCTGGTACCGCGCTTCCGTTGGATTTGACGTCGACAATGTGACCACGGTTTATGTCGGTATTGCGCAGAGTAACGGGGTCCCTTTTTTTGCAGCCAATCACGGAACGGATAGGATTTACCTTTCCGACGTACGCTACGAATCACCCGAGCCGTCACGCTCCAGCTCGCAACCACAACCTGCAGCACCTAATGCGGCAGCAACTCGAGCGATCTGGATATGGAAGGCGGATACCGTACTTAATGCCCAGCGTCGACAGGAGTTGCTAACCTTTGCGGCGAACCGTGAACTCAATGCATTTTATATCGATGCGCGCACGCCGGTACTGCATCACCAGCCTGCATTAGCTGAGTTTATCCGCATGGCGAAGGCCCGGGGCATCAGTGTTGATTTGGTGTTCGGCAAGCCTGAGTGGGCGCTCTACCAAAACCATCATGAGGTGCTGACACTGGTCGATCAGGCGGTGGAATTCACTCGTCGATACCCGGACGCCCGACCCAGCGCCGTACATTTTGATATTGAGGCGCATCTTATCCATCAATGGCGCGGTGACCGTAACAGCGTCGCCAATCAGCTTATCGATTTATATCAGGAAGCAGATCGCCGTTTGGCCGACGTCTCTATGCCGCTGGTTGTTGATATGCCGGTTTGGTATGACATCTATACGCTGCCGCGCTACGGTCAATCCCGGCCGATGCATGAGTGGATAATAGATGCGACCGATGGTGTTGCGCTGATGGACTATCGCGATAGTGAAGCGCGAATTATCGCCGACGCCGACGCGGAGCTCCGTTATGCCAATGCCACTGGCAAGTTTATGATCGTGGGCGTTGAGACCATGTGTATCGAGCCGGAAAGCATCACGTTTTGTCAGGAAGGCGATAACTACATGCAGCATGTGTTACGTAATGTAAACACGCGCTTGCGGGGGCAATATTCCGCATACCGAGGCGTTGCGATCCATCACTATGAGGACTATCGTCGACTCAGACCCTAAGCCGGAGCCGATCATGGAAGCCTTGCAAGAACGATCCGTCATTTGCCCGTATTGTGGACAACAGATCAGTCTCTTGCTGGATTGTATGCTGGTAGGTGACAGCTACGTTGAGGATTGTTTCGTATGCTGTCAGCCTATCGTAGTTAATCTGTTTGCCGACGAGGGCGGCGAACTGGATGTGCAGCTTAGCGCCGAAAATGAGGGTGTAAATAATTCTGTGTAACCGCCGGGGTTAAACGTAATCGCAAATACGATCCTCGAACTCGATCATAAACCGGTTTAGCGCCGCCTTCCAATTCCGGATCGGCATAGTCCATTTCTTTG
>JBFKXO010000038.1:0-12426 GCA_041638115.1 Litorivivens sp. | reverse complement strand
TGACCAAGGTCGAAGGCAAGAGCACGGCCGATGTGGTCGACGTCTTTATCCGCATGGTGCCACCGAATATCGTAGCTGCCGCGGCTGAAGGCCAAATGCTTGGCCTGATCTTCTTCAGCCTGCTGTTTGGCTATTTCCTCTCGCAAAGTCGCTCGCCGCAGACTGATACCGTACGCGACTTTTTTAATGGTCTGATGGACATTATGACCCTGATCACCCTGTGGGTGATGAAGTTTGCGCCGCTGGGCGTCTTCGGTTTGGTGGCAAAAACCGTCGCCGACACCGGCTTTGCCAGCTTCAAACCGGTTATGGTTTTTTTCTTTACCGTGACGATCGCGCTGGCGATACATGCGTTTGTCACCATGCCTCTGCTGTTGAAGTTTTTGGGTCGCATTCAACCTGCGAAGCATTATCGGGCGATGTCACCGGCGATGCTCACCGCTTTTTCAACCGCCTCCAGCTCAGCAACGCTGCCCCTCACGATGGAGTGTATGGAGGAAGCCGGTATTTCCAAGCGGGTGCGAAGTTTTGTCTTGCCGCTGGGCGCCACCGTCAATATGGACGGCACCGCGCTCTACGAATGCGTGGCGGCCATTTTTATCGCCCAGGCCTTTGGTATTGAACTGAGCTTTGTCCAGCAATTCACGATTGTGATGGTGGCGCTGCTGACCTCTATCGGCGTCGCCGGTATTCCCGCCGCGAGCCTGGTGGCTATCTCGATTATTCTCGGCGTGATCGGCCTGCCGTTGGAAGGCATCGGGCTGTTGATGATTACTGACCGAGTGCTGGACATGATGCGCACCGCTGTAAACGTGTTCAGCGACAGTTGCGCGACGGTTATCATCGCGCGCAGCGAAGGCGAAGAAACCAAACTGGTATGAACTACTGCCCGGAATGCGGCTGCCCGCTACACGCGGCAAACCGGCAGGGTCGGGGCGAGGCCGTGTTGTGTGATAACGGTCATCTCAGCGTCGCACCCGGCCCCAAAATTCTGGTCGCAGCCTTCGTGAACTGCGGTGAAAAGCTGTTGTGGATGAAACGCGGCAACCCGCCGCGCGCCGGTCACTGGGCCATCCCCGCCGGCTTTATGGAGAACGGAGAGTCCCTGCGCGAAGCTGTCGCCAGAGAGCTCTGGGAGGAAACCGGGGTGCAACTCGCCCCCAGTGCCTTCTCGCCCTATATGATCGGCTCCATCAGCTTTATCAGCGAAGTGTATATTGGCCTACGCGCCAGCGTGGACAGCGAAGCATGTGGCTGCGGCGTCGAGGCACTCGATGTCGGCTTTTTTTGCGAAAGCGAGATCGACTGGGACAACGTGGCCTACCCCAGCGCCAACGAATCTGTCAAAACCGCCTACCGCGAAGCCAGGGCAAACCGCTTCGGACTGTACCATGGCGAATTTACCGACCAGATCGACCGGTTGGATCAGATACTCCCAGCCCCTGAATAAGCCTCCAACAACACTGGAAAAACCTCTTGTATCCCCTTGTTACTGTGCGCAAAATAGCCTGAACACGCAGAGATAGCCATGGCTGACGATACCCCCTACATCAAGTGGTTCCGCAACTCGGCGCCCTATATCAATGCCCATCGCGGCAAAACCTTCGTGCTGATGATCAGCGGCGAGGCCATTGCGCACTCGAATTTTGACACCATCATTCACGATATTGCCCTGCTCAACAGTCTGGGCGTTAATCTGGTTCTGGTGCACGGGGCGCGGCCGCAGATAGAAAGTCGTGTGCAGCAACAGGGCATTGAAAGCCGTTTTCACCACGACCTGCGCATCACCGATGCCGGCACCCTCGCCTGTGTCTGCGATGCCGCCGGTTCCGTGCGCGCCCATATTGAAGCGCTGCTCTCCATGGGGGTAGCCAATTCGCCCATGCACGGCGCGGCCATTCGTGTCGTTTCCGGCAACTATGTCACCGCCAAGCCCGTAGGCGTGATTGATGGTGTCGATCTGGAACACACCGGTCAGGTCCGCCGGGTCGACGCCGAGGCCATTCATCGTCAGCTTGCGCAAGACAATGTGGTACTGATTTCGCCCCTGGGTTATTCCCCGACCGGGGAGATTTTCAATATCGCACTGGAAGATATCGTGGTGGAAACCGCCGCCGCGATCAAAGCCGACAAGTTGATTGTGTTCGACGAGCTGCCGGGGGTCATCAGCGAAGGCTCGCTGATTCGCGAATGTGAATTAAGCGAGGCGCGTAGCCTGCTCTCCACTGCCGAGAACGCGTATTCCATGCTCACGGTTATTCGGGCCGCCGAGCGCGGCGTTCCACGCTGCCATCTGATCGGTTTTGCCGAAGACGGTGCCTTACTGGACGAGCTCTACACCCGCGACGGTGCCGGCACGCTGATATCCACCGATCACTACGAGGAGCTGGCCACCGCGACCATCGACGACGTTGGCGGCATCCTGGAAATCATCGCGCCGCTGGAACAGAGTGGGGTTTTAGTGAAGCGCTCGCGGGAAGTACTGGAAACGGAAATTCACTGCTTTCGCGTGATCAAACGCGACGGCGTGGTAATCGCCTGCGCGGCGTTGTACCCCTACCCCGAGCAAGGCACCGGTGAAATTGCCTGTGTGGCGACTCATCCCGATTACCGCCGCAGCGATCGCGGCGAACGGTTGCTGCACGCGCTGGAAAAACACGCTCGCCAGCTCAACCTGCAATCAGTGTTTGTGCTCACCACCCAGACCGCGCACTGGTTCCAGGAACAGGGCTTTGCCCCCAGCGGGGTGGAAGCCCTGCCGCCGGGTAAACAGCAGCTTTACAATTTCCAACGCAACTCCAAGGTGTTTGTAAAACAGCTCTGATGCGAATTCCGCGAATCTATACGCAGCAGCCGCTGGCTTCAGGTGCGAACGTCACCCTAGAAGAAAGTGCATCGCGACACCTGTGCCAGGTATTGCGCATGCAAGGCGGCGATGCCCTCACCCTGTTTAACGGCGACGGCTGTAATTACCGCGCACGCATTGAGCTAGCCGACAAGAAAAAGGCGACCGCTCACGTGCTTGAAGTCGAGCGGGACGATCGCGATTCGCCGCTGCGTATTCATCTCGGTATTGCCCTGTCCAAGGGCGATCGCTTTGATTGGGTATTGCAAAAAGCCACCGAACTCGGCGTGTCCCAGGTGACACCACTCTATACCCAGCGGGTCGACGTAAAACTCAATCGCGAGCGCAGCGAAAAAAAACAACGCCACTGGCAACAGGTGATTGTCAGCGCCTGCGAGCAATGCGGTCGCAACACGCTACCCTTACTTGATGCGCCAATTGCATTACCGCAGTGGTTGGAAAGCCTGGAGGCCGACCAGAAATGGGTGCTATCACCCGCTCACAGTGATAATTTCCGCGAGGCCGATAAGCCAGGCAGTGCTGCGCTACTCATCGGTCCCGAGGGTGGATTGGATGACAGCGAGGTGGAACTGGCGTTGCGCGCAGGCTTCAAAGCCCTGCAACTGGGACCCCGCATTTTGCGCACCGAGACTGCCCCCGTGGCGGCCATCAGCATCCTGCAGTATCGCTGGGGTGATATGGATTAGTCTGCAGCTAATTCATCAGCACTCGACAAATCTGCGCTTCAATCACCACCAGATCGGGGATGACTGCAGACTCACCGGCCAACAAAATTTGTGACGATTCCACGTGTCCGGGCACGGCGGCGTCGTCGCGGGTTACGTCCTCTTCCAGAATACGCGCCTGCCGCGGCATACCGGCACAGGCGATAGCGTAGAAAGGCAGTTCCTCCCGGCCGCCAATACCGTTAACGATAGCCACATGACGAGAATTGTTTTCTTCGGACTCTATATCGCCATTGAGCCGCTCAAAGGAAATCATCGGCACTTTCTGTCCGCGCCAGTCGATCATCCCCAGAAACCAGGCGGGCGCTGACGGCAGCGGCTCAGCGGCTGAGCTCACCACAAACTCAGCCACGCTAACGTTTGGCAGAATCAATTGTTTCTGCCGCAGGGGCAGCAACAGCACGGGCACCGAGTCGGTAAACTGAATTTGTCGTAGTTTCTGTTCCATGACACCTAACCTCTAACCCTCTGCTTGTGTTTCTCGCGCTGCCTTCCTGAGCCGGGAAGACAGGGTGGATGCCAGCTCGAGCGGCGAACCACTGACACTGACCACGCCAGTACTGTTCGCGGCCTCGGGCATGGTCGCGCTGACACAGGTTTCTGGCGACTGGGTCCACACCTGTCCGCCCAGCCGGCTGACAATAGCGGCCGCACGTTCGCCATCGTTACAAGTGCCGCTAAACACAATCAAGCCCAAACGCTCCCGGTAAAGCCTGGCCAGGTCGGCGGCCACCTCATCAATGCCCGGCCGGTATTGTCCCTGCCAGGATTTACTGGCGGCAATCACCCGCTGAAAGGGCAGAAACCGAGGACGCTTTTCCGGCGCGACAATCAGCACCCGACCGGCATCCAGCCGGGTATCTCCCGAGAACCGAAAAGCCTCAAAGGGCGTCTGGCGATTGAGATGGGTCACCAGCGCCTGATCAAAGGCCTCTTCGATATGCTGCACGTAGACAAATCCGACCGGCAAATTGGCCGGTAACGCCGCCAAGAACGCTGTGACCGCTTCCGGACCACCCAGCGACGCACCCAGTATCCACACCTGTTGCAGTGGCTGCTTCGGCGGCGGCAACAGCGTGGGCAGCAAGGTTGCGTCGAGCTTGCGCATCACCTGTTTCAACCAGTTTCCACGCGCTTCGCGATCGTCCGGGCACTCATTGAGCACTAACGCCGGTGCCGACGACACACTACCGATGTAATCCAGCGCCCGCTCCACCTGCCGCTCCGATAACAGTACGAGCCAGGCTTGTGGCGCCTCTTCCAGCGACGGATAAAGTATTTCCAGGCGCGGTGCATCGCAACTCAGCAGCACGTAATGAGCGGCTTTCACCAGCTGGTTTTCCAGCCACTGGCGCCGATGAACGTCATCTACAACCAACGCAAGGTGGGACATGGTTCAGCGCGCCATCAACAAGGCACTAAAGCTCCAGCGCCTCGCCCGAGACTTCCGAGATCGCCTGCAATAGCGTGATTTCCTGATAGGGCTTGCCCAAATATTTATTTACGCCCAGGTTGTAAGCTCGCTCCCGGTGTTTGTCCCCGGTGCGCGAGGTAATCATGATGATCGGAATATCCTGCAGGCGGCTGGTGTGACGCACCCGGCTGGCCACTTCAAAGCCATCCATGCGCGGCATCTCGATATCGAGCAACATCACGTCGGGCAACTGCTCGGCGGTCTGCAATTGCGTCACTGCATCGACGCCGTCTTTGGCCAGCATCACATCGAAGCCCTGACGTTCCAGCAGGCGCGACGTTACCTTGCGCACAGTGACCGAATCGTCCACCACCATCACCAGGCGGTTGCGTTGTTCAATACGCTGCGCTTTCTGTTCCAGCGACAGGTCGCGGCCACGCTGCAGCTCTGAACGCACCAGCGCCGGCACATCGACAATACCCACGACGCTACCATCACCAAGCACCGTGGCACCCGACAGGCCGTGCACGTGGCTGAACTGGGGGCCGAGGGCTTTTACGACGATCTCGCGCGAACCGAGGATACTGTCGACCTGGACCGCTGTGGGCCGGTCAGTTCCACGCGCCAACAGCACCGGTCTTGGTTCCGTCTGACCCTCCAGGTGGGGCGACAGCGAAGTTCGCAGCAGAGCCCCGAGATAATTCAGGGAGTAGCTCTGGTTTGCATATTCAAAGGGCGGGGCATCGGGCTGATAGTACACTTCCAATTCGTATGGGCTGACCCGCACCACACCTTCCACCGTATTGATCGGTATCGCAAAAATATCGCCGCCGACACTGACCATCAGAGCGCGGTTGACCGATACCGTAAAGGGCAGGCGAATGGTAAAGCGGGTACCCTTCCCACGAGTCGACTCGACTGCAATACTACCGCCGAGCTGCTTGATTTCGCTGTACACCACGTCCATACCAACGCCGCGACCGGAAATCTGGGTCACCTCGCTGGCGGTCGAGAAACCGGCTTCAAACAGGAAATCGGCCAGCCGCTCTTCTGAAACTTGCTCATCCTCTGCGATCAGACCCATCGCTACAGCTTTTTTGCGCACCGCGTCAAAATTGATGCCCCCGCCGTCATCGCTGAGGATTATCAATACATCGCCGCCTTCGCGGCCAAAGCGCATGCTGATATTGCCGACCGGATTTTTTTGCGCGGCACGCCGAACATCGGCGGTTTCAATACCATGGTCCACGGCATTGCGCAGCATATGCTCCAGAGGAGGGATAATGCGCTCCAGCACCTGCCGATCAAGCTCGCCTTCTGCGTTGAAGACCTTGAACTCTACGCGTTTGCCAACTTCGAGGCTGATTTGCCTAACAATTCGACGTAGGCGCGGAATCATGCGTGTGAAATGAACCATGCGCGAGCGCATGAGCCCTTCTTGTAATTCGGTGTTGATACGCCCTTGCTGAATCAGCAGGGTTTCCATATCACGGGTACGCTCACCGAGCGTTTGGCGAATATCGATAAGGTCCGAGGAGGATTCCATCAACGAGCGCGACAACTGTTGCAATTGCGAGTAACGGTCAAACTCCAGCGGATCAAAACCTTCCTGCTCTGAACCCACCTGCTCCTGGCGGAACAGAATCTGCGCCTCGGTCTCGATATCCAGCCGCCGCACCTGTTCCTGCAGACGCTCGACGGTCATCGCCATTTCATCGAGCGACATTGCCAGCTCGGATACCTGCTCCTCGGCTCGACCCCGCGAAATCGACGTCTCACCGGCGAGGTTGACCAGGTTTTCCATCAACTGAGCGGAGACCTTGATCATCTCCTGAGGCATCTGGGCATCCATCGCTCCCGGACGCTCCAACTCGCCGCTGCGCGAAACTGGCGCGGACGCCGGCTGCACAGGCGCTTCACTCAATTCCGCTTTCGCCGCTACCGCCGGCACCAGCGGTTCACTGACCCACTGGCGATTGCCGTTGCGAACCGCTTCTAAGCCTTCGTTGATACGATCCTGATAGGCCAGCATCTGCGAGAGGAAATCATCATCGCGGCGATCCGTGTCGCTGACATAGGATTCAAACTCATGACAAATATCACCCAGCCCGGCGAGACCCGCCAAACGTGCACCACCTTTAAAGGTGTGCAAGTGACGCTGCAGTAATTCGAGATGTTCTAGATTAGTGCGATCGCCGGTCCAGTACTGAATGGCATCGTCGATGGCCTCTACCAGGTCATCGGCTTCCTCCAGGAAGATTTCCACCACTTCGTTGTCGGCGTCACTTGGCCGTTCAAGAACCGGGGCAGCCTCAATCGGGTCACTTAGCAGGGGCGGTTCGATTACCGGCTCCGGCTGTTTAACGGAGAAGGATTCGCCGCGTTTGATCGCCTCGACGCCCTCGGCCAGGGTGTCCTGGAATTCGTGCAGGCGCGGCAGGAATTGATCGCTATTAGACTCACCACTGGAAATGGCAGACTCAACAAAGCTTTCAAATTCGTGGGTATAAGCGCCCAGCTTCGTCAGCCCGGCCATGCGCGCACCACCCTTGATGGTGTGTAGATGGCGCAGCAGGTTGTTCAGATCACTCTGACTACCGTCGCTGTCAGACCAGGCATTGATCGCTTCGTCGACGCCAGCAAGCAGCTCATCAGCCTCTTCCAGAAAAATCGCGGTAACTTCTGGATCGGCCTCATCCTCAACTGCCGGTGGTGCGGTCAGGGTAATTTCTTCGGGCTCGGATTCAAGCTCCGGCTCAAACTCAGGTTCAGGCTCAAGTCCAGGTTCGGAGGCTGCACTCGCCTGCTCTGTTGGTTCGTCACTGGGCTCAATGATGTCGTCAACAATAGGCAGTTCCGCAGCCGCCGTAACGTCGCTGTCGGGTTCTTCACTTTCAGCTTCGGGCGTCGGAGCGCTAAGTTCGATATCCTCGAAAGCTTCCTCGGCCTGCAAGTCATCCATCGTCGTCGCGTAGTCGAATGACTGCAGCTGCTCCAGCAAAGCCTGATTTGGCTCGGGCTTTTGCTCTGCCGCCAACTGATTCAGCATGGCATCAAGCGCATCGGTCGCCCGACGACAAAGATCCACCGCCTCTTCCGGCACCGGATTGACCGCATCGCGCATAACCACCTGCACCGCCGCTGCCAAATCAGCAATGGCGTCCAGGCTGCGAATACTTTCGGCCCGCTTGGCAATATGTCCGGCGGTTTCCGCCAGTCGATGCAAACTTTGCGCGTCAGCGTAATGGTTCAGCGTGTGCGTCATCGCCGCCAGCGTGTCGCCGGTGGTCACCATAAAGGCGTCGAGTTCGCCGGGGGCAATTCGGTCTTCATCGCGCTGGCTGGAGGAGGACTGGGCATTCATCAGCAACCGACGATGCAGGGCGTCGATGCGGCTCAGCAGTACCTGGCTCTGACTGACCTGCTCACCCTCGCCCGCCTCAATGCGATCAATGGCGGCAGCCACCGCATCAACCGCATCGCGCAGCAACATTAACGCGTCGACGTCGGCGGCGGCGCGCAGTGCACGCATCTCCTTGATAAATTTTTCCAGCGGCGAGACGACGGTCGCCACCTCAGCCATATCGGCCATATTGGCGGCGCCTTTCAGCGTATGCAGGGAGCGCTGAACGGCATCGGGGATTTCGATGGGCGCTTCGGCGCGACTCAGGAAATTCTCAACCACCTGCAGATGAATGCGCGCTTCCGCGACAAAAATATCGGCCAGCGCATCGTCACTGGAATCATCGGGTTCTTGCAGCGTTGGTGCGGCGTCCTCACCTGCGGCTTCCGACGATTTGATGTCTGCTGACGTTTTATCTGGCGACTGACTTTCTGCCGCTGAGCTGTCAGCCGTCACCTGCAAAGCCGAGAGGTCCGGTGAAGCCTCTTCTGCCAGCGCATCAGCCTGCGCTGCAATACTGGCGGCCAGAGCTTCCTGTTCGTGGCGGCGCTCTTTGAACGCAACGATAAGTGCCGGCAGCAGGCTCAGCGCCTGATCAATAACACCCAAGCGCAGCGCATCGAGAGGAAAGCGCCCCTCAACCACCCGATTGAGCATATTTTCGACCGACCAGGCCAACTCGCCTATCTGCTGGGCATTGACCATACGGCCACTGCCTTTCAGCGTATGAAAACCGCGCCGCACTTCCGCCAACGCTTCTTCGTCACTGGGCGCGCTGTCCAGGGTCGGGCGGTGTTCGTTGATCGTATCGAGCACTTCATCGGCTTCTTCGATGAAGATCTCAACCAGCTCAGGGTCGAGTTCATCGTCATCGGCAAGCGCGTCCGTTGTCGTTTCGGCGACGACCGGCTCCTGTTGCGCCGGAGTTGTATCCGCCGCTGTCGGTGCACCGGCTTCGGGCTGGATAAACTCTTCCGGCAAGTCGACCGGATAGCCCAGCTGATCGATGCAGCGTTCAGCCACCGCCAGCACGTCATCGTCGACGCCAGTAAAATCGCTGGCGCAACGCTCCAGATAGTAATCCACAGCCGTCAGCGAATCGGCCAACGCATCCAGTGTCTGCCAGTCGGGGGTGTGGGGGTCGTCCAGCAGCTGTTCGCTGACAAAACGGCGACAGCTTTCCAGAATATCAGCGGCGCGAAAGAGTTCCGCGAGTTTCAGGCTGCCTGAAATGCTCGCCAGTAGTTCCGGCAAATCCGCCAGGTAATCCGTGCTCCACTGGTTAGCAACGAAGTTGACCACGGCTTCCTTGGCCAGCTCCAGACCATTGCGCGATTCACGCACAACAGAAAGGTAGGCCCGGTCGAGCTGTTGCTGCGCCTCTTCACTGTCATTGAACAAGACACGCTCATCAACGGGCGGCGGTGTATCACTCAGCGTGGTGGCGAGTTGACGCAGATCCGCGTCTATTCCGCGCCCACCGGCAGCAGCCTCGTCAAAGCGCTGTGCTTGGGCCCGCAGACTCTTGAATTGCTCGGTAAGGCCAAGTACCCCGGCCGCTTGTTGCAAGGTCAGCAAGCGCTCGCGATTGGCATCGTCGTAACCACCGCTCTCCAGGGCGTTGGCCAGCAGCGAGCATTCCACCGCCAAGGCCTCGCGAATCGCCGCCATACCACTGTCATTCTGGTCGCTGGTCAAGGCCGGCAAACCCGCCGCCGTGTTATAGCGCTCTTTTACATCACGAATGTAGTTGGAATTGCCGCGGCAGGTGGCCACGTAAAACAGCATGTCACGCAGCAGTGCTTCGGGCAGCGGACGCTGCAATACGGCGGGACCTGCGTCGACAAACAAGCGGATTTCCTTGTCGACGCGCCGCAGCAGGCTACGCACCGCAAACCCGCTGTGAATGGAGTTATTGAGCAGGCCTTCCAGCAGGGCAATGCACACCACCCACACATCCTGCACCGCGTGACCGCGACAGATCTTGGCCGCCCGCGCACAGACCTTGGCCATGTAGTTCAGGTTTTTGCGGGTATCGACACCTCGGTAATACCCCAGCAAAGCCACTTGGTACATCTGGCGCAGCTTTTTCGCCACGTCGAGAAATTCGCTCTCGCCCAGCGTCAGCGGCGTTTCACTGGTGCGGGTTCCGGCGGCCATATCCGGCAGGAACACACTGCCGGTCGCCAACAGGGACTGGCCCCGCACCGCGCGCAGTTCATTGATGGCCAGAATCAGTTCAGAGGGAAATTCACGCTGCGCTTCGCGGATTTTTTCCAGATAGCGCGGCATATCGGCCAAGGCTCGCTGCAGCGCAATGACGGCATCTGACAGGATCGAATCGGGCAGGGTACGGTCGAGCAGGGCCTTGACCAGCTCTTCCATTTCCTCGGCAAACAGGGCAACTCCAAAGAATTCAACAATTCTCAGACTGCCCTGCACTTCGTGGATATGAGCCAGGCAAAAATGCAGGCGCGTGCTGTCATTGGGATCATCGATAAAGGACTGCAACGCGTCCTGCGCTGCCTCCAGGGATTCGGCTATCTCCCCGGCGACCCAATCAAGCCCTACGTAATCGCGACGTTCCGTCATTATTTTCTCGTCTTAATCCGTTCGAAAACCTGAACGTTTTCGCTCGCTTTGCGCACGAGTACCGGATGTTGCCAGCCCCGTCCTTCACTGGCGCCAATCACCAGAATGCCCCCCGGCTTCAGTCTGTGCACCAGGTTGTTTAATACCTGGCGCTGGCGCCATCCACGAAAATAAACCAGTACGTTCTGGCAAAATATCACGTCCATTGCCGAGCGCGGCGTACTTTGCGGATCCAGCAAATTGGATTGCAGGAAACACACCCGCGACGCCAACTTCCGATCCACCCGGTAGTTCAGCCGGTCGGCCGACTCCATATAGCGCGTACGCAGCGTTTCGGGTAACTCCTGAAGACGACGCACGTGGTAGATCGCCTGCCGCGCCGTGCGCACCGCCGCGCTACTGATATCACTACCAATCACGCCGAAATAAATTTTCTCACTGCTGGCTTCAACCAGATCGGCCGCCACCATCGCCATGCTGTAGGCTTCCTCACCGGTCGAACAGCCGGCGCTCCATAAATCCAGCACCAGTTTTTGTCCGGCGGCTGCGTCTATTCGCTCCTGCAGGTATTGGGCCAGAACCCGGTACGCTGCCGGCGTGCGATAAAAGCGGGTTTCCTTGACCGCCAGATGATCGACCAGCCAACTGCCCTTACCATGCCAGGGCTGGGTTTCCGAGTGCTGCAGTATCAGTTCGGCTTCGTCACTGCCAGCATCATCAAGCCAGGGCATCAAACCTTTGCGCAGAATATGACGATGCTGGGACAGGTTAATACCGGTTTGCGCCTCCAGCACAGCCTGCCAACGCCCGAGCTCGTCATCACTTACATCTACCATACACGGCGACCAAAATACGTTCTGCCCGCAGACAGTGCGCCTTTAGCGTCAGACCTCTTCCTCGTAAACACCGTCGTTTTCAAGTTCGGCATCCGCGTCCTCGGCCGAGGCTTGCTGCGGCAGTTTGAAACCCGCCACCGAGCGACGCAGTTCGTCGGTCATCTCGGCCAGGTTACCGATGGAGCGCGCAGTTTCCGTGGTACCGGCCGAAGTCTGCGAGGTGATCTCCTGAATAACGTGCATCGTGTTGGAGATGTGACCCGCAGAGGCGGCCTGCTGGCGTGCCGCGTTCGAGATGTTCTGGATCAGTTCCGCCAGTTCCTGGGATACTTTTTCGATCTCTTCCAGGGCCGCACCGGCGTCCTGGGCCAGGCGGGCACCGCGCACCACTTCCGTGGTGGTTTGCTCCATTGAGATAACGGCCTCGTTGGTATCCGACTGGATGGTTTTTACCAACGCTTCAATCTGCTTGGTTGCGCCGGAGGAGCGTTCCGCAAGGCGCTGTACCTCGTCCGCAACAACCGCGAAGCCGCGGCCCGCGTCACCGGCCATAGAGGCCTGGATCGCGGCGTTCAATGCGAGGATGTTGG
>JBFKXO010000037.1:0-12502 GCA_041638115.1 Litorivivens sp. | reverse complement strand
TGCCTCCTTTACCTCCGATACTCCCTTTGATTTTGCCAATCAACTCGTCGATATACTGCGCCTGGAAAAGCTTGATGAAAACCTCTACCGAGGCCAGAGCGAGGTCACCGACTGGGGGCGAGTCTACGGTGGCCAGGTGATTGGCCAGGCGCTATCGGCTGCCAAACAGCAGGTCGCAGAGGACAGGGAAATTCACTCACTCCACGCCTACTTTCTCCGTCCTGGCGATTCTTCGCTGCCAATCATTTTCGAAGTTGAAAACATGCTCGATGCCGGCACCATCTCCAATCGCCGAGTCAAAGCCATGCAGAAAGGACAACCCATTTGCTTTATGACCTGTTCCTTCCAGATTGCTCTGCAGGGCTTTGAGCATCACGCTGCGATGCCCGAGACCACACCGCCGGAGCAGCTCGACACCGCACTGGAACTATTTCAGGATAATATTCCGCGCACACCGGAAGATCTGCTACCAAAATTTTCAGCGCTCAAGGCCATCGATTTTCGGGTTGTAGAAAAACAGAACCTGCTGCAACCGAGCCGGATGCCACCCTCATGGAATGTCTGGATGCGTGCCAATGGCACGCTGCCCAAGGACCAGCGCATCCACCAATATGCGCTCGCCTATGCATCAGACTTTCTGTTCTTGGGCGCTGCAACCCAACCCCACGAAGTGTCCTTTTTCACCGAAGGCCTGCGCCTGGCCACCATTGACCACAGCCTTTGGTTCCACCGTCCCTTCAACTTCAATGAATGGCTGCTTTACACCATCGACAGCCCCAGCGCCTCCAACGGTCGTGGCTTTGTCCGCGGCCAGGTCTTCAATCGCGCAGGCGAGCTCGTCGCAAGCACCACTCAGGAAGGCATTATGCGCTTCAAGGCCTCACCCTAAAGCAGTTCCGCCAGCGTGATTCCCACCAGATTCGCAATGGCATAACCAAAGACGCCGCACAGCAGCGCGGGGGTCACCAGGTTATGCCAACCCTTGGCCACCGCCATCGCCGCGGCGGTGGGCGGGCTGAGAATACAGGCGTTGGAAGCCACGGCCAGTTCGGCGCCATTGAGTTTGAGCCAGCGCCCAAACAGCGACAACAGCACCAGGTGAGTGGTCAGTAAAATGGCGGTAAACAACATGATCTCCAGCCCTTCGGTGGCGGCCAGCACAAAGTTGATCTGCACGCCGATCACCGCAAAAAAGCAGTAAATCAGAATCTGCCCTAATTCGTAGTGCCCTTGCAGCCGGGCAGACTGGCGCGGCATGGCGGTTGCAAAGGCAACACTGAGCAAGGTGATCATAAGAAATTTGGCCGGGCCGTAATTCAGCAGGGTCGCGACCCATTCGCTCACAACAACGATAAGCGCACTCAAGGCCAGTGACGCGCCCAAACTGGCAGCGGTAATCTCACGCTTTTCCGCCGCCATCGCAGCCGCGGGCAGAGAAACATCCTTGAGCGGCTGCGGGCTGAACCAGCGCCACAATCGGGGCATGCTCGGCAGGGTCAGCAGCAGCGCGAGAAAGGGAACCGCGACGGCAAATACCGAGGCCACAGCCACCCCCATCATGGGGTCGCCGGCCTTGTCCATTGCGACTGCCACCGAACCGGCATTCGCGCTACCGCCAATAAATCCCGCCGTTAGAATGCCAACCCATACACCCTCTTCAGGGCCGAGGTTGACCAGCGGTAACGCTATCATTGCACCTGCCACAGTCGCGGCCGCAGCGCCGAGAAAGGCGATAATCACCCGTCCGGATTCACGCCAGATGCGACGAAGATCCGCCTGAAACAACAGCATCGGCAGGGAGAGCGGCACGAAGTCTCGCACCACCATGGTGTAGACCTCGGCACTGCGCGGCAGGATACCCAGAGCACTGAGCAAGGCCGGAAAAAGAATGATAAACAGCACCCCGAACTGGCCGATGCGCGGCCGCGTTTCCATCAACATACCAAGGGCGACAACAAGCAGAATCGCCGTCAGCACAGCAAAATGGTGATCGGGGAGTATCTGAAACATGAAAATACAGCCTTTATTATGATTGTGGTAAAACGCTGGCTATTGTGAAGACTGCCGGGTAGGGCCGCAAGTGCGCCCCGGAAATGCTACAGTGGCACCCTCATTTCCCAACGATTTACGCTATGCCCAATCCTCCGGTTTTCGACAACAGTTACGCCCGTCTGCCCGAACGTTTATTTCATCGTCAAGGTGCCGAAGCGGTGCCAGATGCAACGCTTATCCGGGTAAATGAGCCACTGTGCGCGCAGCTCGGCATCGACGCCCAGTGGCTGCGCTCGCCGGCCGGGCTGGACATGCTCAGCGGGCGAGCTTTCCCCGACAGTGCCGATCCCCTGGCCACGGTGTATGCCGGCTTCCAGTTTGGCAACTGGAATCCCCAGCTTGGCGATGGTCGCGCCTTGCTGATTGGCGAAGTGATTGCACCTGACAATCGTCGCTACGACATTCAACTTAAGGGCTCGGGCCGCACACCCTATTCCCGCGGTGGCGACGGTAAATCCCCATTGGGGCCGGTGCTGCGCGAATATATTGTGAGCGAAGCAATGCACGCTCTCGGTGTGCCCACGAGCCGCGCCCTCGGCGCAGTGACGACGGGCGAGACCGTATACCGCGATAGCGCCCTACCCGGCGCTATCCTGACCCGGGTTGCCAGCAGCCATATTCGCGTTGGCACCGTACAGTTTTTTGCCTCACGCAAAGACACCGAAGCCCTTCAGCATCTCAGTGACCATGTGATCGCGCGGCACTACCCCGAGGCAGCGAACCATGCCAATCCAGTGCAGGCCATGCTCGGCGCCGTGATTGATGCGCAGGCTAGACTGATTGCCCGCTGGCAGGGCTTGGGTTTTATCCACGGCGTGATGAATACCGACAATATGCTGCTCTGCGGCGAGACCGTCGACTACGGCCCCTGCGCTTTTATGGAAAGCTATGATCCGGCCACCGTATTCAGCTCCATCGATCACGGCGGTCGCTACGCCTATGGCAATCAGCCCCAGATCTCCCACTGGAACCTCGCCGGACTGGCTCAGGCCTTACTGCCCGTGCTGCACAGCGACGAAGATGAAGCGGTAAAACTGGCCCAGGCCGAAATCAATACTTTTCCGAAACGCTTTGTTGCGGCCTATCAAGAGGTCCTGGCCAGCAAGCTGGGATTGGCCGAATACCGCGAAGACGATGATGCGTTGTTACAGGATTTCCTTGCCCTGCTGAAATCCGAACAAGCCGATTTTACGCTGGCATTCAGACGCCTGAGCGAGCGCGCCGACGGTGGCGAGTTAGCGAAAACCCTGTGGGACTTCTCCCCCGCCTTTGCTGCGTGGCTGGAGCGCTGGGATCAAAGAATTGCCGAAGACCCGCAAGACACAGCAAGCCGATCCGTTCAGATGCGCCGGGCCAACCCGTTATTTATTGCGCGCAATCACCGCGTGGAAGAGGCGATCAGCGCGGCTTATCAGGGAGATTTCGCGCCCTTCAATCAGCTGCTGGAAGTGATATGGCAGCCGTTCGAGGACAAGGAGGACTGGCTGGACTACGCGCGCCCGGCAGCGCCGGACGAGGCCGTTTGCCAGACTTTTTGCGGAACGTGAAGACGGGACAACAATAAAAAAGGGGCTCTCCGATGAGAGCCCCTTTTCGTAATACCGCATGTATTGCAAGAACCCTTGATCAGTCCTCGACTTCCGCATCGTAGCTTTCTGCGTCCAGCAGGTTTTCCAGCTCACCCAACTCATCGGGTTGCAGGCGGAAAAACCAGCCGTCGTCGTAGGGGGATTCGTTGATCACTTCCGGGGATTCTTCCAGCGCTTCATTCACGGCAATCACTTCACCGCTGACCGGCGCGTAGATATCCGAGGCGGCCTTGACCGATTCTACAACGCCAATCTCCTCACCGGCACTGTAGGTCGAGCCCACTTCAGGCAATTCCACAAAAACCACGTCACCCAAAGCTTCCTGGGCGTGGTCGGTGATGCCCACGGTAATGGTGCCGTCCGCTTCGAGGCGGGCCCATTCGTGGCTGCTGGCGTATTTCAGTTCGCTGGGCGAATTGCTCATGGTCGTATTCCGGTTGCCGCAAAAATGCGCATTCTACCGCCGCCGCCCGCAAATACAAACTCCCGCCAATGAATAGCGGCTATTTTACGGTGCGCTTGATGCTGATGATGACAGGCACCAGCCCGAGCAACACGATGGTCAGCGCCGGCAAGGCCGCCCGCTGCCATTCGCCTTCTGAGGTCATCTCGTAGATACGGACGGCGAGAGTGTCCCAGCCGTAGGGCCTGAGCAGGAGGGTGGCTGGCATTTCCTTGATCACATCCACAAACACCAGAATGGCCGCGGTCAGCAGGCCCGGTCGCAACATGGGCAAATAAACACGCCACAAGACCTGTAGCGGCGTGGCACCCAGGGTGCGCGCGGCGTCGGGAATTGAGGGTTTGATACGCAACAGCGCAGCGTCAATCGGCCCGCTGGCGACGGCAAGAAAGCGAATCCAGTAGGCGGCGAGCAAGGCCAGCACCGTGCCCACCAACAGCGATCGGTTGTCCAGCCCCAGCGCGCTTTGCAGCGGGAACAAAACCTGCTGCTCTATGGCGGTGAACGAAATCACCACACCAACCGCCAGCACCGACCCCGGCAAAGCATAACCAAGCTGTGCCAGATCGAAAAAAGTACGCTGCCGCGCACTGGCACGCCAGCGGGTAAATGAAAGCAAGGCGGCGATCGCCACGGTAATCATTGCCGCCTGCAAGGCCAGGGACAGCGAGTGCCACAACAGGCTGAGAAAGCGCCCGTCGATTTGTTCGGCACCCACCTCAAAGGCCCAGATCAGCATCTGGGCAACCGGCAGGAAGAACGCGACCAACAGCACCAGCAAACAGTAGACCGTCACTAACCAGCCTCGAACCGGCGACAGTTCGTGGCGGAAATGGTGGTGCAGCTTGCCGCCCTGCACGTAGCGACGTTTGCCGCGCAGCCGCTTTTCCCCCAACAGGGTTAAAGCCACAAACAACAGCAGCAGCGAGGCCAGCTGTGCGGCAGCCTGCAAACTGAAAAAACCGAACCAGGCCTTGTAGATGGCCGTGGTAAAGGTGTCGTAATTGAATACCGCCACCGTGCCGAAATCCGCCAGGGTTTCCATCAGCGCCAGCGATACCCCAGCGATAATGGCGGGACGCGCCATTGGCAGCGCCACCCGGAAGAAGCCGCCCCAGGCACTGGCACCCAGACTGCGGGCCGCCTCGATGGTGTCACTGCTCTGGGACAGGAAGGCGCTGCGAGAGAGCATGTAAACGTAGGGGTAAAGCACCAAGGCCAGCACCAGAATAACGATGACTTCGTGGCGCACGTCCACCAGCGGCAGGCCGAGCTGCCGGGAGAGAAAGGTCTGCAGCGGCCCGGTGAAATCAAATAAGCCGAGGACGACAAAGGCCAGCACGTAGGCCGGCACCGCCATCGGCAGCATCAATAACCATTCGAACTTGGCGCGGCCAGGGAAATCACACATCACCACCAGCCAGGCCAGACTGATACCCAGCAGCGATACGCTAAGCCCCACCCCGACCAGCAACACCAATGTATTGCGCAACAGACCTGACAGCTGGGTAGCAATCAGATGCTGCCAGATCTCCGTTTGATCAGAGCCCCAGCTGAACACCACCACCAAAATCGGTGCAAGCACCGCCAGCACGGCAACCGTGGCGGCGATGCGAGACAGGGGACGCAGGCTTTTCTGGCCTGCGCTGATCAATACGGCTGCCTGCACTAGCGGTAGCCGGCGCGATCCATCAGGCGAATGGCATCGCCCTGCAGACGGCCTGCCTCAGCGATGGGAATATCGTCACCCTTGAAATCGCCCCAACGTTGGAGCGGCTGCGGCAGGTTTACCTGTGGATTGACCGGATACTCCTGATTCAACAAGGCCAGCTGCAACTGGGCATCGGTTCCTGACAGCCATTCGATCAGCTGCCGGGCTTGCGCAACATGCTTGCTGGCCTTGGTGATACCCACGCCGGAAATGTTGAGATGCACGCCGCGACCATCGGCACCTTCACCCTGCTGATTTGGCCAGAACATAGTGACCGGCAGGGTCGGATCATCGGCCACCATACGCGCCAGATAGTATGTATTGACGATACCTACGTCACACTGACCGGCAGCGATAGCCTCAACCACCTTGTTGTCATTGGAAAAAGGCGGCACCGCCAGATTATTCACCCAACCCTCGACGATGCGCTGGGTCGCCTCTTCGCCACGCGCCGCAATCATCGTTGCCACCAGTGACTGGTTGTAGACCTTTTTCGAAGTACGCAGACACAGCCGGCCGGCCCACGCCTCGTCGGCAAGCGCTTCGTAGGTGCTGAGCTCGCCGGGCTGGACGCGCTCGGTGGAATGGATAATGGTGCGGGCGCGAATACTCAGACCAAACCACTGGTTGTCCGCATCGCGCAGCGCAGCCGGAATATTGGTCGCAAGGATATCTGACTGGATTGGCTGCAATACCCCGGCCTGGGCCGCCTGCCACAGGTTGCCGGCATCAACGGTGATCAGTAAGTCAGCGCGGCTGCGTTCGCCCTCCGCCTCCAGTCGCGCCAGCAAGGGGCCAGCGGCATCTGTCACATAGCGAATAGGGATGCCTGTCTGGGCGGTGAAACGATCAAACAGCGGTTTGATCAGGTGCTCCTTGCGGGCAGTGTAAACCACCAGCCCTTCATCCGAGTTCTGGCTGGATGGGCCCTCTCCACAAGCGGCAAGCAAGACAACCAATCCGAGCACTAGCAGGGAACGCATGAATAACTCCTTAGAATAAACTCGAAATCAAATGATAATTATTATCATTTGATCCGGCAATGGTTTCCCTGTTAATTCAACGGGAATTCGCAAGCAATGATCAGAAGCCCATCGCCTTGCGGATAAGCTGGCGCTTCACCGGCGCCGCCCGATTCACCAGATGCATCCCGGTATTACGCAACCAGCGCACCGGCAATGCGGTTTCGCCAAACAAACGTTTAAAACCATCCATCGCCGCCATGACGGCCAGGTTGTCACCCTTGCGCCGCCGCTGGTAGCGCTCGAGCACCGCCAGCGAGCCCGGCGCCTCGTCGCGCTCAAGCGCGCGCTGAATTTCCTGCTGCAGCACGTCGGCGTCTTTGAAGCCCAGATTGATGCCCTGCCCGGCCAGCGGATGAATGCTGTGGGCCGCATCGCCCACCAGCGCCAGTCCCGGCTTGATGTAATCCACCGCATGGCGCTGGCGCAACGGAAAACAGAATCGGCGGCTAACCGCTTCCACCTCGCCAAGGCGGTGCTCAAACGCTGCCGCCAAGGTCGCTCGAAAAGTTTCGTCATCCTGAGCCATCAACTCGTCGGCAAAGGCGGTATCGGCCGACCAGACAATGGAGCAGTATCTATCCGGGGCGTCACTCGCCGCCAGCGGCAGAAAAGCCAGGGGGCCGGTGGGCAGAAATCGCTGCCACGCCGTATATTGATGGCTGTGCGCCATCTTGACGGTCGCCACTAGTGCCTTTTGGTCGTAGCTCCACTCTCGGGTCTTGAAATCCGCCCAGCTGCGAATGCGGGAATTGGCACCATCGGCAGCCACCAGCAAGCCAGCCTGAATGCGGTCGCCGTTTTCCAGTTCTAGTTCGGCCTCGCCGCCGGCGTAGTGCAAGGCGGCCACCGGGGCGTTTTCAAACACCCGGATATTGGTGGCGCTGTCGACTTTGTCGGCCAACGCAGCAATTAACAGACGGTTTTCGACGATATGTCCCAGATCATCCGCATTGACTTCGCCGGCCTCAAAATGCACTTCGCCCGTACCTTCGGCGTCCCACACCTCCATATCCGTGTAGTGACAGATGCGCGATCCGGCGATTGCTTCCCAAACTCCGAGCCGCGCCAGCCACTGCTGACTGGCCGCCGTGATCGCACTGACTCGCGGATCATAATCTGCCACGCCCTCGCCCAGTACGGGCCAATCGGTCACCACCGGCCCGGCTTCAATTAAGGCAACACGCAACGGCAGATCAACCAGGCCGGCAGCCATGCCCAGCCCGGCCAGGCCCCCTCCCACAATCACCACATCAAACTGGCGTGTTCGCGTCACAATGGCATTCTCCTGCCGGTTTGCTGACCACCACGCGCATTGCCCGGCGCCAAACCCGCAGCCTGGGCGACAAAGCGGCGTTTCAGACCGGGCATCACATCCAGCGCCAGCAACCCCAGATTGCGCCCCAAACTGAAGAGTGGGTTGGTCTGGGCAAACAGAGCGGGTAATTGATGGGAAAACATGACGGTCGCGCGCTGGTCATCGTCCTGAGTGCGCAGATAATCACGCAGCAAGGTCAACTCGCCTAACTGATCGCGCTCGGCGCCAGCAAGCTGCTGCGCCAAGCGGGCGACATCGCGCAAGGCCAGATTAAAACCCTGGCCGGCCACTGGGTGCAGGGCATGGGCCGCGTTGCCGATAACCACCACATTGGGGCGCACCTGCTCTTCGGCCTCCACCAGCTGCAGCGGAAAAGCGGCACGTTCGCCGCAACGCAACAATCGGCCCTGTCGATACCCAAAGCGTTCCTGCAATGTGCGCAAGAAAGTTGTTTCATCGGCTTCCAGCAGCATTTGCGCATCGGCTGGCGACAAGGTCCAAACCAACGCGGCCCGCGCCTGGCGCTCGTCGCTATCTGACAGCGGCAACAGCGCCAACGGTCCCTCATCGGTGAAGCGCTCGTAGGCAATACCCTGGTGGGGGTTTTCAAACGTCACATTGGCAATCAGCGCAGACTGCCCATAATCGTTTACGCGGCTGGCAATACCCAGCGCGGTGCGTAAACCGGACTGGGCGCCGTCGGCTACGGCCAGCAAGCGGGTACGCAGCGGATACGGCTCCGCCTCTTTGGGTTGCAGCGTCAGCCGGGCGCAGTCACCGTCCTGCGCCACCTGCGTTACCGAAGCAGGCGACAGACACGTCACCCCGTCCGCCTCTAGCAACGCATTGAGCAAGACATTGCCCAGCCAGGCGTTTTCAACCACATAACCCAGCGCTGGCCACCCTTGCTGCTCGGCGCGCATGAGTGTGGAACCGATATGGCCCCGATCCGAAACGTGTATTTTTTCGATGGCGGTCAGGTGCTCAGCTAAGCGATCCCACACCCCCACACTCTCCAGAATCTGTCGGCTGCCGTAGGACAGGGCCGTGGAGCGCGCATCAAAGCTTGGGCGATAAACCGGCGCGCTACCGGCTTTGGGAAACGGAAAACTTTCTACCAGCAGAACGGAGAGCTGGCCACGACTATAGCGGCTCAGGGCCAGTGCCAGACTGGCACCCACCATGCCGCCACCGGCGATAACCACATCGTAGTCGACGGCGACACCTGAGGGGTTTGGCGTCATCGTTCAGGCCGCCCCGGCCATCAGCGCTTCGATCTCATCGGCGGTCTTGGGTACGTCCGCGGTGAGGATGTCACAGCCTTCTTTGGTGACGACGACATCATCTTCAATGCGAATACCGATGCCGCGCCAGCGCTCCTCAACTCTGTCGTTAGTCGGCGCTACGTAGATGCCGGGCTCAACGGTCATCGCCATCCCCGGCTCCAGCAGACGCCATTCGTCACCAACCTTGTAATCTCCCACATCGTGCACATCCAGCCCGAGCCAGTGCCCGGCGCGGTGCATGTAAAAATCCCGATAGGCTTCTTTTTCAATAAGCTCGGACACGCTGCCTTTGAGCAATCCGAGTTCGACCAGCCCTTCGGTAATGACCCGCACGGTTTCATCGTGAGCCTGATTCCAGTGATTGCCGGGCTTGATCTGCTCGATGGCTGCCAATTGCGCTTTAAGCACAATGTCGTAGAGCTGGCGCTGCTCTTTGCTAAAGCGGCCGGAGGCCGGGAAGGTACGGGTAATATCCGCCGCATAACCTTCAAACTCGCAGCCCGCGTCAATCAGGATAAGGTCGCCGTCGCGAATCTGACTTTCGTTTTCCACGTAGTGCAGCACGCAACCATTGGCACCGGCGCCAACGATGGAATTATAGGCAGGAAAGCGCGCACCGTGCGTGGCGAACTCGTGCAGGATTTCAGCTTCCAGTTGGTACTCGTACATGCCCGGCTTGCAGACCTGCATCGCACGCACATGGGCGCCGGCACTGATCTCGCCCGCCCGCTTCATGACCCGTTGCTCGGCCGCGCTTTTATACAGGCGCATGTCGTGGAGGAAATGATCGAGGTCGATAAATTCGCCCGGCGGGTGGGCGCCGGTACGCGCCTTGGCGCGAATGGCGTTGACCCACTGCATCAGATGCTGGTCGAAGTCGGCGTGGCGCCCCATGGCGTAATACACTCGATCGCGCCCTTCCAACAGCCCCGGCAGAATGTCGTCGATATCGCTAACCGGGAAGGCATCATCCGCGCCAAAGTTTTTGCACACACCGTCAGGTCCCTGGCGGTAGCCATGCCACAACTCCATTGCCGGATCGCGGTCGCGACAGAACATCACATATTCACCGTGCTCCCGGCCGGGCAGTAATACCATGACCGCGTCTGGCTCGTTAAAGCCGCTGAGGTAATAGAAGTCACTGTCCTGACGGAAGGGGTATTCAGTATCGCGGCTGCGGGTTTTCTCAACCGCACCCGGAATAATCGCAATGCTGTTGGGCTCCATCACCGACATCAGTTTGCTGCGGCGACGGGCAAATTCCTGCTTGGTAACCTTCATGCTTTCACTACAGTTGCGCACGGAGCACGCAGATTACCAAAAAAGCGCACTTAATGGAGCTGCTTCGGCGCCGGGTGGTTACCGCTTAGCGCGGATTGAGTACAGCATTCCACGAACAGGGACACCGTCGCCATTTCCAGATAAGACACCAGCTGGCCGAACTGTTCCTCGGCTTCGGCGCCGGCCTCGTCATCCAGACCGGCTTGTGATATCGCCGCCATATCGTTGAGAATTTCCGACACGGCTTTGCTGTACTTCTGCTTGCCTTCCTTGAGTTCGCGCGCTTTACCGGCCATGGCAAAGCCGGTCAGAAAGCCCTGACACCAGCTGCCGACCGACGCCACACGCTGCCCCAAGTCTACATCCTCGCCCGGTAGCAGTAGGGTGGTGGCATTGATATCCGCCCCCAGCTGTTCCGAGGCAGCCTGATAAACCTGCATCAGCACGGCCCAGTCGGCATCCGGGAAGGACTCACAATCGAGCAGCTGGGCGACCTGTTCGCGCAGGGTTTTCTCGTCGATGCGCTCGCCTACGACCAGCTGCCCCAACAAAAAACCGTGCAGCTCAGACGGTGGATACAGCGCCCCGAGGCGAAGGAAGATATCAGCGATTTCGTCGTGATCGGGTAGTTTGGCCGACATACCGGTTCTCTGCGTGCGGAAAAAGGCGCATGGTACCGCTCCCCCGCAGCAATTGCGACGGCTCCACGCTAGCGGTCTGATACCCAAGGCATTTTTAGCAAATTCTTAACATGCGCTGACAGGCTTTTGAATTGCCGCACTATTTAGCCAATTGACCCCCTACCCCACCGGCCCTAGACTATGGCCTGATTAGGGAATGCCAACAATCACAACAGCACTGGCGGGGATCACAACGTGGCTGAACTCTCTCTCAAGTCGGTTGAACGAAAAATCGACGAGCTGATCAAGCTCTGCGAAGAACTGAACCGCGAAAACCAGACCCTGAAAGCCAGCGCTGAAGCCTGGCAACAGGAACGGGAAGTGTTGCTGGAAAAGACCAATGTGGCCCGCACCAAGGTTGAATCGATGATTCAGCGTTTGCGCGCACTGGAGCAGGAATCATGAGTAACCAAACGGTTGTCGTGCGCATTATGGACAAGGAATACCAGGTGACTTGCCCACCGGGGCAGGAAGCCGGTTTGCACCAGGCGGCCGCCAATCTCGACAAGCAGATGCGTGAAGTACGCAGTAGCGGCAAAATTCTCGGCACCGAGCGAATTGCTGTCATGGTGGCGCTGAATGCGACCTATGAACTGCTCAACGGCAGCGCCCAGCCCAGCAAAACCGATCAGGACGGGATCAAACGGGTCAACGACAAGATCGAGGATGCCCTGCACCGCCTGCGTCAGCTTGAGATCTGACAGCAACCATCCGGCTACCGAAAACTCCGCAAAATATTCAACAGATCCGGCAACAACTGCACGTAGGTACCGGCGTACGCCGCCAGTGTGTAGCCATCAGCGCCTGGCGATTGCAGCTGGCGCTGCACCTCATCCACCAGACTCAGCAGCACACGCCGCGCCCGGAAGCGATTAATCCCGCACTCAACCAGCGGCGCCACCACTGGCGTCAGCACCAGCAACGCCGTCAATCCAGCCAGACCACCGCTGATCGAGACCCACCCCGGCACCCCAAACCATTTCGCCCAGAGCCCTGCAAATAGCGATTGTTGCGACAAG
The DNA here is from genome assembly GCA_041638115.1 of Litorivivens sp. Lineage (GTDB taxonomy): Bacteria > Pseudomonadota > Gammaproteobacteria > Pseudomonadales > Spongiibacteraceae > Litorivivens. Next base: position 81 of record JBFKXO010000037.1, on the reverse strand, counting down.
TAGAGCGAGGTGGCTGCACTGGCGCCCAACAGGCCCGCGCTGCCAAAGGCGATTTTGTCGCTGGCCAGACGACCCGCCAGC
>JBFKXO010000036.1:0-12685 GCA_041638115.1 Litorivivens sp. | reverse complement strand
GCCGATGCCACGCCGTTGACTGCGTTGGCACTGGCGGTGCTGGCCGATGAGGCGGGCATTCCCGCCGGCGTATTCAATGTGATTACCGGCAAATCCCGCGTCTTGGGCGGCGAGCTGACTGCCAGCCCGGTGATCAAGAAACTGTCTTTTACCGGCTCAACGGAAGTTGGTCGCGTATTAATGGAACAGTGTTCGCCGACGCTGAAAAAACTGTCGATGGAACTGGGCGGCAACGCACCGTTTATCGTCTTTGAGGATGCGGACCTCGACGCTGCCGTTGCCGGCGCCATCGCGTCCAAATACCGCAACGCGGGTCAGACCTGTGTCTGCACCAACCGACTCTATGTCCACGAAAAGGTTTACGATGCTTTTGCTGAGAAACTGGCGAAAGCGGTTGGCCAACTGAAAGTGGGCAACGGCACCGACGACGGCGTGACGCAAGGACCGCTTATCGACAACGCCGCCGTGAATAAGGTCGAAGAGCATATCGAAGACGCGCTGTCCAAAGGCGCTCGCACCCTCTTTGGTGGAAAGCGCCTGCCGCTGGGCGATAACTTTTTTGAGCCCACGGTACTGGCCGATGTCACCCAGGACATGTTGATTGCCCGCGAAGAAACCTTCGGTCCGGTCGCTCCGCTGTTCCGGTTCAGCAGCGATGAAGAAGTGATTCAAATGGCCAACGACACCGAGTTTGGTCTGGCGAGTTACTTCTACAGCAAGGATATTTCGCGAGTCTGGCGTGTGGCCGAAGCGCTGGAATATGGCATGGTCGGCATCAATACCGGCCTTATTTCCAACGAAGTGGCGCCCTTTGGTGGGGTGAAGCAATCAGGCTTCGGCCGCGAGGGCTCTCACTACGGTATCGATGAGTACATGTCGCTGAAGTACATGTGCATGGGTGAAATTTAACAGGCTATCCTGGCCTGTCGTGCGGCAGGCCAATTTCTCTTCTAGCACGCTCTCCTGTGGTAATTCGTACCTCGTTTGGTTGTGGGACACTGATCTGAATACCAATCGGAATTATTTGCATTAAGTTTTATATCTAATTGATAAATAAGGGGAATTTTGACCTCCCGTGGTGGGCGGGCGTACAATTGGCGAATCAACAGCAGATGTACCATCTGCACCATGGTTATAGGAGATTCCCATGAAAGGCGACGCCAAGGTCATTCAATTGTTGAACGGCTTGTTGACCACTGAGCTGACCTCAATCAACCAGAATTTTCTGCATGCGCGGATGTACCGCAACTGGGGTTTGGACGCGCTGAATGAGAAGAATTACAAGAAGTCGATCAAGGATATGAAGCAGGCGGACGACCTGATTGAACGTATCCTGTTTCTGGAGGGGCTGCCGAATCTGCAGAAGCTCGAGAAAATTCGCATTGGTGAGAACACCGAAGAAATGCTCAAGTGCGATATGGCCTTGCAACACGAACAGCTGGCTCAGTTGCGCGATGCCATCGCCTACTGTGAGAGTGCCCAGGATTACGTCAGCCGCGACCTGCTCGAAGATATTCTTGAATACGAGGAAGAGCACGTGGACTGGATCGAAACCCAGCAATACCTGATCAGCAACACCGGTCTGGAAAACTACCTGCAGTCGCAGATGTAAGCGGGTAAGGACCCAGGAGGAAAGGTCATGAAAGGCGACAACAAAGTTATCAAAGCACTCAACGGTCTGCTCAGCTACGAGCTCGCGGCGATGGATCAATACTTTATCCACTCGCGCATGTACGACGACTGGGGCTTGCACAAACTCCACGAGCGTATCGCCCACGAGTTTGAAGATGAAAAGGGACACGCATCGGCGTTGATTGAACGCATTCTGTTTCTGGAAGGCACCCCGGACATGGTCACTCGCTCGCCGATCAAGGTGGGCACGACCGTACCCGAAATGCTGCAGAGCGATCTGAATGTCGAGATAGCTGTGGGGGATGCGCTAAAAGACGTGATCCAGTTGTGCGAATCAGTGAAGGATTACAACACGCGGGAAATGCTGGAGAAGCTACTGGAAGACACCGAGGTTGACCACCGCTGGTGGCTTGAGAAGCAACTGGGCCTGATCAACATGGTGGGTTTGGAAAACTATCTGCAGTCACAGATGGCAGCTGGCGACGAATAGCTTGCAGTAGGCCCGTTAACAATGCCGCGTTGATCGCGGCATTTTTGTTTGCGGCGTTTGCAGTTAAGGGTTCAGACGCCATTCCATCATGGCGCCGACGCTGCGGGGTTCGCCATAGCGGCTGGCAATACGGTCTCCGGCAACCAGTGAACCCTGCTCGTTAAGATCGTCCAGCAGGTTTCTGCCAAATACCGACAGGCTCAAGCCCTCAGTGAGGGCATAGCCCAGCTTGGCGTTAACCAATGTGCGCGCGTCAGACTGCGAGCGTGGGTCGTTATCCGGATCGCTGTAGACCTCGGCTACGTGGTTCACACTCAGGCTGGCAGACATCCGGTGCCAGTCGCGCACTACGGCACCGACACCCGCGCTGTACTTTGGCGAGAACGGAAATTCATTGCCGGCGTAGTTTTCACCGTCATTGACGAATTCATCGAATTCACTGTTCAGGTAGCCCAGGGAGGCGAACAGTTCGAGATGAAATGTCGCTTGCCAGCGCAGCTCGGTTTCCACGCCGTAGTAGTGCGATTTGCCGGCATTGGTGGTGGTTGTTTCAAAGCCGGACGTTTCGCCGATGGTGACCTGTTGGTCGCGCCAGCGGGTGTGGAACAGGTTGGTGGCCAGCAGCAGGCCCTGGTCCGGCAGTTGCCAGCGGGCCGCCAGCTCCCAGGTGCTGGTGTATTCGGGTTCAAAGGTGCTCACCGCGCCGCCAAAAAACGAAATTGAGGTGCCACCTGAGCGATAGCCTTCGCGGTAGCTGACACCGAGCATCAGATCGTCGAGTACATCCCAGGCCAGTGAAACTTTGGGCAGCACATCGGTAAAGTCGCCCTGGTCGGCAACGTCGTAGTCCGGTGGTACCAGACTCGGCGCGGCGGCCACCAGCAAATCACTCATGTCATCCGTAAGCGGAATCACAGGGGCGCCCGGCAGGGGAGCGGTTACATCCAGGCTCAGGTCGGCAACGCCGGTATAGGCAAATTCTTCGCGATTGACGCGCACACCGGCAGACAGGCGCCAGCGCTCGGCAAACTGCCAGTCGCCGTCGACAAACAATGCCGTGGTTTGTACGTCGCGGGTGCCGTCGATAAAACCATTTAACAGCACCGTGCCGCCGCCCGCGGCAACATCATAGCCAACGGTGCTCGTCGCGCGCTTCGAGTCGGAATAGTAGAGGCCGACAAAACCGTTCAGTTGTTCACCCTGAAAACGCAGACGAAACTCCTGACTGGCGATGCGCTCGTCGATGGTGTTGTCGGAGTAACCGCCGTCGGACGCTGAGCGATCGAAGTCGATGGTGTAGAGATCGTCGAGTTCAGTCCAGCCGGTTACCGATTCGAGTTGCCAGTGTTCGCTCAGCGCCAGCGACTGTCGCAGGCTGTGCAGGGTGGTGATGTTGTCTTGCGTGGTGCGCACATTTGAGGTTTCGGTGCGTTCGCCCTGGGACGAATCGTGCAACGGGTCGCCAAACTCATTGCTTGAACGCGATACCCGATAGTCGAGCCGGTAGGTGTCGCTGTTCGACCAGGTAAAGCCAGCGCGTGAGTTGCGCCGTATTTCGCGGCCTGCGTCGTCTTCATTGCGGGTGAGATTGGTAACGTCGCCGTTGTCGTAGCGATCCTGGTGGGAAAGCCGAAAGCTCAGGGTGTCGGTGAGTGGGCCGCCGCCGGCAATCGCGTAGTCGTGACCATCGCGACTCATGGTGCCCGCGCGCAGCGCCAGATCCCAATAGGGCGTTGGGTGGCGGCTTTCCAGAATGACGGCGCCGGCCAGACTGCTGCGGCCCTGGGTGGTCGATTGGGCGCCGCGAAATACTTCGACCTGTTCCAGATCCCAGGCCGACAGAGGCCCGGCAAAACTGGCGGCCTTGGCGGGCAATGCAACGCCATCGACGAGTACGCTAATTGTTTCACCCTCGCCGCCGATGCCGCCCTGAGGTACGCCACGAATAGCAATCTCACGGTCACCGTTGGCCGAGACCAGGTTGGCATAGCGGCTGACGATGTCTTTCATTGAGGCCGCGGTACTGGCGGCAATATCTTCCGAGGATTCCACCACCACACTGCTAACAGTTTCAGAAAGTGGACGCGCGATCTTGTCGCCACTCACCAGTATTTCTTCGAGTTTGGACTCATTCGGAGAGGGCTGTTGTGGGCGGCTGTCCTGTGCCAGTGCCAATGCGGGGGCGAGCAGCAGGCCGATAATGGGCGGGCTATAGGCTGCTTTCATCAGTCGTGGTTCTCCATGATGCCGGCCGGTGTGTCCCGGCTTGGGGCGCAAGGTTGCGCGAACGGCGCGTATTAGATCATTGGTGATGCACAAAAGTAAATAAGACGCGTTCTCATCTGGTCGGCGGATTGGGGCTCAGCGATGTCGGCAGCTGAGCCATTTTTAGGTGGGTGAAATGCGCGTGCGCCTGAGGTGAGTTCTCAGCGGGTAAGACCGCCGTCAGTGAGTCTGGCGGGATCGAGGTAATCCCGTAGCTGGTCTTCACTCAAGTCCGTTTCCTGTGCGGCCACGTCGATGATGGGTCTGCCTTCCTTGTAAGCTTTCTTGGCAATCTCCGCAGCTTTGGCGTAGCCAATCACCGGATTGAGTGCTGTCACCAAAATGGGGTTGCGGGCGAGGGCATCCTTTAACTTGGCGTCATTGACCGTAAAGCTGGCTATAGCCTTGTCGGCCAGCAAGCGACTAACGTTGCTCAGCAATTCGATGCTTTGTAGCAGGTTGTGGGCCACCAGTGGCAGCATGACGTTTAATTCAAAGTTGCCGGACTGACCGGCGATGGTGATGGCGCTGTCATTGCCGATAACCTGAGCGGCGACCATGGCGGCTGCTTCGGGTATCACAGGATTCACCTTGCCGGGCATGATGGACGATCCCGGCTGCAAGGCTTCCAATTCAATTTCGCCAAGCCCCGCCAGCGGGCCGGAGTTCATCCAGCGCAGATCATTGGCGATTTTCATGATGGCGACGGCGGTGGTCTTGAGCTCCCCGGAGAGCGATACCGCTATATCCTGTGAGCCAATGTGGGTGAAAAAGTTGGCTGCGGGATGAAAGGCCACTCCTGTCTGCTGGGTTAATTGCAAGCAGAAAGTTTCTGCAAACTGCGGGTGCGCATTAATGCCCGTGCCAACCGCGGTGCCACCTTGGGCCAATGTCTGCAGGCCGGGTTGTAATTGCGTGAGTCGGTCAATGGCTTGCTCGAGTTGTGCCGCCCAGGCGTTGAGGCTCTGGCCAAGACGGACCGGCATGGCGTCCATCAGGTGGGTGCGTCCGGTTTTGACATGGTGGTCTACGGCTTTGGCTTTGTCGCGAATACGCTCGGCAAGGTACGACAGCGCGGGCAGCAGCTGCTGTTCCAGTTCAAGCGCTGCACTGATGTGAATGCTAGAGGGGATCACATCGTTGCTGCTCTGGCTGCAATTAACGTGGTCGTTGGCATTGATAGGCTGGCCATAAATTCTACCGGCCAGCGTTGCCAATACCTCATTGGCGTTCATGTTGCTGCTGGTGCCGGAGCCGGTCTGAAAGACGTCCACCGGAAAATGCCGCATAAAGTCTTCGTCGGCCAGCAATTGGTCGACGGCCTTGCCGATAGCGTCGGCCATGGGTTGCGGGATCTGCTCTAGCTGCGCGTTGGCGCGGGCGGCGGCGGACTTTGCCAGTAGCAGTCCGCGGATAAACGCGCTGGGCATCCGTAGACCACTGACCGGAAAATTGTTCACCGCGCGCTGGGTCTGCGCGGCATAGAGGGCGTCGGCAGGCACCTGCAATTCGCCCATGCTGTCTTTTTCTGTGCGAAAGTTTTCTGTGCTCATCACTGTCGCCTCACCACTCAGAAAGTTTTGCCGTTGTTTGGGCGCTGTTATTTCACTCTCGCGCATTCCAGGGGGCACTGTAAACAGAGAGATGACGGGTTTATTTACGGGGTGGGCGTTAAATAGCTAACCGGAAACGACTTTTTGGGAATGCGAATCATTACTTTTTAGGGTAAGATTCGCCCACGTTGATCTCTCCCCGGAACCTGCATGGCTGAAATGATGGAAAGTGCGTCTCGTCGTTCTGGCTGGTGGCGCGCCATGCTGGCTGGGCCGCTGGTGTTTCTCTGTTCCGTGGCGGTCATGGGAGCCCTGGCGGTAGTGATCCCGCCCGGCCCGGCACTGATCAATAACGTGGCGGTGCCGTTGGTACTGTTCCCCGGTGCTTGGGGTCTGCTCTTTTTTTATGCCTGTCTGGAATTGAAACTGCTCAGAGCCTACGCGGTGGTCGTTGGTCTGTTGTTGACTAACGGCGGGCTGATTGCCTGGCATTTTATTCAAACTGCCCAGGCCGCAACATAACGCGAAGGGATTTCGTTCAATGATTAACGCCTCAACCCGAATCACCAAATCCCTTCTCGCCATTCACGGTTGGTCTGCGGTGTTTCTGGGCCTGCTGCTTTATGCCGTTATTCTAACGGGGACGCTGGCCGTGTTTGAGCACGAGCTTGGCGTATGGGCTAATCCGCCAGTACAGGCGAGCGACCGGCCGCTCCCCGAAGGTATCGGTGCGCGACTGAAAATCCTGGCGGATTCGGTCGATCCCGCCTACCTCGATGAGGTCGGAGTATTTCCTGCCGCAGACGGTCGTTTGATGGCGTTTTTCCATACCCACATCGACGCGGAGCCCGGGCGCGAAGCGTTTGAAGACGGCACGTTAATCCTGCTGGAACCTTCCACGCTGGACGAAGTGGATCGCGTGACTGGCCCGGCGGATGAGGTGTTTCGTCATTTTGGCAATAACGCCCTATCCAATTTTCTGCTGGATCTGCATATTCGCTTGCTGCTGCCGGGACAGTGGGGGTTGTGGGCTACCGGGCTGTTAGGCTTTGCCATGCTGGTTGCCGCCGTGAGTGGTTTTGTTATTCACAAACACTTGCTTAAGGATATTTTCACCCTGCGCCGCCGTCGAGCCGATGTGCTCGCCGCCCGTGATGCGCATGTGATTGCCGGCAGCTGGAGTTTGCCGTTCGCTTTTGTGTTGGCGTTTACCGGTGCCTTTTTCAGTTTCGGGGGTGCCATTGGTCTGCCAATGCTGGCAGCGATAGCGTTCGGTGGTGACGTGGAAACTGCCCTGGAAGTCCTCCAGCCGGAAGTGGGTGAAGATGCCTCTCCGGCCGCGCTGGCCGACCTCGACGGTATTCTCGCGTCGGCTGCGGCGCGCACCGGGGGCGAGCCGCAAAATGTATTTATCAATCACTGGGGGCGCGCTGACGCGTTGGTCACTGTGCGTATGTCGGCTGAAGAAGGTGGTTTGTTGCCGGGCGCGGTGCTCTATAAAGGCGCTAGCGGTGAGTTTTTCAAAACCCTGCCGAATCTGGGCAATGAGCCATCCTTCGGTGGTGATCTTGCCGGTCTGATGTCACCACTACATTTCGGGAACTTCGCCGGAACGCCGTCAAAGGTGGTCTGGTTTGCGTTGGGCTTTGCCAGCGCCTACGTGGCACTGACCGGTATGGTGCTGTGGACGCGGCGCCGGGAATCCGAGCCGGGTTGGGAGCGCTTGGCGCGCGCAACTGCCTGGCTGGGTTATGGCCTGCCTGCGTCGCTGGCCGCAGTGGCCGCAGGCTATTTCCTGATGATTGACGGTATTGCGGGGCTGGGCAATACGCTGTTATTTCTCTTCCTCGGCGGTTTGTTTCTAACGGCGCTGTTAAGCTTTTCTGCCTCTTCTACCGATGTGGCAAATCGTCTGCTATTGCGTCTAACCGGTGCCATCATGTTGGTGCTGCCGTTGTTGCGTTGGCAAGTGGCTGACGGCCCCGGTTGGCTGACAGCCCTTTCTTCCGGTCTTGGCTGGGTGGTGGTCATGGATATCAGCATGATTTTGGGCGCCCTTGCCTGTTTGGCCTATCACCGCCGTCAAGATGCGCCGGTATGGGTAAGCGACGCGTCAGTCGACGACGACCTGACCGTGGCGGAACGGGTGGCGGACGCGGCATGAGTATTGATGTGGTCGCGCTTCTGCTGGCACTCCCCAGTACCTTGATTCTTTGGCTGTTGGCGGATCGTGACCCCAAACGATTGCGCGTTCGACGACTGCGTGACCGTGCGCCACTGTCTACCCGTCAAAGAAAGATATTCTCTGTCCTGCTTTTTTCACCGGGGCTTCCCCTGCTGGCACTGGGCTATTGGTCGGCGTTTCTGATCTGGTTCGGGCTGGTGTTTATGCTTGGCTGGTGCGTCGCGCTGATCTTGTCGGTGCTCCCTCGTTAAAAATGTTTATTTGATAATGAGAATCATTGGCAATAGAATGCGGGCTAGTTTTAGCTTGGGCCGCAGTGACGCGGCACCGCATTGGGGGACATATGAGGAAGATCGCAGGCGCCTGCGCCCTGGTCAGTTTGGCGCTGGTTCAGGCCGATGTAGCCGCCGCGGATAACGACCGCAAACAACTCGAAGAAGTTATTGTGACGGGTGAAAAGCTCGGTCGCAGCCTTGCCGAAACTGTCACCTCTATCAGCATCTTTGACGAGAGCAGTATTGCCGATCAAGGCGATCTGGAATTGTCGGAACTGCTGCGCCGCGCAGGTAATACAACGTCCAATGAAGAAGGCAAAATTTCCATTCGGGGCATCTCCCAGGAAGGCGCAGGGGGAGGCACCGGATCGCCGCTAATCAGCGTGCAGATTGACGGTGTGACGCTGGATGACGTGTCGCAGCAAGGTGCCAGCGCCGAGTTATTTGATGTCGAGCAGGTGGAAGTACTGCGCGGTGCCCAGTCGTCATCCCAGGGTCGCAATTCTCTGGCGGGTGCGGTAGTCATCAGTACTCGTGAGCCGACCCGCGAGTTTGAAGCGAAATCCCGCCTGATTGCGACCGAGCACCGTATGGTCAACGCCGCCTTTGCCGGGGGTGGCCCCTTGTCGGATTCCTTTGCCATTCGGGTCACTGCCATTGGCGAGCGCGATCCGGGGTTTGTGACCCATGTGCCGCGTGATGACGATGATTTTGCTGAAACCACCAAAAACCTGGCGCGTATAAAACTCGCTTTTGAGCCCGCTTATTGGACAGCCTTCGACAGCCTGCTGACCTTTTCAACGGACGAACGCAAGGGGCAGCCTGACTACAATATTGAGCGGGGCGTCTCAGGAACTGATCCGGCCAAGCGCCGTACCTCCTTCGTCAACGAAGAGACCCGTGACGACACGCGAACCGATACGCTGTCCTGGCGCAACCGTTATCGATTCGGTGAAGGTTTAGAGCTGACGTCGATTACCTCCTATATGAAAACCCACCAAGATTATATTCGCGACTTTGACGGTCTCGAGGAGGACAATGGCTACAACGATATCTTCGAAGACGGGCGCAACCTGACTCAGGAGTTGCGTCTGAACTTTGAAAGCCCTGGACGCTATCGTGGCATCGTCGGGCTATACGCGGGGCGGTTTGAGCGTGACAATCTCCCGCTGTCTGGTGACATTATCGTGGCGCCCAGCTTTCTTGTGCCCGCGCCGGGTATCGATAATGCCGGCTACGTCGAAGTGGACTTTGTCAGCGAAGATGCGCAGCAGGCAAAAAACGTCGCCTTGTTCTCCGAAATGGATATTGAGCTCCCCTGGCGGCTTACCGCAACACTAGGGTTGCGTTATGACCATGAGGAGCTGGACCAGGCTAATCGCTTCGACACGCTCCGCGGTGAGCTTTTTCTGGGTTCGCCGGAAACCTCCTCGGATGCGCAGCCTGGGATTGATGTAAAAGATCTGTTGATCGCCTCAGGAGCCGCACCGGGGACCAACGGCTTTCGTGGTGGCCAGACCGATTATCAGGCCTGGTTGCCCAAGGCGGCGTTGCGTTTTGCGGCTACCGACGATTGGTCTGTTTTTATCAGCTATGCCGAGGCCTATCGCGCCGGTGGTGTTGATGTAAATGCCCAGACCGGTGAGGCCTTTCCCTACGATCCCGAGTACACCCAAAACTACGAGGCAGGGGTGCGCGGAGTGTTGGTGGATCTGGGCCTGGATCTGGCCCTTAATGTGTTCTACACCGAATGGGAAGATCAGCAGGTGCCGGTATTGCGGGGGCTGTTTTTTGCCTCGGAGAATGCGGCCAATTCAGAGCTTTACGGCATCGACCTCAACCTGGGGTGGCGAGTGACCGACACGTTGAGTGTCAGCGCTTCAGTTGGCTGGGTAGAGAGCGAGTTTCTGAACTATCGAGCCGGTGATGAAGACTACTCGGGTAACGACTTTATTCTGGCGCCCAAACTCACCGGCGGCGTCAGCGCCGTCTATCGCCGCGCGCCGTGGATGGCCTCGCTGAGCGCCAGTTACCGCGATCACTCCTATACACGCCCCAGTAATTTTGAAACCGAGTTCTCTGAGGATAGAGCGTTGGTAGATGCGCGCATTGGCTGGGAGGGGGCTAAGGTTTCGGCCTACCTATTTGCCTATAACCTGTTCGATGAAGACTACCTCACCGAAACCTATCAGTTTCCCAATGGCTACGTGGGTGCAAACACGGCGCGTGGCTATGCCGCCTATGGCCGGCCTCGGGAGGTGGGTGTGCAAATTGAGTGGCGAATGTTCCGGTAGCGGCGGGGGTTTTAGCGGTGATGAACCATATTGTCATGGTTCAATGGGGACAGTGGTTGGGCGATACAGGCCATAGCGCTACTGTACGAAGCCGGCGCCGGTGATCAGCGGTAGATCGGCGTAGGTGCGGATGCCTGCCGGCGCTTTACACACTGCCGGTATGGCATTGATTGCCGGCAGTGCGGTGGTAATCAGGTTGGATTGCATGGCCTCGATCGGATTGGTTGGTGCTTCTTCCTGGGGCAATTCGTGCTTGAGCGTGAAATTCACATTGGGTCTGCCTTTTACATTGACCACATAGCCTTCATGCAGCGGATAGTCCGGTTCGACGCACCGGCCCATTTTCCAGCGGTATTTCAGCTCGACAACCGGGCGGCCCTGATATATTCCCTGCCATGCGGCGTTGACCCCGGCGACACAGCCCTGGGCGATCTGCATAAAGCCGAAATCGCAGTCTTCCACGGCAGCCGAGAACTGAGCTTCAAAGCGAATATCGTCAAACGGAATCTGCAAGGCCATTCCTGCCACGCGCACGCCCTCTGAAAATACTTTTGAGCCTTCTTTCAGTGTGTCACGCAAACCGGGGGTGGTGATAGGTGCGCCAAATCCGCAGCTCTCCCAGGTTTCCTTCGAAGCGTAGCCGGTGGCGTCTACCGATTCCAGGACCGATACCGACTCGATACGGTCACACAACCCAGCCGCCACCAAGCCGATCAGGCTGCTAAACCCCGGATGTATACCACTGCCGAAGATAGAGCTGTTGCCAGCAGCACAGGCGTCGAGAATGCGCTGTCGAGCGGCTTCGCCAAGAGCATGTCCTGTAATGAACGCCGAGGTGGTGACGACATTGATGCCGCGCTCGAGGAAACGACAGAAGTCGTCAACGTTGGCCCACAGTCCGTTATAGCTAACGCAGTCCGGCTGAAGCGACAGCAGTGCATCGATGTCTTGGGTGGCGCGAATCCCGGTAGGATCAATGCCGGCCAGTGTGCCGGCATCTTTCCCGGCCTTTTCTGTATTGCGAACATAACAGCCCACCAGCTCCAGTGCCGGATTGCGCTGAATGGCAATAATGGCACGGCGGCCAACATTACCAACATTCCATTGAATCACTCGGTAGGCCATGTAAGCTCTCCTGAACGTCGCGTGTTACTTTAGAAAAAACGCACCGCCGTCGGCAATGGCGGCAGTGCGCCAGGCTAAACCAAACCACAGTTTAGGTCGTCACCCAAAACGCATATCAGCAGGCCTTGCCTGCAAGTACGGGAGTCAACAATGGACAGCAATGCCCTGTCGGTGGATTACACCGAGGCACCAAATAATAAAAAGCTAGATCACGTCCCGGGAGAAAAGGGCTGGCCTGTTGTCGGCGTCTTGCCACGGCTGCGCACCGACCCCTTTGGCCTGGCCAAGCATCATTGGGATCACTACGGGCCTATCTCCCGCATAAATATGGGCCCAATGCCCGGCATTCTCGCTTTGGGTCCGGATATGGCCCAAACCCTGTTGCTTGATAGTGACCGCAACTTCTCTACCCGAATGGGTTACGACTACGCCCTGCGAACCTTCTACGGCGACAATCTATTGTGTCTGGATTTTGATGAGCATAAATTTCAGCGCCGTATCATGCAGACCAGCTTTAAAACACCGGCAATGCGCAGCTATGTCGTTACCATGAATCCGATACTCGACAAGGGCATGGACCAGTGGGTATTCGATAAAAACTTTCGATTTTATGACAGCATCAAGGAATTGCTGCTGAGAATGACCTGCAAGGTTTTTTACGGCGTTAATGAAGAGGATGAAGGATCCCAGGAGCTGGCTCAGGCCTTTATCGATATTCTCGATGCGCAAATGGGGATTGTCCGTTGGGACGTACCGGGCACTAAATTCCATGTCGGCAAAAATGGCCAGCGTTTTCTGCGTAAATATATAACCGCACTGATCCCCGTGCGCCGCAAAGGCGACGGCACCGACATGCTCAGCCATAT
>JBFKXO010000035.1:0-12964 GCA_041638115.1 Litorivivens sp. | reverse complement strand
CGCGACGACGACGTCGTCTGGCACACCCGCGCCATCGCTCGCCACCACGACATGACCAAGCCACTGGTACTGGTAAAGAAAAGCAGTAATGTTGACCTGGAAGGTGCCACGCAGATTTTTGTCCACACCCTGGAGCATGACAATCTGTTTGCGGTAGTTGCTGGCACACTGGAACAGCTCGATCTGAATATCGTCGACGCACGCATCTACAGCTCAACCACCGGCTACTCTCTCGATACCTTTTACGTACTCGATGCCGACGGCAAACCCATCGGCGACGACGAGGACCGCTGCAAAACCATCGTCAATTTCCTACGCAATCAGATCGAACACCCGGATCGTTTCCCGGAAATGATCAGCAAGCGTACCCCGCGCCAGATGCGCCTGTTTTCAACGCCTACCCGAACCACCATCGCGACCGATATCAACAAGGGCTGTTCGGTACTGGAGGTGATCACGCCAGACCGCCCCGGCTTGCTGGCCCGCATCGGACGCATTTTCTATGAATACGATATCAAGCTGATGGCAGCTAAGATCGCCACCCTTGGCGAGCGCGTGGAAGACGTTTTCTTTATTACCAACAAACAACAAAAACCCATCAAAGACCCGGAACTGTGCGAGACAATCCAGCGCGCCATCTGCAAGGAGCTGGACGAACAGGCCTCTGCAGAACCCCGATACTCCTGATAGGACAAAACAGCTTTGAATCCCGATCTGCAGCGACTGCAACCCTACCCATTTGAGAAACTGCGCGCCCTGTTCGACGGCGCGCAGCCACCCAGGCAAACCCCTATCGCCCTCTCTATTGGCGAGCCCAAGCATGACTCTCCGGCCTTTGTGCTGGATACCATCGCGCGCGAACTGCCGCGTCTGGCCAACTACCCAAATACCAAGGGCCTGCCAGAATTACGGCTAAGCATTGCCGCCTGGGCAACCCGTCGGTTCAACCTGCAAGGTCTGGATGCCGAGCAGCAGGTGCTGCCCGTAAATGGCACACGCGAAGCTTTGTTTGCTTTTGCCCAGACCGTTGTTGATCGTCGACAGCAACCTCTGGTGATCAGCCCTAACCCCTTCTACCAGATCTATGAAGGCGCGGCATTTCTGGCGGGTGCAGAACCCTCATTTTTATCTTGCAAGGAAGAGAACGGATTTCTCCCTGACTTTTCCGAGGTTTCCGCCGAGCAATGGCAGCGCTGTCAGCTACTGTTTATTTGCACACCGGGCAACCCCACCGGAGCTACCCTGTCCATTGAGCGATTACAGAAACTGATCGCTCTGGCGGACGAGCACGACTTTGTCATTGCCAGCGACGAATGCTACTCCGAGATTTACCCCGATGAAGCCACCCCACCACCGGGCCTGCTTGAGGCTGCGGCGGCAATGGGGCGCCACGACTACAGCCGCTGCGTGGTCTTCCACTCCCTGTCAAAACGCTCCAACTTACCGGGGCTGCGCTCAGGCTTCGTCGCCGGTGACGCCGATATTCTTGCCGACTTTTTTCAGTACCGCACCTACCACGGCTGCGCCATGCCGATACAGCACCAGCTGGCCAGCGCGGTAGCCTGGAACGACGAAAGCCACGTCGTCGAAAACCGCCGCCTCTACCGCGATAAGTTTGCTGCAGTGATCGATATTCTCAATCCAGTGCTGCCGGTCAGCCAACCCGACGGCGCCTTTTATCTGTGGCCGGAGACCCCCATCTGCGATCAGGAATTCGCCCGTCGTCTGTTCGAGCAGCAGAACGTTACTGTGCTGCCCGGCAGCTTCCTGAGCCGCGAGGTGGATGGTCACAATCCTGGCAGCCGCCGTGTGCGGATGGCCCTGGTCGCCGAGCCCAACGAATGTATCGACGCCGCACAGCGTATTCGCCGTTTTATCGAATCACTCTAAATACATCACCATGCTAAAAAAAGAACGCGCCGCCTATATTCTCCAGCGCCTGCAGGAACTTTACCCCGAGCCGCCGATACCGCTCGACCATAAAGACCCCTACACACTGTTGGTGGCCGTATTGCTGTCGGCGCAATGCACCGATGAGCGCGTCAATCAAGTGACTCCGGCTTTATTTGCACTGGCCAACAACCCCTTCGATATGGCGATGAAAACCGCCGACGAGATTCGCGAAATTATCCGTCCCTGTGGCCTGTCACCCCGGAAATCCAAAGCCGTTCAGCGTCTGTCGGAGATACTGGTAGAGAAATACAACGGCGAAGTCCCCGCCGATCTCGATGCGCTGGAAACCCTGCCCGGCGTCGGCCACAAGACAGCCAGCGTGGTCATGTCGCAGGCTTTTGGCGTGCCGGCCTTTCCCGTGGATACCCATATTCACCGCCTGGCCCAGCGCTGGGGCCTGACCTCCGGCAAAAGCGTGACGCAGACCGAACGGGACCTGAAAAAGCTGTTTCCGAAAGAAAGCTGGAACGCCTTGCACCTGCAGATTATCTACTACGGTCGCGAATACTGCCCCGCTCGCAGTTGCCACGGCTTGAGTTGCGAAATCTGCCGAACCTGCTACCCCAACCGAAAAAAGCCGGTAGTGACACTGAAGGCTTAAGACGCGGCGCCAATTGAGGTCTGGCAACCACGACACGAGGTTGCCGCGTCGCTGCGCTCCTTGCAATGACGGGACCTTGCAGAGCCCCGCCAATTAATCCCCGTCATTGCGAGCGCTTTTCGCGAAGCAATCTCGTGATGCCCCCACCGCAAGAGATTACTTCGCTGCGCTCGCAATGACAGGAATAGAGATTTACGCTCCCACTGAACCCGCATCTGCGATTGCCCCGCCTCCTGCGCCGTGAACTCCCAGGCCCAATCTGCTATTCTTCGCCACCCCGAAAACAAACCAACAGACCGATGATCAGACTCTACGGCATCAAGAACTGCGACACCGTGCGCAAGGCCCGCAAATGGCTTGAGCAGAAAGACATTGAGCACACGTTTACCGATTACCGCGACGAGCCGCTCAGCAAAAATGAGCTGAACCGTTGGTATGACGCAGTTGGCGACAAGCTGCTCAACAAGCGCAGCACCACCTGGAAACAGCTCAGCGATGCCGAACGCAGCGCCGACAGCAAAACCGCCATTGTCGGTTTGCTGGCCCAGCACCCCACGCTGATCAAGCGTCCGGTGTTAGTAAAAGCCGATACAGTCCATGTCGGTTTTTCCGACAAGGATTATCAACAGTTTTTCTCATCAGCAAATTGAAATCACAGAAAAGGTAGCCCCTATGACATCCTCTCTTTTCAGTGTTGGCATCGGTGTCGGCACCCACAACAGCAAAGGCGACTGGCTGGAAGTATTCTACCCCCAGCCCCTGATTAACCCGTCTGCCGAAGTGACCGGCGTTCTGGTGGATGCGCTGGCTTTTACCGGCGGCAATCACGCTATCAACCTTGATCCAGCGCGCATGACCGCCCTGTCCGAAGCGCTGAAAGGTGTTGACGATGCGCTGGCGGCGACCTGCGCCAAACTCGCGGGCAGCAAGCAGCCGCTGGTTGCCACGGTGCTCAGTAGCGACGAAGCTCCCAGCTCCGTACCCGAGGTTTACCTGAAACTGCATCTTTTATCACACCGGTTGGCCAAACCTCACACTCTGACGCTGGATGGCATGTTTGGCGTTTTGCCCAACGTGGCCTGGACCAACCAGGGCGCCGTTGCTATTGACGAGCTGACTGACAGACAGCTTGAGGCGCGCTTGAAAGGTGAACTGCTGGAAGTGATGTCCGTCGACAAATTTCCGAAAATGGCTAACTACGTGGTACCGGCTGGTGTTCGCGTTGCCCACACTGCCCGCGTGCGTCTGGGTGCTTACCTTGGCGAAGGCACCACCATCATGCACGAAGGCTTTGTGAACTTTAATGCTGGCACCGAGGGCCCTGGCATGGTTGAAGGCCGCATTTCGGCCGGGGTGGTATTGGGCTCCGGTTCAGACCTTGGCGGCGGCGCCTCTACCATGGGCACCTTGTCCGGCGGTAACAATGTGATTATCTCTGTGGGTAAAGAGTGTCTGATTGGCGCCAACGCCGGTGTCGGCATTCCGCTGGGCGATCGCTGCACGATTGAAGCAGGACTGTACGTTACCGCAGGGTCACTGGTGAGCATGCTAGATGACAAAGGCCAGGCGGTTAAAACCGTAAAAGCGCGGGAGCTGGCGGGGCAATCTGATCTGCTGTTCCGCCGCAATTCCAAGACCGGCGCTATCGAAGCCCTGACCAACAAATCGGCGATTGAGCTGAACGAGGCACTGCACGCACACAACTGATTCTGCTCAACGTTAATCAGCCAAGCCCTCTACGGAGGGCTTTTTTGTGCGCGCGATTCCAGAAGACATAAAAAAAGCCCTCCGTAGAGGGCCTTTGTACAACAATTTCGAAGACTGACCAGGCTTAACGCTCAGCCAACACTTTCATCTCAACACGACGATTGCGCTCACGACCCTCGTCGGTGCTGTTGTCCTGAATCGGCTGACGCTCACCGTAGCCACGAGCTACCATGCGATCTGGTGATACACCCTTGCCCACCAGGTAGGCTTTAACCGCGTTGGCGCGATCTTGAGACAGCATCAGGTTGTAGCTATCGGTACCAACATTGTCGGTATGACCTTGCAACTCTACGACAAAGCTCGGTGAATCCAGCAGCGATTTAGCCACCAGGTCGAGGATACGCTGAGCATTAACCTGCAGCTTGGCACTGTCGAACTCAAAGTTTACGCCCTCCAGAATCACCGACTGCTGCACTGCGCAACCATTGGTCATGACAGAACCGCCAGCGATGGTGCCGGGGCATGCGTCGACGCGATCGCTGACACCATCGCCATCGCTATCTGAGCAGCCATTGACGTCGACCGGTGTTCCCGGCGGAGTGCCCGGACACAAATCTCGGTCATCGGGGACACCGTCGCCATCCAGGTCCGAGCAACCGTATTCATTGACAGGTGTGCCGGGAGGCGTGCCGGGGCAGCGATCACGGTTATCGGGAACGCCATCACCGTCGCTATCAGAAACAATGGCAGAACGCTCACGTTCTTCGCCGGGGAAGTTAAAGCGGAAACCCAACACTATATTTGTGCCGTGATATTCAACCGTTGAATTATCAAACTCGGGCTGGCGGGTATCAAAATAACGACCACCCAAATCAATAGTGAACTCTTCAGAGACTTTGAAGTTTAAACCAAGACCCGCTTGACCGTAGAGCACGGTGTCATCGCCGTCATTCGATTTAACTTTGGCAGCACCTACACCAAACCCGATATAGGGCTGAACCATCTCTTTGCGATTAAAGTCGAACCACAGATTCGTGACCAGTGAAGTGGATTCCAGTTCACCCGTGCTAACCGGCACCCCACCCACTTCATCGATATCATTCTTCATTCGCTTGGCGCTGATATCCCAGCGCGCCACGCCTTCAAAATCATAGCCGACTGACAGCGCAAAACCGTTGTCGTCGTCAAAGCTGGTGTTGATGTCGTCAAATGTACCTTGCGTGGAGGTACAACGGCTATTGGCAGGGTCTGCCAGATCAATATTGACAATCGGGAGGCACAAGGTGCCGCTAGCCAGCTCACCCGGCGTGAAATTCCGTCCCTCAGAGTCTTTCAGGTTAACGCGATCATACTCCAGACCAACGTACCAATTGTTCTCTGCTTGCACCGGCCCAATGGCGCCGGCAACCAACGCGGCAACGACTACGCCGCGCACCCCAAGAAGCGATTTTGAAACTGTCATGACGACCCCCCATTCCACACCGTGTGAAGTGTTTTAAATAACGCGCTAGATTCGCATTATCCGCTTGAGTTTTCAATCTTATCTCCTTGACTTCGGGGGATTTATTGTCACCATACTCACTAAAAATGTGCACTGGATCATGAAACGCTCTGGCGCGCATCAAAAAACCTGTCAGGGAGAGGGTTCCCGATGACCACTAAACAGCTGAAAATACTGCGTGCCCTCACGTCAACCGCCCTCATCAGCCTGCTTTTGGGTGCGGTACTGACGGTCATGAGCGGCCTGTTCAATACCTTCTACAGTATTCTGGTTGGGGTGGGGACGGTGCTGGTGACCCTGTATTGCTACCGCCGGGCCGATCGCACCATTTCGACCAGTCGCGAATACTATCTTTGGCGTTATGTACCGACGCTGGTATTCGTGTTTGGCCCGCTGCTGCTGATGGCACTTTCGGCCACAGAGGGGGACTGGTCGATAAACGGCTGGCTGCTCTTCCTGCGATTTTCCGTGAGCTATCTCATCCCTATCGCGTGCCTGATGATGCTGGAAAGGCTGCTGAAACAGGCATTGCAGAGCGACCGCTCAAACCCGGGGAACGGGAACGTCTGACGGATCGACGTTTTCCTGCGCGAGTTTTTCCTCCGCCCAGGCTTCGTCTTCCGCATCGGCCTCCAAACCTTCCTGTTGATCAGCGTAACGCTGATCCAGCACCAGCTTGGTGTAGAGGGCAAAATGATCCGAGCCGAAGGCCGGCAAGCGTCGCAGTTTGCCAACGGTAAAGTGATCACTGTGGAACAGATGATCGAGGGGCCAACGAATGAACGGGATACCCGCGTGATAGGTATTGAACATGCCGCGCCCCACACGAGGGTCTAGCAAACCACTGATCTTTCGAAACAACCGCGTCGTTTCAGACCAGGCTACATCGTTCAGATCACCGGTAACGATCACCGGTCGGCGATAGCCTTCCAGACTTTTAGCCACCATCACCAATTCGGCATCGCGCTCTACCGAGGCGTCGTTTTCAGTGGGGCTGGGCGGTGCCGGATGCAGAAAATGCACACGCACTTGGCGGCCAGAGCGCAATTCCACCAGCGCATGCATGGAGGGCACATCGTTTTCCACCAGATATTCCACCTGCGCATCATGTAGCGGCAAACGGGAATAGACGTGCATACCATACAGATTATCGAGGGGGCATTTCAGACTGTAGCCATACTCTGGCTCCAGTGCATCCAGCTGGTCCTGCCACCAACCGTCGGATTCGAGCGTTACCACGATATCCGGTGACGTTTGCTCGACCAGTGCCAGAAATTGATCTGAATGCCGGTTGGAGGTAAGGACGTTTGCGGTAACGATTGCCAGCGTATTACCACCGTGCTCAGGATCGGCGGTCGCGGGTGCGGCGAGAACCTCGCACCGTGCCAGCGGCGTGTAGGGAAAAATCCACCATAATTGGTAGGCCAGACAGGCCGCCGTCGAAACGATCATCGCCAACGCCAGGGTGGAGGTCAGATCCAGCAAGGCCACCTGCAACAACAACAGCGCAACAGCCAGCCAACTCAGCTGCAACCGGGGAAAGTCCCAGCCTCTCACCCACCACTCTTCGCGCCGCCATAGCGGCAACAGCGTCGCCAGCAGCAAAAAACTGGTGGTAAGGTTGAGAAGCCAGAACACGCGCAAGACAGATCCCGGATCAGTCGATGTAGCTACAACAGTAGTCGGTCGGGCTTTCGATAATCAAATCAAACTTGGCATTTGCCGGCACATCAAAACTCTGGCCAGCGGCTATCGATTGCCAGTCAGCTCCGGGTAAACGGACTTTGAGCTGCCCCGCCAGTATTTCCATGACTTCAGCCGCTTCGGTGCCGAAGGTGTATTCGCCGGGCAACATCAGTCCCAGCGTTTTGCGGCTGCCATCACCGAACAACACGGTGCGACTGCTGACTTTACCGTCAAAATATATATTGGCCGCTTTGACGACCGTTACGTTTTCAAATTGGGACATCAGGAATTCCATTCAATCATGATTCGGAAAGTGCCCGCTCGGGCGCGCGACATTCTACCGGAAAAAGCACCGCTCTCCGTCAAATACTGCCATGAAAGCACCGGTGATTCATTCGGTGAGACCCCAGGCCTTGCCAATCCACGCCAACGGCTTCCCTGAGACATTACCGAATGAATCAGAGCAGCCTTAAACCAGACGCCCATAGGTTTCATCCAGATACTCGATGATGTCAGCAGATTCATACATCGACACGCCTGAATTGGGGTCTTCCAGAAAGGGGGCCATGACCTGACCGGTTTTCGCCTTCAGCGCCCGGCGATTCGCACTGTCATGTTCAAACTCTGGCCACAGCCGGTTGCGGATCGGTGTCAGGGCAAAATCCTGCCACTGGGCCTTGCCGATATGTCGGCTGATATAGGGAATCTCCAATTCGCAGAGACGCTCACGCACCATGCGCGCGTAGGGACTGGATTCAAATGCCCACAGTACCAGCGGCTTTTCAGCCGGCGCGGAGGGTTTCGCAAACATGCCGCGGGTGGTGCGCAGACCCGACGCCAGCATCGACGAAGAGGTGTTGATCAGTTTGATTCGCCAACGGTGCGGTACCGCACGCTCACCGTAGGTTTGATAGAGATAGGCGATAATATCGACTGACTCGTAGAGTTGAACCCCCGAATTGGGATCGACCAGAAAGGGAAACTGAGCTTTGCCGCCCAGCGCAACAGCCTGCGCCCGATACCGCTCACCGCGTTTGGGGCAGGGCTGGACCAACACGTCAATTTCCAGTTCGGTGAGCACCTCACGCACCAGGCGGCAATACGGACAGTTTTCAATATCGTAAAGCTGGAGGGTTTTTTCCGGTTGTCGCGCAGCGGGGCGGCTCACCGTGCCACGCCACAGGGCAGCCGACGAAGTAGCCAGCGAGTTCAACAGATTCAGCGGCGACGCCATGGAGCTCTCCTTCGCAAAAACGCCATCATACGGACTATTCAGTCGGCTTTGAACTCACTCTCAGGTCGGCGGGTAATACCAGATCGGCGAGGTCCAGGCACGTTCCTGAAGCACTTTGGGTTGACTCAGGTCGTCGCAGACCGCTGGCCGCTCTGCATCCAATTCAAGGCATTGCCAGGTACTCCAGCGGCAGCTGGGATTCTCCAGCACGCGCAAGTAGTAAACCGCTGCGCGATCGGGATCGAAATCGGGGTCGACCCACCGCGCGCACAAACTGGCACTGCCCGGCCCACTCTCGCGACAGGTAGCGACATCCACCGTCGCTTCTTCGGCCGCATGTCCGGCGACGTCGAAGACGGTTTCTTTCATCTGCCCATCCTCGCGCATAACCCCTTTCACAATCTGTAAACGCTGCAACAGATTGCCCTGACTATCCTTAAGCGCCGACACCGCAAACACTGGCGCCACCGCGCCTTGCGCGGGTGGTAACACAGACCCCATCGGCACACCGTGGACATAACCCTGTTCCGCCAGGTTCTCGCCACAGATCTGTTCGGGCAGGTTCCAGCCGCCAAAAAAACGCGGCACGATTCTTGGGCCGCTGGTGCCAAAGGTTTCGCGCCGCTTGAGCGCCGCAAATATCGATGCCCGGGAATTTTCCTCTGACCAGACGCCGGCCAGGCCACCGGGGTTGTAGCGCAGCGGCGATCCCGTTGCGATTCCGCCGGGGACATCGTATTCCTTGATCAGGCGTTTTTCCGCGGTAGCATCCATACCGTGGGCACCATCATAACGTTCTTCGTCCACATCACCACCGGTCGCGTTATGACTGTCCGACGAAGCTATCAGGCCGTATTCGAAGGGGTTGATCCCCAAAGTTTCACGCTCGGCGAGGCCTTGAATCAGCCCGTAGCGGGTATAACTGAAACGCGACAGACAGCCCTTGAGCATCATGCCGCCCTCGCCAACGCCATCGCGGCAGTCCTCGGCCACTTCCTCAGGCGCGCGCAACTTCTCAAAATCGCACTGCTCATCCACCGACCCGACAACCCCGTAGAGGCCGCGCCGACACTCTGAGTCTCCCTTGACCTGCATCACTTCGACCAATCGTTCCACGCGCTGACGCAGGGCGGCAGCCTGCGCTTTCTCGCTGGCGGTGGCTGCACCTGGATACTCCGGGAAAAACATCCGGCCACTGCTCCAGTTACTGTTGTGGGGAATCGCCAACACATCGCAATCACCCCCGCTGTCCAGACAGGAGCGGGCCAACCATTGCCATAGCAGCGCCGGCTGCGGCGCCTCTTTCGCACTCAAGGGCACAGGCGGCACGGTAGCGTTGGCAAAGATCACATTGCGATGCAAATTGCTGGATTTCTCTGCCAGCGAATATTCGTAGCCAACCAAGCTGGTAAATGCACAGTTACTGCTACGATCATAGGCTCTTTCCGCAGCGCGCTGGATATCATTCCAAACCGTTTCACTGCGCTCGATACAATCGCTGCCATCGGCCGCACAAACCGACGCGGGGCGCTCCTTGCCGTAAATAATAAAGGCCAGCATACGAATCAGAGGCTGCATGATCGGCGAAACCGGCGGGGTCAAATCACCGCGATACACCTTGCAGACAAGGGTCGAATAAGCCCGCTGTTCGGGGTCCAGGCAAAGACTGCCCTCCCCCATATACTCGGCGTGATCCGTCACTGCCATAAAGTCCAGTGGCCGCTCGTTGACCACGCGCCGGGTTCCCTGACCATCGTCGTTCAGGGGTGGCAGCATCACCGCCCCGCCACGCGCATAGCGATAGGCCTCCTCCGGCGTAACGCGCGTATCAAAGGCATAGGCATCGGTTGAATAGGCCGTGTGGACATGCAGATCGCCGAACAGTGCCTGCTTCAGCGGCTGGTGGTCAGCACAGGGCTCCCGGTGCTCCGAGACATAGTCCGGCTTTACGGCCGTGGCGCTGTAATAGCGATCTCGCATCATCTGGCGCCGCTGCTCGGGGTCAGTATCCGCTGGCACCATTATCCAGCGGTACACCAAAACAACACTCACAACGGCGCCAACCAGAAAGATAAAACGTTTCATCGACCACCCACCTTATAATCATTATTTTCACAGAGTGCGATGCAACGTCCCCCCTGACCATTACAAGTTAGTCAGGGTCACGTCGTTGTGCATGTGGCCGCAGCATATTTGCTGGCAATTACCAGCCTAGTGAGCACAAAAAGATATTGGCACCAGCATCCGCTATCTCCCTTCTAGGGTTGATTGTTTTCTATTTAAATTCGAGAGGCCAGAGACAGTTAAGGCAATCTGCTTTTAGTCAAAGGTCTGCAAGTTGCCAACACTGACTAGACGGTTAGGTTGATACGTAGGTGACGTCAGGCGGTCGATCTTTCCGCCCTGTGCCAGAAAGGCTTCTACCTGTTGTTCAATTTCGCGGCGCAACTGTTCGTGCGCGGTTTCCTGATGCCGTACAGCCATGGAACGATCAAACATACGTGGGCTCCTCAATGGGTGAGTGGCCGTTATCGTAGGTTGACGCCGTGACAGTATTGCGAACGCGCGATGAAGAAAACGTGAAAGCAAAGGGAGCCGAAGCTCCCTTATACCATCGAGGGAAAATCAGACCGCAGGCTTGGCGTCAGCGATTTCCCGCAGCTTGTTTTTGGCTACCTTGTCGAGCGTCGCGCGCGGGAATTCGTCGACGAAATAGACAGCGCTCGGAACTTTGAAATCCGCGAGGTTAGCTTTGCAGTGTTCGATGATCTGCGCTGCAAAGGCGTCGTCATCCTCGGGCGCTCCCATCCCTTTGATGACGAAGGCAACAGGTACCATATCGAGCATCTCATGGGATTTTGCCACCACCGCGATCTCACCAATACCGCCCACCTGCATACAGGTTTCTTCCACCTGGCGCGCAGACACATTCTCGCCACCCACTTTTAGCGCGTCTTTATCGCGATCGCAGAAATAGAAATGCCCTTCGTCCCCAACCTTGACCATATCGCCGGTTTTAAACCAGCCATTGTCAGTAAAGGCCTTGGCGTTGGCTTCCGGGTTGTTGTAGTACTCAAGAAAGAGTTGCACACCGCGGGTTCCGTGTACCCAAAGTTCGCCGATCTCATCCTTTTCGCAGAGCGCCCCGGTATCCGGATTGACGACCGCAAAGCGGTAGCCCGGTGTCGGTTTGCCGATGGAACCCTGGGGCCAGACCTGGGAGAAATCCGAACGCGTGGCATGGATTACGGTCTCCGTCATACCCCAGCAGGCCAGAATATCCATATTCAGCCAGCCTTTGATTTCGTTCCAGATGATGCCCAAAGCACCGACTTTGATCGTGTGATCCGGTACCGGCTGCGCCGCGATCGCTTTAAAGACGAAGGGAATCAGCGAAACATGGGTGACTTTGTGCTTGTTGACCACTTCCCAAAAACGACTGGCGGAAAATTTTGGCTGTAATACCACGGTGCCACCGCATCCCAGCGTACTCCAGAACGCCCAGCTCTGCGCGTTGACATGGAAGAAAGGAAGGTAAGCCAGGTAGACATCGTCACCCGTCATATTCAGGTTTAGCGGCCCCATACGACCGGCCCAGAGCGCGTTGGCATGGGTGTGCACCACCGCTTTGGGCAGGGATGTAGTACCGGAGGTAAACATGATACCGGCGGGCAGGAGCGGTTCTGCCGGACGCTGCGGAGCCGCATCTGATGCGCCAAACAGGTCAGAGAACGGCGTGAGTCCGTGGTCAGTGCTACCCGCTTCCGGTGCCTCGCCGGCGTTGTCAGCGGTGACCGCTATCCACTTTACATTTTTTGCATTGTCGCGAATTTGATCGACAAATTTGGGCTGGGTAATCGCAGCGACCGCGCCTGTGTGATTGGCAAAGTACTCGATCTCACCGCCCACACTGCGGGTGTTGGTGGTGACGGCTACTGCGCCGAGCTTGGCGCAGGCATACCAGCTCAATACCATCTCCGGGCAATTCTCGGCGTGTATCAGCACCTTGTCATCTTTGCCAACGCCCTTGGCATGAAGGCCCGCGGCAAGCGCAGAGGTTTCCTCATCGAACTGTCGGTAACTCCAGGTTTTGTCCTCCCCGGACACCGGCTCCCAGATGAAAAACGGGTGATCGGGTTTATGCGTTGCCCAGTGTCGAAGCAGCTGGGGAATGTCCTGATCGGCAAATTCGTATTGAGCGGCGGCTGCCAGGTCGAAATCGGTGCTCATGAGGTCCTCTTCAGTTGCGCTCTGGGTAGGCTGCTCATGGTAGCCAAGGGCT
>JBFKXO010000034.1:0-13014 GCA_041638115.1 Litorivivens sp. | reverse complement strand
TTACTCTGACCCCAAATATCGGTTGTTTAATTCTCGGCGTTTGTCCGTCACACGCGGTATCAACCCCTTGAGGAGATACCGTGATGAAAACGACTTTGGCTTTTACTGCGCTGGCGCTGGCCGTGGCTGGTTGTTCGCTTAATCAGGATGAGCGAGCCGATGCCAAACCTGAGCAACCTGAAACTGTTATAGCGGATACCGCGCTGGCTGAGCGCCGCGAGTTGGGTAAGCAGGCCGCGCCGCGTGAGGCGATGCTGGCGGATTACAGCACGGTGGCCCCGCAGCGGCATATTTCGCCAGCGCCGGACATCCACCGGCCTTATTTAGAAAACCGCGAGCGCTACGACGGCACCAGTGACAATCCGGTGCGCCGCGTAGCGGACGATCCGCTATCGACATTCTCCGTGGATGTGGATGCGGCGTCTTTCAGTGTGGTGCGTCGCTATCTCAATGAGGGTCGCATGCCGCCGGTGGATGCCATTCGCAGCGAGGAAGTGATCAATGCGCTGGCCTATCCGCCGGTGCCCGGTCTAAGCAATGCGCGGCCGTTGGGCGTTAAGACCCGGATTATGGCGACGCCGTGGAATCCCGCGACCCGCTTGTTACAGGTGCAGCTTAACGCGTGGGAACCCGAGGCCGCCGAGTTGCCTGCCAGCAACTACGTGTTTTTGATCGATGTTTCCGGGTCGATGCAGGGGGAGGATCGGATCGGTCTGCTGAAGCGAGCCTTCTCTGTAATGCTTTCGAAACTGAAACCCGCCGATACGGTCGCGCTGGTGACCTATGCGTCGGGTTCTCGCACGGTGCTTGAGCCAACCCGCGTCAGTGACAAGCACGACATTCTGCAGGCCTTGGAAGGCCTGACAGCTGGCGGTTCGACCCATGCCAGCGATGGCATCCAGCGGGCCTACCGTCTGGCCGAGCAGGCCTTTATCGACGGCGGGAACAACCGGGTTATTCTGGCCACTGACGGTGACGTTAATGTCGGCTTGCAGGGCGAGGCGCTGGTAAAGCTGATCGAGAAAAAGCGCGACGCGGGGATTTATCTGACCGTTCTGGGAGTTGGGCGTGGCAATTATATGGATGCCCAGCTTGAGCCCCTGGCTAACAAAGGTGATGGCAATTACTACTACCTGGACAGCTTCCGGGAAGCGCAGCGGGTCTTGGTGAGTGGTCTGGCGGGCACCGCTTACACCGTGGCCAAAGACGTGAAATTGCAGTTGGAGTTCAACCCGGCGGTCGTAGCGGAGTATCGCTTGATCGGTTACAACAATCGTCAATTGGCACACGCAGATTTTAATAACGACGCCAAAGATGCGGGTGATATTGGCGCGGGCCATAGCGTAACGGCACTCTATGAAATAACGCTGGCCGACAGTAAATTTCGCTTTGTGGATGATCGCCGCTACGCGCCAGCCAAGCCGGTAGGCGTGTCCAGCGACGAGTTGGCCCTGATAAAACTGCGCTACAAGGCCCCGGCGGGTGGCAAAAGTGTTCGCATTGATCAGGTGGTTCCCAGTCGAGCATTGCGCGAGCCGGCCGCCGGTAGCGCGGCAGTGGTTGCCGCCAGCCTCGCCGAGAAATTGCGCGGTTCAGCCTATCTGGATTCTCTGGATTGGTCCGCGCTGCAGAAGTTGTCCGCTGTACTGGACCTCAACTCGGATAATCACAGCGACCTCAAAGATATGATCGAGCTGGCAGCGTTGCTGGCGCAGCCGCAGGGCTAGCCCATACGGGAGCGGCGGTCCGCGCCGCTCTTTACTGCGCTGCGATTACTCGCCCTTGATTGTCCCTTCTCGCCGCGGGTCGGCACCGCCTTCCAGAAAGCGCTCATCAATCCAGATGGCGTGCAGGCCGGAGGTCTGGTCGCGGACCTCGACATTGTGCCCCAAGGCTTCTAGCTGCTTGATGATGGCAGGGCTGGCGCGGCCGGTTTCCAGCTCCAGGTCCCGCCCCATGGCAACGACATGCGGTGCTGCTACCGCCTGCGCCACAGGTTCGCCGTTTTCCAGTACATCCCAGATGGTGCGTGCCACGTAGTTGATGATGCGTGAGCCTCCGGGTGAGCCAATCACCAGGCGCGGCTTGTCGCCCTCGAACACGATTGTTGGCGACATCGAGGAGCGTGGACGTTTGCCGCCGGCAGGGGCATTGGCGACAGGGCCGCTGGCGTTGCTGGGTACAAAGGAAAAGTCGGTGAGCTGGTTGTTGAGCAGAAAGCCGCCCACCATCACCCGCGAACCAAAGGCCGTTTCGATACTGCTGGTCATGCTGACGATGTTGCCGTAGTCATCCACAATCGAGAAATGGGTGGTTGAGGGTAACTCCGGCGATTGGCTGGTGATGAAGGCGTTTCTATTACCACCGGGCGGCGAGCCAGGTCGGGCTGCGCTCATCCGGCGCTCGGAACTGATCAGCTGACTTCGCGCCTTGAGATAGTCGTTATTCACCAGGCCGCTGGTAGGAACCGCGACAAAATCCGGGTCGCCGATATAGTGATTGCGATCGGCAAAGGCCAATCGTGAGGCCTCTGCGAACAAGTGGGCCTGCTGGGCTGGGCCGGTCTTATTGCTGGCAACATGCTGCATGGCGCCCAATATAGCGGCAACGGTGGTGCCGCCCGAGGAGGGTGGGCCCATGCCGCAGATCCGGTACTGGCGGAAGTTGCCGCAGACGGCATCGCGTTCTTTGACGCTGTAGTTTTTCAGGTCATCCTCGGTCAACAGGCCGGGGCGGTTGGGGTCGTCCTCGACCGCCTCGACAATATCGTCTGCCAGCGAGCCACGATAAAAACCCTTGCTGCCTTTGCGTGCGATAAGCTCCAGTGTTTTGGCGTAAGCCGGGTTTTTCAGCAGGGTGCCGACGGGTTTGGGTGTTTTGCCGTCGTCCTCAAAAAAATATTCGCTGATCTGCGGGTTGACCGCCACCTTTGGCATTCTAACCAGCAAGGTGTGCAGGCGCTCAGAGATCAGGAAGCCCTGGTTGGCCAGCTCAATCGCTGGTTTGAACAGTGTTACCCAGGGCAATTTGCCGTGGCGTTGGTGCAGGGCTTCGAGCATCGCAACCACGCCCGGCGTGCCCACGGAATGGCCGCCAATCACGGCGTCGAAAAAGCCCATCGGCTTGCCGTCTTGCAGGAAGTGTTGCGGCTTCAGCGCTGCGGGTGCCGTTTCACGGCCGTCCCAGCTGGTCAGGGTTTTGCTGTCGCTGTGCCAGTGCAGGGCGAAGGCGCCACCGCCTATGCCGGAGGATTGCGGCTCCACCAGACCGAGCACCAGTTGTGCGGTAATGGCGGCATCCACTGCACTGCCACCCCAGGCAAGAATTTTCTCGGCTGCATCCGTCGCGTAGGGATTGGCAGTCACCGCCATATGTTTTACGGCAATGGCGTGTTTGATCTCGGAGGTGCCGGAGGCTGCTTCCGGAACGATGTCGGGATCGCTGGCAAGCGCCGGCACGGAAAGTGCGGACCACGTAAGTAAAACAGCCAGCAGCGTGGTGAATGGTTTATGCATCTGTCAGTCGTCTCCAGTCGGCTGCGACGTCCCAGTCGGCATAGTTGTTGTCTAGCTCTAGCATAGACGGAAAGTGCTACAACAGCTCCTGTAGAGCAATGTATTTTGCCCGCAGTTGATCCTCGGTTTCTGTATTGTTGGGGTCGACGGGAATGCAGTCCACCGGGCATACGGTGACGCATTGAGGCTCGTCAAAATGCCCCACGCATTCCGTGCAGTAATCCGGGTCGATTTCGTAGATCTCTTCGCCCATGTAAATCGCATTGTTCGGGCACACCGGCTCGCACACGTCGCAGTTGATGCATTCGTCGGTGATAAGCAGCGACATATCAGTCGAATTTGCCGTTCAGGGCGTCCAATACATGTGGGGGAACAAAGCGAGAGACATCGCCGCCCATAGATGCGACTTCGCGCAGCAGCGAGGAAGATACATGTGACAGGCCTTCGCCGGGGGTCAGGAAAAGGGTTTCCACCTTCGGGTTCATGGCCCGGTTCATACGTGCTAGCTGCAGCTCGTATTCGTAGTCGGCCACTGCGCGCACACCGCGTAGAAAGGTATAACAGTCCAGCTTTTCCGCAAGATCAATGGTCAGGCCAGTGAAACTGACGTATTCCATGCCGGGAATATCGGAAAAACACTGGCGGCACAGGTCAATGCGCTGCTCAAGCGAGAATAGCGGCTTTTTCTTTTCGCTCTGGGCAACTGCGATGATAATCCGGTCAAACAGCTTGCTGGCACGTCGAACAAGGTCAACGTGGCCCAGTGTGATGGGATCAAAAGTTCCTGGATAGATAATGCCGGCCATAAGGTCACTGTCTGCTGCGTATATCGAAAGAGGGGCAATGTTAGCATGCTGGCGCAGACAGCCAAAATACAGGGCTTTAGCGTTTCTGGCAGCCAGGGCAGAAAACCGTGGCGCGCTGGCCGAGCCGAATTTCCTTGAGCACGCTGGTGCAGCGCAGACACTCCAGCCCGCCGCGCCCGTAAACTGACAGCTCCTGCTTGAAATAGCCGGGCTTGCCGTCGCCGCCGAGAAAATCCTTGAGCGTGGTGCCACCTTGGGCGATGGCCTCGCTTAATACCTGTTTAATGTCTTCTGCCAGGCGCTGATAGCGCGGACGTGAGACTTTGCCGGCGGCCAGCTTGGGGTGAATGCCCGCGCGGAACAGGGCTTCATTGGCGTAGATATTGCCGACACCCACCACAATGCGGCCGTCCATAATAAAGGTTTTGACAGCGCTGCTGCGCTTGCGCGAGCGCGTGTACAGCAGGTCGCCGTCGAAAGCCTCCGATAGCGGTTCCGGGCCGAGATGATCCAGCAGCGCGTGGCCTGATGCCTCCAGCGGCAGCCAGTGTACCGAGCCAAAGCGGCGCGGATCGGTGTAGCGCAAAGCCTGACCGTTGCTCAGCTCCCAGTCGATATGGTCGTGGACGCCGGCGGGAGTGCCCGCCGGCACAAAATAGAGCCGGCCGGACATCCCTAAATGCACCATCAGTCGACCCTTGTCCGTTTCTATCAGCAGGTATTTGGCGCGACGCGTGACGCCCGCGACGCGGGCATTGGCGGTCAGGTTTGGCAGCGCCGCGTCGACCGGCCAGCGCAGGCGCGGGTCGCGCACGATGGTGTTCACGATGGTTTGCTGGCGCAGGGGGGCTTCAATCCCCCGGCGCACGGTTTCTACTTCGGGCAGTTCGGGCATGGCGCTACGTGTGTTATGACAACAGTTTGGCCAGTCGCTCCACTTCCTTGATATCGGCGGTGGCGGGAACCAGCTGGATTTCTTCGGCCCCCAGCGCCTCAATTGCCTTGATGCCTTCGGCAATGGCTTCGGGGGTATGCATTTTCATGGTTTTGGCAACCGAGCGGGCCTCATCTTCGCCAAAGATCTTCAGGTAGTCGAATACATAGTCCTGCAGGGCTCGGTCGGCGCCGTCGGCGAGAGAATACCAGAAACCGCCCATCAGATAGGGCTTTTCACTGCGGCCGGATTCTGCCCAGGCGGTGGTGGCGGAGTCGAAGAAATGTTTGATCAGGTCTGCGTTGCCGTCCATCGCAAAGCCGTAGAGTCCGTCCGCCCATTTGGACACCCGATTGATGCTTTTCGGGCCCATGGAGCCAGCAAGAATGGGTGGGCCGCCGGCCTGTACCGGGTCGGGTCCGACGATATCGGCACCTTCAAAGGGCGCACCGCCGGCCCAGATGCGCTTCATTTCGGCGATCTGGTCGTCCATGCGCTGAAAGCGATTTTTGAAGGAGGCACCGACGGCCTTGTAGTCGTCTTCGCGGCCACCGACACCCACGGTCACCGTCACCCGGCCCTCGGAAATTACATCCAGCGTGGCCAGCTCCTTGGCCGCCCACACCGCATTGTGCATCGGCAGCACATACAGTGAGGGGATGATGCGCACGCGTTCGGTGACCGCGGCTGCCGCCGCCAGGAAGTTGCGCATTTCGTAGGTATAGCCGGTAATTCGCTCACCGCAGGACAGGCTGTCGAAGGGGCCGTCGTCGATGGCGCGACACCAGTCGAGCAGTGTTTTGCGGGTAATGCCGCGTTTCATGTAGGGAATGCAGATACCGATTTTCATTGGGTCACCCTGGTTGTTATCGTGGAAAAAGGCGCATTGTAGGCAGCTGACGGCACAAGTGCTGCCATTGGCCTGAAAAGCTGTGACAAAGTATGGATGATTGTACTCTTAGTGACAGGTTATGGGCTCCAGTTGGCCTTTATAATCGTAGTCAGGGGTGTTGAAGGGAGAACACTATGCTGGATGGACTGATTTACGCCTTCCTTTTTGACGGCGAGGGTGGTGCGCGTGAGCTGAGCCCGGAGGAAGTCGATCGCTGGACAGCCGATCAGGGCTTGCTGTGGCTGCATTTCGATTACAGCAAGGCGGGTTCTCAACAGTGGATCACCGAGCACAGTGGCCTCGACCCGATCAATGTCTCGGCCTTGCTGGCAGAGGAAACGCGGCCCCGGGCGTCGGTGGTGGGCAACACGCTGTTGATGGCGCTGCGCGGAGTTAATATGAATCCGGGGGCCGACCCGGAAGATATGGTGTCCATCAGGCTCTGGTCTGACGGTCAACGCATCATATCGACGCGGCGTCGGCGTTTGTTATCGGTGGATGACCTGATCAGTCAGATTCGCAGCGGTGATGGCCCCTGCAATGCCGCCGAGTTTATTGCTGTGCTGGCTTCGCGCCTGACAACTCGCATGCACGATGCGATCGAGAATCTGGAAGAGGATGTGTCCGCGCTGGAAGAATCTGTCCTTAGCGAAAGTCGTCAGGCCATGCGCGCTGAACTATCAGACCTGCGCCGGGAGATGATTGCCCTGAGACGCTATATTGCGCCCCAGCGAGAAGCTTTAAACCGCATACAGAATGAAGCGCCGAAATGGTTTGATGACATGCAGCGTTTGCGGTTACGTGAAACGGCGGACCGCATGATGCTTTACATTGAAATTCTCGACAGTGTGCGCGAGCGTGCCTCGGTGACTCAGGAAGAACTGGTCAACCAGATTTCCGAAGAGGCCAACCGGCGTATGTATGTGCTTTCGATTGTTGCCGCTATATTTCTGCCGCTGGGGTTCTTTACCGGCCTGCTGGGAATCAACGTGGGCGGCATGCCCGGCGCAGATGAAGCTCTTGCCTTCTGGCTGGTCTGCGGTATCTGTGTCGCTGTGGTTGTATGGGAAGTTTGGTTGTTTCGTAAGAAGCGCTGGTTGTGAGGTCGTGACGGTGGGGATGACACGAAAGCGCGTTTTGATCGCAACACGGGGCGTGACGGTGTCCCGCCCCGACGCAGAGTAGTGAGCCCGGCGATCAGCGCCCCAGCGTCTTGATAAACGCGTCCGACTCGGCGATCGATTTTTCCATCGTCTGGATCAGGGCTTCGACATTGCTATTGATCGAGCGGTATTCCCCTTTCAATTGACCAATCGCTGCCGCGTTCAGGTTGTGTTTCAAATACAGCGTATTGTCGCGCAAGGTATTCAGCACGGGTTCGAGCGATTCTTCCGAAGCTCGCATTGCACGGATCACTTGTTCATAGCCGCGCCGTGTCTCTTGCAGCTTGCGTTTGCTGTCAGCGCGGTAGCGTTGGTTGGTGTATTGGTCGAGTTCATCTTCCCATTCATCGAACAGCGCTTCGGCGACGGATTCGACCTTGTCGATGCGCTCCCGGATTTCCTCCGCCGCTTCCTCGCTGTCATCAAACGCGGCTTGCAGTTTGTCGTATTGCTTTTCCAGTTTGCCCCCGTCCACGTCGATCACTGATCGGAACTGCTCCAGGGCATTGCGGAATTCTTCGCCTCCATCTTCCTGGGCTTGCTGTACGTCACCGATTCGGTCGACGAGAATGTCGCGCTTGTGTACACCAAATTTCTCTGCGGTATTGAAATAGGCGGTTTCACAGCCGCTGAGCAATGTCAGCAGAAAAATTGTCAATAAAATGCGCATAAGCTGGCCTCTGATGGGTAAATGTTGAGCGTTGAATCAGGGCTGAACCTGAATGACGGCTTCTAGGCAATGTTGAGTGCCGGGTTTGAGTATGCGCCGGTCCTCGTCGGCATTGGCGGTTTCCACGCACACCATGGAGCGATAGCCGTCTTCACCCATATCGCCGAGCCGCTCGGATTTTTCAATCCAGGGATTCCATACCACGGCGCTATTGCTGCCGCGCCCGAGAATGTGGATTACGCGGTCCAGGCCCGGATCATGGATGCAGATCGGTTGATCAACGTTCTGATACACCCGATCCAGTTCACCGTTGAAACGTATCGGGCCGCGTTGCACGCAGGCCTGATCGTGATTCACGGCATCGCGAAAGGGTTTGTCTTCGAGCCCGGTGATTGCGATATCACTGATATCGGAAACGGCGAAATAACTGTGAAGCGCGCTGGAGATGGTCGCGTTTTGGGCGCTGTTGTTGATAGTCGTCAAGCTAACAGAGAGTTGATCACCCACACAGATTTCCAGGCAGGCACTCAACGCTTGTGGGAATAATGCGGGGTCAAATGCATCGAGGGTCAAGCGTACTCGGGTGACATTGTTGTCGCGTGCTAGAGCCTCAAGTTGCCACGACCTATTGCGCACAAAACCGTGCGCGGGTTTATCGCTGTCTGTCGGGTGAGGTCCAAACCAGGGCCAGCAAATAGGGATGCCGCCGCGAATAGATTTGCCCGCGAGGAATCGGGCCTCATCGCTAAGCCAGAGTACGTCGTCCTGGCCCGTGGGTCGATAGGACAGCACTTGCGCACCGTACACGGAGAGTGTTGCCTGCGCATTGTTAGCCGTTAGATGCACCAGCGGAAAGCCGGCATGGCTTTCAGAGAAATGCCAGTAGGGCGATTCCGGAAATTGTTGTCGCAGAGTCTGGGTGGTTTGCATGGCTGATCAATAGAACGTGTCAGCCAGAGTATGCACCGGTGGCGCCGCGCGGTGCAACGCCGCCGGTATTGCTACCGTTAGAAGTGTTTGCGCACCTCGACGCCGAAGCGACGCGGGTCGCCATAGGTCTGAAAGAAGGTGGCTACGGAATCTCCTACCGCGGCGATGCCGATATCGTAGCGTTCATCCAGCGCATTTTTGACAAAGGCGGCAGCGGTCAGATCACCCTCGGAGTTTTGCCAGCTCAAGCGCAGGTCCACGACGCTGTAGGCAGATTGTCCTGCGTCATCCTTATTCTCTTGGTAGACGGTGTAGGCCCCGTCGTCCAGGCCGTAGTACACGTCGCTTTTGTAGCTGTAATCCAATCGCGGGATAAACAGGCCTACGCGGCTGTCGATGGCGTATTGGATGCCGAAGGAGACGGTGGTTTCCGGAGATACGGGGAACGTTTCATCGCTGCGGTCGATATTGACTTGACTACCGAGCGCCGCCTGCAGCAGATCGTTATCGTTAAACTCGGTAAATTCGTAGTTATTGTGGCTAGCGGAGAAGTTGATCATCAGGCCGGGGCTGGGCATCCACTGTGTTTCCATTTCTATGCCCTGGATCGACGATTGTCCCGCATTTTGATAAATCACCACCAGATTATTATTGGAGTCGGCATCGACCTGGATCAACTGCTGATTGTCGAAATCCATATCATAGGCGGCCATGTTGAAGCGCAGCGAGCGCTGAAAGGCCTCTAGCTTGAAACCGATTTCTCGGTTCTCCACTTCTTCGGGTTCTACCTGCTGTAGACCATCTACCCCTTTAGGCTCAAAGAATCCCGATTTGAAACCGCTGCTCCAGGTGCCATAGATCATAAAGCTCTGCCAGTGATCGGGCAGGGAGTCTTCCGGGAACTGGTAGGACAAGGACGCCATGGGCGTGGTTTTTTTGAAGGTGTTGTCTTTGTAGTCGGTGCGGAAAGGTTCAGCGGCGTAGGGGAAGTCGTGGATACCGTCGCCGTCCACATCCGGGAAGTAACTCATGGCGATAGCAACCGGGTCTTGCGCCCATACACCGTTAAACACATAGAAGCCACTGCCGCCGACAAAATCGGGTGTAAAACGTCCGGTCTGCAACAAGCGCTGACCGACGGCATTGCGGTCTGTGCCGCGAACTTCCAAATCGGATTCGCGACGCTCAGCGGTGTAGCGAATTCCCAAAGTCAGTTCCAGCTGCTCGGTCATATCCCAGGAGCCCTGAAAGAAATAAGCTTGCGTAAAGTTGCGCAAACTAAAGTCGGAATCCAGCCTTGGATCAACCAGTATGCCGACCAGAGGCACGGTACCGCCAGGTGTTGGTTGCGGTGGGCGAGAGCCACCGAGTACGAACGGGACAGTTTGTGCGTCGAGGCCGTTGAGGGAATTGATCAGTGTGAAAACTTCCGTATTGGTTTCTTCCATCACAAACGCGCCACCGGTGTAGGTAACCGCGCCGTCAAACAGCGTGCCGTTCAGCTGTAGTTCAAAGCTATAGGATTCGCGCTCGCCATCGTCGGTGGTGAAGGATTCGTTGAAGTTGCCGGGGCCGCCGTCCTGGTCTGAGCTGATCAGTGGACCTTTGGTTTCATTGCGTGCGCCGACCACCACTTTCATTGACAGATTGTCGCGCAATTCCCAGTCCAGCGTGGCCGCTGCGAGGTAGGTGTCGAGCTTGCGGTCCATCATGTTGTTGGGGCCCATATTGCTTTTCAGGTCGCCCAATCGCTCGCGCGAATTGCTCCGGCAATTCTCTTCGTAGGCGGTGGGGTTGCTGGGGTCGGTGTCTCCCGGCCACATCAGGTAGAGACCGCGTACCAGCACCGCATCGTCGCCGTTGATGGAGGTACAGTATGAGCCGGGTAGTCGCTCATCAATCTTGCCCACGTAAAGTAATGTGTCGAGCAAGGCGCTGGCGTTGATTTCCCAGCGCAGCTGGCCCATCAATGACAGGCGGCCCTTGGAGGTGTTGGTTTCACCCTGAGAGTCATCTTCAAAGAAACCGTCGTCTTTCAGGTAGTTGAAGGCTACCCGGCTGAACAAGGAGTCGGTGATAGGCGTGTTGTACGCACCGCGGAACTGGTGACGACCGTAGTTGCCCAGCGAGCCAAACAGATATCCTTCGGTTTCCGCTTTGGGTTTTTCAAGCGTCAGTACCATCGCACCGCCAGTGGTGTTCTTGCCAAACAGGGTGCCCTGAGGACCGCGCAGTACCTGTATGTTCTCCACGTCGACGGTGTCCATAAGATGGCCGTCGGCGCGGGGTAAAAAGATATTGTCGAGATAGACGCCGACGGTGGGGTCAACACGTGCGAAGGCGGCGCGCTGGCCGATACCGCGAATATAGATCAGGTTGGAGACACTTTCGGTAATCTCCACACTGGGCACGCTTTTGGTTAACTCACCGATATTGACGATACCGCGCTCTTTGAGCTCGTCACCGCTTAGCGCGGTTACCGCGATGGGCGTTTCCTGCAGGGATTCTCGGCGCCGGCGGGCCGTGACCAACACTTCTTCAAGGCTGGCAGACACCTTCTTTGGGTTTTCTGGGACGGGCTCTGCCGATTCGGATTGGGCAAAGCTCAGGGGGGCGATCATGCCAGCGCACAGAGCGCCAGCCAGTAAGGCTACCGGTTTTTTCATACTGCCCTCGTTTTTGTTATTCGTTATTAGGCTGAAACTATGGCTGCTTGGCCGGCCCGGCGCAACTTTTTTGATTGTTTTGTGAGCAGCGCGGGCAAGCAGTCAGCCTGCCCGGCGCCGGTTGCTAGCGCATCATACGAATGGGTGAGGTGGCTTACCTGACGGCACCTTGCTGGCGCAGCGTGGCGATATCGCTATCAGATTTGCCCAATACCTCCTGTAGCACTCGGTTGCTGTGTTCGCCCAGTTTCGGGCCCGGCCAGCGGGTGCTGCCCGGCGTATCTGACAGGCGCGGGGTAATGGCGGGAATATGCACCGTGTCGTCTCCCATAGGGACTTCTTCGAACAGGCCGCGCGCCTGAAAGTGCGGGTCGTTAAACATGTCTTCCACGTTGTAAATCGGGCCAACCGGCACCCGGGCACCTTCCAAGGTAGCGATAACCATTTTTGATTCGTGGCGTGAGCACCACTGTGCCAATGCCTTGTCGATGCGGCGCTCGTGGGTTACCCGGCCGGCGTTATCGGCCAACTCTGGATCATCGGCCATATCCTGGCGCCCAATGGCCGTCATCAGTCGCTTGAAGATGGAGTCGCCATTGCCGCCGATCACGACAAATTTGCCGTCTTCGCAGCGATAAGTGTTGGTGGGCACAATACCGGTGACCGTTGTTCCCGACGGCTGGCGGATAACACCGGCGCCGCTGTATTCGGGCACCACGCCTTCCAGCAGATTGAACATGGATTCGTAGAGTGCGACATCTACCACTTGGCCTGAGGCGCGATTGCGCAGTTTTGCTGTGAGCGACATCAGAATCCCGATCACGGCGTGCAGCGATGCAATACTGTCGCCGATGCTGAGATTGGGGCGCACCGGGGCTTCGTCGGGAAAGCCATTGAGAAAGCGAAAGCCACTGATCCCTTCACAAACAGAGGCAAACCCCGGTTTTTTGGCATAGGGGCCGGTCTGGCCGTAACCGGAAATGCGGGCGTAGATCAGGTCGGGATTGCTGGCCTTGAGATCGTCGGGGCCCAGGCCCCACTCTTCCATCACGCCGGGGCGAAAGTTTTCAATCAGCACATCGCACTCGTTGGCGAGTTCTTTGACCAGCGCCCGGCCATTTTCACTTTTTAAGTCGATAACAATGGATTGCTTGTTGCGTCCCAGGCTATACCACCACAAGGCCGTGTCGTCCTTAACGATGCGCCAGCGCCGGATCTGATCCCCTTCCGGAGGTTCTACTTTGATGACCTCGGCGCCGAAGTAGCCGAGGATGGATGCGGTAAACGGGCCTGCCAGTAGCTGGCCTAATTCCAGTACGCGAATGCCCGCCAGTGGGCCGGTATTGCTTTGTTCAGTCATGGCGAAATCTCCTGTAAGCGCAGCAGTTTAATCAGCTCGCTGCAGGATGGCCACTGTCGCGGAGTAGGTGGAGACCCC
>JBFKXO010000033.1:0-13187 GCA_041638115.1 Litorivivens sp. | reverse complement strand
TGATTAGCAAACTCGACGATCAGGATGCCGTTTTTCGCCACCAGCCCGACCAGGGTAATAAAGCCAATCTGCGAGTAAATATTGATACTGGTCCAGCTTAAGAAGGGGAACAGCAAAGCACCCGCAATGGCCAGGGGTACCGAGCCCAACAGTACCACCAGCGGATCGCGCAGGCTGTTGAACTGAATGGCCAGCATCAGATACACAAGCACCAACGCGATACCGAGCACGGCCATCAGCGTGTTGCCCTCCTGACGGATCTGACGCGATTCGCCGGCGTAGTCGATGGAATAGCGAGGCGGAAGAATCTCTGCCGCTGCCTTCTCAAGATTGGTCAGTGCCTGCTCTTTGGTGGTGCCGGGCGTTATCCCGCCGAACAGGCGGAACGAGCGCTTTTGGTCAAACTTGCCGAGCACACGCGGCGCCACATCGTAGTCGAGGCGGGCCACCGCCGACACCGGCACTAGATCGCCAGTCGGCGTTTGGAGCAGCAGATCCAGCATGGTTTCCGGATCAAAGCGGTCAGCATCCTGCACCATGGGAATAACCCGATGGGCGCGGCCCTGGGCGTCAAAGCGATTGGCGTAATTACCGGACAACAGGGTGGCTATCTGATCATTCACACTGCCCATTGTCATGCCCAAATCCGCGATCCGATCGCGGTCGAAATTCAAACGCACCTGGGCCAGATCAATCTTGAGATCGGTTTCGGCGAACATGAAATTGCCGCTGGCGTAGGCGGCCTGCACTAGCTTATCGGCATAGGCTTTCATTTCACGATAGCTGTCCGGCGATTGCACAATCAGCTCGACATCAAACTGGCCGGCACTGGGCAGGGAGGGCGGCAAAACCGGAAAGGCTTTTACGCCGACTACTCCCGACAGGGCATCAAAGGCGGGAAACAACAAATCCTGCACTGTGTGGTCACGCTCAGCGAAGGGCTGAAACTCCAGACCGCCAAAGCCGCCACTGGAACGCACGACTTGCCACATCCGGGTGCTGCCGGGCAAAGTCAGTAACGCATCAACCACATCGTGCATCTGACGACTGGTGTATTCCAACGAAGCCTCGGGCGGGGCCTCTACC
The DNA here is from genome assembly GCA_041638115.1 of Litorivivens sp. Classification (GTDB taxonomy): domain Bacteria; phylum Pseudomonadota; class Gammaproteobacteria; order Pseudomonadales; family Spongiibacteraceae; genus Litorivivens. The sequence goes on along the minus strand of JBFKXO010000033.1, from coordinate 12,101 downwards.
ACCACGCTGAGCATGCCCTCGTCTTCAATTGGGGCCAGTTCCTTCTGGGAGAAAAGCATGAAGGGAACCGCCAGCAAGCTGAATACCAGGGCCATAACCAGAATCTGCCCCTGCCAGGCAAATAGCTTATCCAGTACACCTGCGTACGCCCGGTGCAGGCGATCAAAGCGATCGTTGACCCATTGGGTGATGCGGCCTTCATGGCCACCTTCCGGCGCAACTTTGGCACTCATGATGGGGGCCAATGTGATGGCGACGATGCCGGAAATAATGACAGCAATGGCCAGCGTAAACGCAAATTCCTTAAACAGTACGCCACTCAAGCCTGAGAGAAAGCCGATCGGCGCGTACACTGCCGCCAGAGTCAGAGTCATGGTGATAATCGGTGTCAGCAGTTCGCGGCTGCTGACCAGCGCAGCCTGTGTCCGAGACAACCCCTCTCGCATATGTCGCGACACGTTTTCCACGACGACGATGGCATCATCCACCACCAGACCGACCGACAGCACGATGGCCAGGGTGGTCAGCAGGTTCAGCGAAAAGCCCATCATCGACATACAGGCAATCGCGCCCAAAATGGAAATGGGGATGGTCAGCAGTGGCACCAGCGCCGTTCTAAACGAACCCATCAACGCCAATACCACCAGCCCCACCAACAAGATGGTTTCGGTCAGTGTGGTAAAGATTTCGCGTAGCGCGTCACGCATATAAATGGTGCCATCGTAGCCGCTTTCAATGCGGATACCCGCTGGCATGTTCTGGTTCAAATCTTCCAGCAAGGGGTACAGCGCATCGCCGATGGCAATCTCGTTGGCGCCCGGCAGCGGCCACACAGAGATAAAGACATTGTCGCGCTGGCTGTAGCGCGCATTCACTTCACCCTCTTCCTCGGCCAGTTCTATGCGCGCCACATCGCCCAGTCGCAACAGCGCACCGCGATCCTCGCGCAGCACCAGCCGGCGAAAATCTTCAGGCGTTTGCAGCGTCGTATTCGCTAGCAAATTGATACGCTGGGTCGCATTCTCAGTGTGACCGACGGTGGCGATCACATTATTGCCGCGCAGCGCTGCCAGCACATCGGCCGCACTAAGATCAAAACTGCGCAATCTTGCCGGATCAAGCCAGACCCGCATGGCCGGTTCGCGTCCACCTTCCAGACCAACGCGCTGCACCCCATCGATCGCGGCGATCATCGGATTGACTTCACGCTTGAGGTAATCGGTAACCTGGGAGCGCGGAATATTGTCGGCCACAACATCCAGATAGAATAACGCGGCGGGACGATCGGCTCGCTGCACTTCAACCGCCGGGTCTTCCGCCCCCTGAGGCAGCTCGAAGCGAATCTGACTCAGCCGGGTAGACAACTCTGCCAGCGCCGCCGTGGTGCTGTGATTCAGTTGCAGCCAGACCCGAACCGTACTCACGCCGGCAGTGGTATTGGAATCGACGTAATCGACACCGGGAATGGTGGCGGCTACGCGCTCAATGGGCTCGGTAATAAAGCCCTGCACCACGTCCGATGACGCGCCGGTGTAGATGGTACTGATGACCAGTGTTGCGCTTTCGATACGCGGAAATTGCAGCACCGAAATGCCCTGTGCTGCGCGCAGACCCGCCAGCACCAGCACCACGCAAACCACCAGCGCCAGTATCGGGCGCTTAACAAACGCGTCGACCAGCGAGGGTCTGTTGGCCGGGATCATGTTTGCGGCTCCACAGCATCGTCACTGACTGACACTTTCATATTGTCGCGCAGCTTAAAGGCGCCTTTGGCAGCAATGCGATCGCCTTCCGTCAGACCTGACAGAATAGCGACCTGATTATTACGGCGGCTGGCAACGTCGACTTGCTGACGGCGTGCTCGCAATTCGCCTTCTTCACCGCTCTGCAGCAAGTAGACAAAACTGCCGAGCTGATCAACCCGCAGCGCCGTATCCGGAATCAGCGCAACTTGCTGCGAGGGGGCCGCCGGCACTTCCACGTTAACTACAGCGTTCGGCAGCAGGCCGTGATCTTGCCCTGCCAGCTCCGCGCGGTAACGCAAGTTGCGAGAGGACGCCGACAATTCCGCATCACGGGCGATAATACGCGCCTGCAGACGCTTGCCAGAGGCCAGCACCACAACGCTATCACCTGCGGTCAGCTGCATGGCTTGCTGTGGCAGCTCAAAGTCTATCCACAGTTTTTCGTCCAGCCCCACCAGGGTGGTGATTTCAGTCTGCGCCGGCAACAGCTCGCCCACTTCCAAATGGTGGATGCCCGCTTTGGCCGCAAACGGTGCGCGCAGGGTTTTCTTGTCGATCTGAACTTGCGTTTGAGCAATTTCGGCGCGCAGGGAATCCAGCTCTGCACGGGCTTCATCCAGCGCCTGCTCACTCAAGCGTTTTTCGCGAAACAACTTGCTGCTGCGCTCAAAAGTACGCGCTGCCAGATCTGCTCGTGCCTGCAAGGCTCGCAACCTCGCCTTTTCCTCGCGTATATCTTGCTGCACCAGCAGTTGGCCAGCATCGACCTGGTCACCGGCGGCAAAACCAACCTCAGCAATCACGCCGCCCAATTCATTGCGCAGGGCAAGCCGCTGAGGCGCCACCACTTCGGCATACACTTTCTGCATGGCCTGGTAGTCCGCAGACTCCACCACATAGACCTCCACCGTTTCCGAGGGCTCAGGAAACGATTGCGCAAAAGCGATGGCGCCGCGTATTTCCTGCACCTTGAAGACGGCAAGCAAGGCGATAATCGCCAGCATGGCGGTTGCCGTGATCAACCAGCGTCTGGCATTTGGCGATTTCATGTGAAATTCCTCGTGATAACGTTATCAGGTTTCGCGCCGCACCGACGGTGCTCAGCGGTAACCCAAGGCCACTAAGTGCTCGCAAGCGTCCTGTATCGACGCTGCCGTCAACGGCTGGCGCCAGCGAAAGGTATTCAACAGACGCTGTGTACAGACGATGGGGTAGTCGGAAGCATCCAGCGGGTAACTCAACAGATGTTCCTGACGTTCACTGCCGCGTACATTGCGCATCAGTGCGATATGCTGAAAGCCGGCACACATGGACCAGCAGCCCATGCTAAGGGTATGCAGCTCACCTTCGTCGACCACATCCAACTCTCCGCTTTCGGCGGCCGACTGGAAAAAATCCCGGAACATCAGGTCAATGCTCTCTGCGGCTTCACGCATTTGCGCCAGCCAGCCCTGAGAGGCACGCTGCAAAATGGCTTCGCTACTCACCAGGGTGTTGAGGTGCTCGTCAAAACTGAACAGCCGGGTTTTCGCGGGATCGAGCAGGCTCAAACTGATAATGCGCTGGGGGGCGCTCAGCGCCGATCCCAGAATCTCACCGTAAAGCTGGCGGGTATGACGCGCCTGCCGCGTGGCCAGCGCCACCAGTAAATCCTCTTTGCTCTGCACATGCTTGTAGAGCGAACCCACCGATAGCCCGGCGCGCTTGGCAATGGCGCCGATGGTAAAGCCCAGCAGGGAGGTTTCTTCAATGCAGGCCACCGCCGCATCCAGGACGATTTCCTGCTCTTCTTCCGGGGTGTAACGTGGCGCCGGCGACATAGAAACCTCATTCGAATGGCATTCGAACTTAATTCTACGCCTCCTCACCGCGTGACACAATGCAGCAGCGCTGCACGAAGCTCGTGCATTTTTGGTTGGGAATACAAAGTGCCTTATTACCCATTTTATAAAACACCTTAATTCAATTAGTTAACGGGCTCGCGCAGTTATTTTTGAACTAAGGCTGATCCAGTGAGCTGCTAGCGCGCGTACGAACCCCGCACAATTCGACAATAACGACCGGGGGCTCCATGCACACACTCACTAAACTAACGGCAGCCCTTCTGGGCATTGCCACACTCAGCGCTGGCACGCAGGCATCCAGCCACAGAGAAGCGCCTTTTATCACCCAGATCCCGAAAGTCGATGGAACTGACTTCTACATGTTCCGAAGCTACGGCGCGGAAAGCGATCAAACCGTTACCTTTATTGCAAACTATCTGCCGCTGCAGGACGCCTACGGTGGACCGAACTACTTTGATCTCGACAGCGAAGCCGTATATGAAATCCATGTCGACAATAACGGTGACGCTGTCGAAGACATCACCTTTCAATTCGACTTCAGCGACGTGATCAACGACCTGCAATTGTCCGTCAATGGCGAAATGGTGTCGGTGCCCCTGAAAAATATCGGCGCGATCGGACCAAAGGCGGGCGACACCGCCAATGTTTACTCTCGACAAACTTTTACCCTGACGCGCATTGACGGCACGCGTCGCTCGGGCAATTCCAGTTCGATTACCAATAGTGCCAGCGGCTCCGCCACCTTCATGAAACCGCTGGACAACATCGGCAGCAAATCATTCAGCGACTACGCTGCCTATGCCGCCGACCACATTTACTCGGTCAACATCCCGGGCTGCAGCGCGACAGGCAAAGTGTTTGCCGGCCAGCGCAAGGAAGGTTTTGCCGTCAACCTTGGTGAAGTTTTTGACCTGGTGGCAACCGACCCGGTGGGGCCCCGCGACGCAGAGGTCAATGTCGTCGCCAACAAGAATGTGACGTCGCTGGCACTACAGGTGCCGATCAGCTGTCTGACAAGCGGCAACGACCCCGTGATTGGCGCGTGGACCACTGCCAGCCTGCGTCAGGCCCGCATCCTGAATCCGTCGCCAACTGCTTCAGCGTTTACGGGCAGCAGCAGCGGCAAACCCGCCGCGGTCAATGGCGGTGCGTTCACTCAGGTGTCTCGCCTGGGCATGCCACTGGTCAACGAAGTGGTGATTGGCCTGAAGGACAAGGATCGCTTCAATGCCAGCCAGCCCTCTGGTGACGGACAGTTTGCGACTTATGTGACCAATCCGACGCTGCCGGAATTGCTGGAAGTGCTTTTTGGCGTGACCGCGCCGAATGTTTTCCCCCGCAACGATCTGGTTCAGGTTTTCCTGACGGGCGTGCCCGGCCTGAATCAGCCTGCCAACGTGACAGCGTCGGAAATGTTGCGGCTCAACACCTCAACACCGGTCACCGCCACTGCGAGTCAATCCAATCTCGGCGTACTGGGAAGCGACAATGCCGGCTTCCCCAACGGCCGTCGCCCCGGTGACGATGTGGTAGACATTGCACTGCGTGCGGCAATGGGGGCGCTGCTGGGCAATGATCCCAATGCCGGCAGCAATACCCTGCCCTACACCGACGGTGCGATTGTCAGTGCCAGTGACTTCGACGATAGTTTCCCTTATCTGGTGACTCCAATCGCCGGTTCGCCCAGCAATTAAGCACGCAATGTATGTAGGGAGCCTTCCAATGACATCGACAACTTACCGTCCGTTAAAAGAGCTCGCCGCGGTCATCATACTTTTTGCACTCACTGGGTGTTCAAACAATGACGACCCCACGCCGCGCTTTGAGCCCAACGGCACTATTTTCAGCGACCTTGTTAAGCAATTGTTCGCGGCTAATCCGGCAACTGCTGAGCCAACGCAGATCAATAACCTTAACTTCTCGTTCCTGAATGAAAACAACCCAGACGCATTCAATAGCCAACTTGAGTAAGCCCTGCGTAGCCTCAACAATGGCCAGAGCTTTCACTCTGGTCATTGTTGCTTCTTGCTCTGTGACTCTTGGTGCCGCCCCGGCGCCTCCGATCACCACTCCCGATGACACCCGCATTGTCTGGCGGCAGCCCGATCACCACCAGAGCGTTACTGAAGATCGTTATAGCAAGGTGCGAAGATTGATTGAGTGGTCGCGCCAACACGGCGACCTGCGTGCGTTGGGTCAGGCACAAGCCTTACTGGATGATAAGGCGCTGCCGCAGAGTCTCGACCTCACCGTATTGCGTGCAGTGATCGCACAGCGCAATCACGAGTTTGCTTACGCGCAAACTTTGTTGCTTGACGTCCTCTCGCAAGAACCGACGCATGCCCAGGCAAACTTTACACTGTATAACGTCGCGTTTGTGCAAGGTAACATTGCGCTGGCGCGCAGCGCCTGCGCACAGCTCGGCGCACTGAGATTTAACTTGATTGAGCGCAGCTGCCATTTCAATCTGATGGCTCTGACCGGAGACGCCACGGCGGCGCGGTTGGCATTTGAAGGTTTACACCATGCGCTGCGAACCAGCCGCCGGCCCCAACCCATCGAACGGGCCTGGGCTAGCGCCACGCTGGCCGAACTTGCAGCGACTATAAACCACCCCAAAACAGAGCAGTTCTATCTGCAGGCACTCGCGCTTGCCAACAACGATCACTACAGCGCCGCCTCGCTGGCAGACTGGTATCTGACCCATGGCAAACCATCCGCCGCGCTGGCGACACTGGCCGACCGCCCCCCGTCGGACCGGCTGGATCTATTGCGACTGATCGCCTATCGGCAACTGAATTCACCGTCAGCACCCGCGCTTCAGCAACAGCTAGCGCAACGCTTTCAAGCCGCCACGATGCGTGACTCTGAACTCCATCTTTACGAGCAGGCCCGTTTTCTACTGGATGTCACCGGCGAACCCGAGGCTGCTTTGGTTCTGGCCGAAAGAAACTTTGAAAAGCAGAAAGAGCGCGCCGATCGCGCACTGCTGGAACGTGCCCGGCAAGTAACGGCGGCGGTGCAATGAAAACGCTCTGTCTTAGCCTCTTCGTTTGCCTGTCCATGGCGGTGGCGCAAGCCCATGAGGCGAGCACCAGCTACCTTTACTGGCACGAACAACACCCCGACAGCTTGCGCCTGGACATCGCAGTCACCGATTTGATGGTTCATTTCAGCGCGGCCGTACCGGAACAACTGAGCTGGAGCGAACTGCAGTCGCTGTCGGGTCCACTGGGCCAACACCTGCTCGCCGGGCTGCAGATACAACAGGGGGAGACTGCGTGCCCCTCGACCAGTGAACTTGTGGGTATCACTCACTACACCGGTGAAGTCTTTGCGAGCTGGCAGATCCAGTGGCGCTGCCCGAACACACTGCGCAGCACACGGTTGAGCTACCGCTTGCTGTTTGCGCAAGACGCCTTGCACCGGGCGATACTGAACCGCGAGGGCGCTCTGAGTTCTGATATGCAGTTGCTAGGACGGACCAGCCCACCGGTTACCCTCGCATCCACCGCGTGGCCGCTAATCGCGTTAGCGATAATCGTTTTTTGCGGTGCTATGGTGCTGGCAATTCGCCGATGGCGCAGGTCATTCCTTGACGCTTAGTCATTACTACGAAACCAGCGCTCAAAGGCCTCACATATAAACTGAACAAAGCAATTCAAGCGCACGTTTTGCCGCATATCCGGGTGGTAGAGCACCCAGATACCCGTATCGAAATTCTTGCCAGGCTGAGCGATTTCAACCAAGCCGGCGCTGGATTCGACGGGCAACAGGGCTAAACCCAACCCCTGCCGGGCGAGCGCCGCCGCGGCGCGCAGGGAACCAGCCCGGGCGGTGACCTGAAAGCGCGGCAATTGCTGGTCAAGCCAGTGGCAGGGCGGCACCTGCAGCAACTTACCTTCCGGTGCGATCAACGGCGCCGCCTCGGCGGCGGGCAATGTCTCCGCCAGCCCCAGCCACTGGCTGGCGCCGTAAAAGCGCCATCCCATCTGCCCCAGTCGCTTGCCGATCAGGTAATCCGGTGGCGAGTTGGTCGCGCGCAGCGCCACATCGGCTTCGCGCCGGGCCAGATCGAGATGCTCCTGATCGGCGCGCAATTCAATGGTGATTTTCGGATATAACCGCGAAAACTCTGCCAGCAACTCCGGCACGATCCAATCGAGAAAGGTGTCGGGGCAGGTCAGCCGTATGACCCCTTCCATCAGGGTATCGCGCCCGGCCACCTGCCGCTCGACGTCGTCCATGATGTCGGCGACCTGGCGCACGCGCTGCTGTAATTGCCGCCCCATATCGGTGAGCTGATAGCGGCTGTCGAGACGATCAAACAGCCGCGCCTGCAGACGCTCTTCCAACTGATTAATGCGGCGGAACACGGTGGAATGGTTGACACCCAGCAGGCGGCTGGCGGCACTGAGCGAACCGCTCTCGGCCACCGCGTGAAAGAAACGCAGGTCGTCCCAGTCTTTCACAGCGCATTTCCCAGAGCATCGACACCGGGAAAAACCTCTCGACCGTGGGGCCGCTGATAATCTAACGCCGGGCCAGCTGGCACAATCCCGGTCGGATTAATCGTACCGTGGCTGCGATAGTAGTGCTGTTGGATATGCTCAAAATCTACCGTCTGCGCCACCTCCGGCCATTGGTAGAGTTCGCGCACATAGGCTGATAACGCAGGGAAATCCTCCAGCCGCTGGCGATTGCATTTAAAGTGACCGTGATACACCGCATCAAAACGGATCAAGGTCGTAAACAGACGCCAGTCCGCTTCGGTAATCCTCTCTCCCACCAAAAAGCGTTGCTGAGACAAGCGCTCCTCAAGAAAATCCAGGGCGTCGAACAGGTCTTCGTAGGCCTCCTCATAAGCGCTTTGGGTGGTGGCAAAACCCGCGCGATAGACGCCATTGTTTACCCGCTCGTAAACGTAGGCATTGATCTCGTCAATGTCATAGCGAAGAGCCTCGGGGTAGTAGTCGGCACGATGCCCCGTCAGCTCATCAAAGGCGGAATTGAACTGGCGAATGATATCCGCCGATTCATTGTTGACGATGCATTCGCGCTGCCGATCCCACAAAACCGGCACCGTTACCCGGCCGGTGTAATCACTTTGATGGCGGGTATACAGTTCGTAGTGGTAGTCGCTGTGATACAAGGCATCGCCCGTGGAGCCGGTATCGCGATCAAAAGTCCAGCCGTGCTCCAGCATCAGGGGGCTGACCACGGACACGTCGATGAGTGATTCCAAGCCTTTCAACTTGCGAAAAATCAACGCTCGATGCGCCCAGGGGCAGGCCAACGAGACGTAAAGGTGATAACGACCCGCCTCGGCAGGATGCTCCGGGTCGCCAATGGCGGCCCGAAACTGGCTCTGTTCCCGCACGAACTTGCCGCCACTCTCGCGTGTGTTGTACCACTTATCCTGCCAGTTGCCGTCTACCAGTAAACCCATGAAATCCTCCGTTTGAGTGCCAATGAAACGCGGGCATCAGTGCTTACGTGCAGTTAAGCATACCGGAGCCTTTCACCCTACTTGCAAATATGCAAATGAAAAGCGCATTTATCACCAATTCCAATTGATTCATGCCAAGGCAAAAATGCAAAGCGTTGTTAGCTGACCGTTGTTTCCAAGCACTCGTGATTATCAATCTGGAGAATGCATCATGAACCACACCCACTTAAACCAATCCGGCACTGCCCTGTTGCGCATCAGCCTCGGCGTTATTTATCTGGCGCACAGTGTTTACCTGAAACTGTTCGTTTTTACCCTGCCCGGCACGGTGGCTTTTTTTGAGTCCCTGGGCTTACCTGCGGTTGTCGCCTACGCCACGTTTTTTGCTGAAGCCATTGGTGGCTTTGCTCTGCTAATCGGCTACCAGAGCCGTTTGGTCGCCCTGGCATTGATCCCCATCGCGCTAGGCGCCACCTGGGCTCACGCTGATTTTGGCTGGGTGTTCAGCGCCCAGGGCGGGGGCTGGGAATACCCACTCTTTCTCACCATCGCTACCGCCGTCATTGCCCTGCAGGGTGATGGCGCCTTCTCTCTGCAAGGCTCCAAGCGAAGCCGCGTCCCCGCTCAACCCGTCCAGGCTATCTAATCCCCCCTTCGCGCCGGTCACCACGACCGGCGCTTTTTTGCTTGCCAGCCCCGCACTTCCCTCTTATGTTTGTCGTCCATGAATGACACTCACGATCTCAATCTTCTGCTCGCTGCGCACACGCCCATCATCGTGCTGGAAACCTTCGAGGAAACCCGCGCCCTGCAATTGCTGACGCGCGTCGCAATAAAACGGGCCTGTGCTCTGCATTGCTGGTCGGTGACAGACGGCATCAACCAACTTGGCTTTGGCCAGAAAATTGATGATCGCGTCGATCTTGGCGATCCGGAAAAAGCCCTGCGCGCCATTAAACGCGAACCGCAGCCGGCCTTAATCGCCCTGTGCGACTTTCACCCCTATCTCACCAACCCGCTTATCGTGCGGCTGGTAAAAGATATAGCCCTGCTCGACGACCACCTGCGCCCCACCCTGATCATGATCAGCCACCAGCTGACCCTGCCGCCGGAACTGTCTCGGCTGGCGGCGTTTTTCCAGCTGGCCCTGCCCACCGATCAGCAGCTTGAGGCGATGGTGCGCGACGAGGCGCGACGCTGGGCGGGTGAAAATAGTGGACACCGGGTACGCACGGATCAGAAAACGCTAGCCCAGCTGATGACTAACCTGAAAGGGCTTAGCTTTGACGACAGCCGACGCCTGATACGCAACGCCATCCGCGACGATGGCGCTATCGACGAGAGCGACTTGCCTGAGGTCAATCGTGCCAAGTTTCGCCTGATGGCGATGGACGGCGTACTGAGTTACGAATACAACACCGAACGCTTCTCCAGCGTTGGCGGCTTGCACAGCCTCAAACACTGGCTTGAGCATCGCAAGGGCGCCTTTCTCAACGGTGCCGGCAAAGACACGCCGAAAGGTGTCATGCTGTTGGGGGTACAAGGGGGTGGCAAAAGCCTGGCAGCCAAAGCCATCGCCGGGGTCTGGGGGCTCCCACTGCTGCGCCTGGACTTCGCCGCGCTCTACAACAAGTTTATTGGCGAGACCGAAAAGAATTTGCGTGAGGCATTGCAACTGGCCGAGCTGATGTCGCCCTGCGTGCTCTGGATCGACGAGATTGAGAAGGGACTCGCCAACGGGCAGAGCGATGACGGCACCTCGCGCCGTATTCAGGGCACCTTGCTGACCTGGCTGTCGGAGCGCAGCAAACCGGTGTTTGTGTGCTGCACGTCGAACGATATCAGCGCCCTGCCACCAGAGCTGGTGCGCAAGGGGCGGCTTGACGAGATATTTTTCGTCGATCTGCCGGACCAGAGCGTGCGCCGCGAAATCTTTGCCATCCACCTGACAAAACGCGAACAGAACCCGGAGCAATTCGACCTTCCCTTGCTGTCTGCAGCAAGCGACGGCTTTTCCGGTGCCGAAATTGAACAGGCCATTGTATCGGCGCTCTACACCTGCGCCGCCCAAAATACCGAGCTGGCCACCGACACCCTGCTCCATGCCATCGAACAGACCCGCCCTCTGTCGGTGGTGATGGGCGAAAAAATCCAGGCGCTGCGCGATTGGGCCCAAGGGCGCACCGTCCCAGCCTGAGCGACAGGTGCCAAACCACCACAAGGACTGACCTGATTTGTCCTTGACCCCTCACCACCTGCTCTCGGACACTGGAGCGACACCTCAAGCAGGAGATTGCGACATGAATCAGCTACATCCGGAGCCGCCCGAACTCTGGCACTCCCTGTCGGAAGTCATGCGCGCAATGTTCGAATCCCAGCAATTGTTGTTGGCCCGTCCCATGCTGCGACGCATCCCCCGCGGCGATGGCCACCCGGTGATGACCTTGCCAGGTTTTGGCGGCGCCGATGGCTGCATGGCACCGCTGCGCGTCTGGCTCAAACGCTGGGGCTATGATGCCCGGCCCTGGAATCTGGGCCGCAACTTCCCCAAATACCGCATGTCGTCGCTCGATGCAGCGATGGTGTTTCGCGAAAAAATGGTGATGCGCGCCGGCCGCGAGCTGGAGAAAATCTATCGGGAAACCGGCCAGAAAGTGACCCTGATCGGCTGGAGTCTGGGTGGCCTATACGCCCATGAGCTGGGGCAGAAACACCCGCAATGGGTACGGCATGTGATCACCCTGGGCACACCCCATGGCGATCCGCGCGGCACCGCTGCCTGGGATATCATGCGACGTTTTTACAACAGCGATGTACCGGAAGAAGTACAGGACGTCAGCGGCTGGGTTTCCACCAATTGTGAAAATGTCGAAGTACCGGTGACGGTCATCTTTAGCCCCACCGATGGCATCGTCAGTCAGGAAGTGGCGATGCTGCGCCACGCCGAAGTGAATCACCTAGCGGTCAATTCAAGCCATATAGGCTTTGCGTTAAATCCGAGAGTGTATCGCCTGATTGGCAAGCAGTTGGCGAGGTTTTAAAAAATCTTCCGTCGTTGCGAGC
>JBFKXO010000032.1:0-13239 GCA_041638115.1 Litorivivens sp. | reverse complement strand
TGGTGCCCATGACTACCGAAATCAGGCGCATGCCTTCGCGCTCCGCCGAAGACACCAGACAGTATCCGGCGGCTTCGGTGTGACCCGTTTTCAGACCATCGACACTGGGATCGCTCCACAGCAGACGGTTGCGGTTGGTCTGACGGATACCGTTGTAGGTAAATTCTTTCTCTTTGTAGAGATCGTACTCATTCGGATAGTCAAGAATAGCCTTCGACAGAATGGCCATGTCCCGCGCCGAAGAATAATGCTCTTCGTGGGGCAGACCATGGGAATTTACGAAGTTACTGTTTTTCATGCCCAGCCGCAGCGCGTGCTGATTCATCACCTGAGCAAACGAGGCCTCGCTGCCGGCGATATATTCCGCCACGGCCACACACGCATCATTGCCCGAGGAAATCACGATACCGCGGTGCAGTTCGCGAATGGACACCTGCTTACCCACCTCAATCCACATCAGCGAGGAGCCGTTAAAGATCGGATTCTGGGCCCAGGCATTCTTGCTGACGGTCACCATGTCTTCATTCGACACCTGACCATTCTCCAGCCAGTAGGACAACACATAGCTGGTCATCAGCTTGGTCAGGCTGGCCGGTGGCAGACGCTCATCAGCGTTATGTTCGGTGATCACCTCGCCACTGTTTGCATCCATCAAAATCCAGGATTTCGCCGCCAGCTGGGGAGGCGCAGGAATAAGCGCCGGTTGCGATTGGGCGCTGGCCACCAGGGGAAGCAGCACAAGGAAAAAGCTTACAAGCAGTTTTGAATAACGCATCTTCATCCAGTTTTAATCAAGGTTTGCCGTCTTCGGTGACGATCGAGGCCAGACCGTAGTTGTCGCTTTGCAGCTTGCGACGCACACGCTCCGCTTCCAGATAATCGGTAAACGGCCCTACCCTCACCCGATGGAAGGCCGGTTCACCGCGGCTGGCGCTCACCTGCACGGGAAGCTCGTGACGTCCGGCCAGCTCTGCCTGCAATTGCAGCGCCGTGCCTTTTACCTGAAACGCACCGACCTGCAGAAAATAGCGCGGCGTTGGCTTGGCCTTACCCGCAACAAGCGGACTATTATCCAGATCAATTACCCGGATTTCCACCGGCGCAGTCCCCTGGTCGGCAAAGCCCAGCTTCACCGCTGCAGCGTAGGACAAATCAATCACCCGGTCATCGTGAAAGGGACCGCGATCATTGACGCGCACGATAGCCCGGCGGCCATTATTGAGATTAGTCACCTCGACATAAACCGGAATGGGCAGCGTTTTGTGCGCCGCTGTCATTTTGTAGAGATCGTAGACCTCGCCGTTGGACGTCAGCCGCCCGTGGAATTTGGTTCCATACCAGGAAGCGATGCCGCGCTCGCGGTAACCGCGATAATCCGTCATCAGTTCATAGCGACGGCCCAGCACCGTATAAGGACTAACATTGCCGCGGGCCGTGATGGCCTCGTAGCGCGGCACGGCATCGGCGATCTGATCCGGATCAAGCCGCTTGGCCGGCGCACCGTCCTGGGAAGGCCATTGGGCTGTTGGCGCTGGCGCCGAATCCGAGCTCAACCAGGAACAGGCCGCCAGCGCACTCGCCAGGGTCAGGGTTAACGCTGTACGAACCGCGCTCATTGCCCGTGACGCTGCTCAATCAGCTGGCTGAGTTGATAAACAGCCATGGCGTACATCGCGCTGTGGTTATAACGGGTAATGACATAAAAATTGTGCATCCCCAGCCAGTACTCCACGCCACTGTCGCCGATAAAGCGGATGGCCGAGGCCATCGCCTCGCCGTCCAGTTCGGCGTAGGCGCTCACGCCCTTACTCTTTAGTTGCGCCACGGTGTACACGGGCTTGAGGCCTTCGTCGAACACCGTCGCGTCGTGATTCTTGGCCACAAACGCACTCAAAGCCACCGGAGCGTTCGGGCGCCAGTGGTGTTTCTGAATGTAGTTAGCGACACTGCCAATGGCATCGACCGGATTGTTGACGATGTCGGCCACGCCGTCGTTGTCAAAGTCGACCGCGAAGCTGCGGTAGCTACTGGGAATAAACTGGCCAAACCCCATCGCGCCGGCATATGAGCCTGTCATGGTAAGCGGATCAAGCTTCTGCTCTCGGGTCATCAACAGGTATTCTTCAAGCTGTTTCGAGAAAAACTTGCTGCGCCGTGGATAATCAAACCCCAGTGTGGCGAGGGCATCCAATACACGGTAGCTGCCCATATGCCGGCCATAGCGGGTCTCGACACCAATGATGGCGGCAATGATTTGCGGTGGCACACCGTATTCTTTATGAGCACGGTTCAGGGTCTCGCGGTGAGCCTTCCAAAATTCGACGCCCTGTTCAATGCGCGATTCCTGAATAAAAATTTTGCGGTAGTCCTTCCACTCCAGCGTGCGTTCGGCCGGTCGAGAGATGGCATCGAGTATCGACTGCTTGCGCTCGGCCTGGGCCAGCAGCTTTTCAATATAGGCGCGTTCGAAGCCGTGCTTTTTCACCATGACGTCGGTGAATTCGCCGGCAAGCTCGTGCTCAAGATAACTCGCAAAGGCTGCCACCGGACAAAGCAACAGGGCCAGCACGAGGGAATACAGGGTTTTTCGCATGATACAACCTTAGTGTTATGGGGTTTAGCCAGACAGTTTCGGTGAATAACCGGGCATTTCTGGCACTGCCTACCGCCCGCGTACTGACTCAATCATTGGTGAATAAAGCGTTCATCAGCGCGAATACTCATTAGAATGCCAAATCCAATCATCAGCGTCACTAGGGAGGTGCCCCCCTGACTGACCAGCGGTAAAGGTACACCAACCACCGGCAGCAATCCGGACACCATTCCCATGTTCACGAAAACATAGACAAAAAAAGTGAGCGTAATACTCCCCGCCAACAAGCGACCAAAACTATGTTTTGCGTTGTTGGCAATCCAGGAGCCGCGCAGAATCAACAAAATATAGAGCAATAGTAGCGCCAGCACGCCGTACAAGCCGTATTCTTCGGCCAGCACCGCCACAATAAAATCGGTGTGACTTTCGGGCAGAAAATCCAGATGCGACTGAGTACCCTGCATCCAGCCCTTGCCGTCGACGCCGCCCGAGCCTATCGCGGTTTGGGATTGAATGATATTCCAGCCGGCACCGAGTTTGTCCCGCTCCGGGTTGAGCATGGTCAGGATTCGGCCGCGCTGGTAGTCGTGCAGCACAAACTCCCAGAGCGGCCAGGCGGCAGCAACCAGCAGCCCCATGCCGCTAAAAATAATGGGCCAGCTGAGACCCGCCAGGAACAGCACAAAGAAGCCGGAGGAACCAATAATGATGGCCGTGCCCAGATCTGGCTGGCGCGCAATCAAAAGACAGGGTACCAACAGTACCACCAGGCCGATCACAACGTAGTTGAAGCGAGGCGGGAGCGGTCGCGCTGCGAAATACCATGCCAATGTCATCGGCAATACCAGTTTCATGATTTCCGAGGGCTGGAACCGAAAACCACCAATATCCAGCCAGCGCTGGGCACCCTTGGCACCATCGCCGACAAATTCCACCGCCAACAACAGCATCAGTCCACCGGCGTAGGCAAACGGAGCGTAACGTTTGATATTTTCGATATGCACCTGGGCGACAGCAAACATCACCACGTAGCCAATTAGTAAAAATCTTGCCTGACGGGCGACCGAGGCATTACTGCCATCGCTGGCGCTGTAGAGAATCACCAGGCCAAAGCCCGTCAGCAGCAACAGCAACACCAGCAAACTGAGGTCGATTCGCAGCCGCTGCAGAATCCCGCGTTGCACCTGACGGGCGTGATGGTCTCGGGGCAGCTGACGGATAAAGTCTGAGTGACTCACACTTCCTCCCGGGGTTCGCTCTCAAGCTCACCGCGCACCTTGATCGGCTCGATCTTGCCCTTAACGGTCTCGGGCCGCAGGTAGGCATCAAATACCTGGCGTGCTATCGGGGCTGCCACACGACCACCGGCCTCGCCGTTTTCCACAATCACCGCCAGCGCGATACGGGGGTTGTCTGCCGGCGCAAAGCCCACGAACAGGGCATGGTCGCGCTTGCGCTTGGCCACTTGGCTGGGGTCATAATCTTCGTGGGAGGTGATACCCACAACCTGGGAGGTCCCGGTTTTACCTGCAATACGGTAATCCAGCCCCGCGCTAATATTCTTGGCGGTACCCTTCGCGCCGTGAACTACATCCTCCATGGCATCCAGGATAAAGTCCCAGTCACTCTCATCGGCCACCTCAACTTTGGGCAGAATGGGCGGCTGTACCGGATTGTCGTTAATGCTGCGGACAATGCGCGGCACCTTGCGCACTCCCTTGTTGGCCAGCACCGCAGTCGCTACCGCCAGTTGCATCGGCGTGGTCAACATAAAGCCCTGACCAATACCCACATTGAGAGTCTCGCCGGGGAACCAGTGCGAGCCTTTTACCGCGCGTTTCCAATCCCGCGAGGGCAGCAAGCCGGCGCGTTCGTTATCGCTGTCTATTCCAGTCAGCTCGCCCAAGCCGAAACGCAATCCGAATTCGTGAATCCGATCGATGCCCATGTTGTAAGCCATGTCATAAAAATAGACATCACAAGACTCTACAATCGCCTGATGTAGATCGACGCGGGTGCCGTGGCCACCGGTTTTCCAATCACGATAGAGACGTTCCTCATTCGGGAGTTTGTACCACCCCGGATCGTAGACGGTGGTGCGCCGGGTCACCACGCCATAGTGCAGCGCTCCCAACCCAAACACCTGCTTGAGGGTGGAACCCGGAGGATATTGCCCCTGCAAGGTACGATTGAACAGAGGCAGGTCCGGTGATTCGCGCAGGACTTTGTAATCCTTGCTGCTGATCCCGTTCACAAACAGGTTGATGTCATAGCTGGGGGTACTGACCATGGCCAACACGCCGCCATCCGCCGGGTCGATAGCCACGATGGCGCCGCGTTCATTGCCCAACACCTGATGCGCCACTCGCTGCAGGTCGATATCAATATTGAGAACCAGGTCAGCACCGGGCAACGGCGGATGCCGCTCAAGCACTCGCAACACACGCCCCCGCGCATTGGTTTCCACATTCTGGTAACCGACGGTTCCGTGCAGGGATTCCTCGTAAAAATGCTCTACACCCAGCTTTCCGATGTAGTTGGTGGCGCTGTAATTAACCGCATCAATTTTTTCAAGCTCACGCTCATTGATCCGGCCCACATAACCCAGCACGTGAGCCAACAGGTCACCCTGGGGATAATTGCGCACCAGCTGGGCATCGATATCAACGCCGGGCAGGCGGTAACGATTAGCCGCCAAGCGTGCGATCTCTTCTTCATTGAGCTGAAATTTGAGGGGTACCGCCTGATAGGGCCGCCGGTGACTGAGGCGTCGCCGGAACTTGCGGAGGTCATTTTCACTAATCTCGACCAACTCCGCGAGGTCGTCGAGAGTCTGCTCCAGATCGGAGACCCGCTCCTTGATGATGACAAGACTGTAGCTGGGGATGTTCTCGGCCACCAACACGCCGTTGCGATCATAAATCAGGCCACGCTTGGGCGCGATTGGCTGTAGCTGAATACGGTTGCGATCCGACTGCACCTGATACACGTCATGCTTGATGACTTGCAGGTAAAAATAGCGGCCGACAATGATCCCCAGCATCACCACCATAAACGCCGTCGTCACGAGATAGCGGCTGCGAAACAACCGGCGTTCGGTGTTCGGGTCTTTCAAGGGATCCGGGTGGGCCATGAAAACTCGTGTCTGTCAGCGGTGGTAAGGGTGGCCCTGAAGGATACTCCAGGCGCGGTAAATCTGCTCGGCCAGCAACACCCGCACCAGGGGGTGGGGCAATGTCATGGCGGACAGCGACCAGCGCTGTCGCGCCTGTTGCAGACAGGTGTCATCCAGCCCGTCCGGGCCACCCACCAGCAAGCTTAAATTCTGGCCATCCATGTGCCACTCGTTCAATGTTTTTGCCAAGCCCTCGGTGCTGATGGAGCGACCACCCACATCCAGCGCCACAACCACATCGTTTTTCGGCACCGCTTTCAACAGGGCTTCAGCTTCCTGGGCGCGAGCACGCTTGATATCCGGGTTTTTACCGCGCTTGGCCAGCGCAATCTCCTGAATGTCGAGGCTGAACTCAGCAGGCAGGCGCTTGCGATATTCGTTAACACCCTCCTCTACCCAACCGGGCATGCGAGTGCCGACGGCAAGCAGTTTAATCCGCATTCCCGCCACCGGCCGGCACCGACCAGAGCCGTTCGATATCGTAAAAGGTTCGCGCTTCCGGCAGCATCACGTGAACCACAACGTCGCCAAAATCCACCAGCACCCACTCTGAAACAGTTTCACCTTCCATGCCCAGAGGCTGGACACCAGCCTGCTTGGCCTCGACCATCACATTGTTGGCCAGCGACTTTACATGGCGATTGGAGGTACCGCTGGCCACAACCATATAGTCCGTCACGCCGGTCATGGCGCGCACATCGAGGGCAACAATATCGCGCCCTTTCATATCGTCCAGGGCAGCCTTTACCAGGTTGACCAATTCCTCTGATTTCATGCCTTGTCCGCACTCTCCGGTTCACCGCCATACAGCCGGTGTTGCTTGATGTAATTGGCGACGCTATTGGGCAGCGAATCGCCGGGGATCTGACCGCGCTGCAGGTTTTCACGCACCTGCGTGGCAGACTGAGGCCAGGGGGTAAGAGAAATATGGGCCATCGCCCCGTGGGCAATCTGCCGCAATTGTTCCGGGTCTGCCAGCCGCGCGCTGGTGATTTCGTTCACTTCCGCCACCGGTTCTTCCTGATACCCATCGCGCTTCATCACCACCACGTTGGCGTAGTCGAACAACGATTGCCAGCGACGCCAGGTGTGCAGATTGTTGTAGGCATCAGAGCCCATCACAAAATTGATGCTCACGGCCTCACCCACTTCAGCGCGGATTTCCGCCAGGGTATCCACCGTGTAGGACGGACCACTGCGCCGTAACTCGCGGTCATCGGCGGCCAACCCCTCAATGTCAGCCACCGCCAGCTCGACCATACGCAGGCGATGAGCCGCGCCAGACTGTGGCGATTCACGATGTGGAGGCAAATGGCAGGGCATCAGCAGACACTGCTGCAAGCCAAGTCGCTGCCGCAATTCCAGCGCACTCTGGATGTGACCCACGTGGACCGGGTCAAAGGTACCCCCGAGAATGGCGATCGCTGGCAACGTCACGCGGCGTTACTCATCAACTATCAGGCGAACAAAAAACATGAGATCACTGGCGGATATGACCGTCGCCAAACACGATGTACTTCTGCGAGGTAAGCCCTTCCAGCCCCACGGGGCCTCGCGCATGGATCTTGTCGGTTGAAATACCGATTTCCGCACCCAAGCCGTATTCAAAGCCATCGGCGAATCGGGTAGAGGCGTTGATCATCACTGAACTGGAATCCACCTCGCGCAAAAACCGCCGGGATTTGCTGTAGTTTTCCGTGACGATGGCATCGGTATGCTGGGAACTCCATTGGTTGATATGGTCAATGGCCGAGTCCAGACCGTCCACCACCCGCACCGCCAGGATCGGCGCCAGATATTCCGTTGCCCAATCACTTTCATCCGCCGCAGACATCGATGACACCAGCGCCCGGGCGCGTTCGCAGCCGCGCAGTTCCACTCCCTTGGCCTGCATTTGCGCCGCGATTGCCGGCAGCAATTCGCTGGCTCGGCTGTCGGCAACCAACAGGGTTTCCATGGTATTGCAGGTACCGTAGCGATGCGTTTTCGCGTTTACCGCTATCGCAATGGCTTTGTCGGCATCGGCATCATCGTCGATATAGACGTGGCAAATACCGTCCAGATGCTTGATCACGGTCACGGTCGCATCCCGCGAAATCCGCTCGATCAGGCCCTTGCCACCACGCGGCACCACGACATCCACGTATTCCGGCATCGTAATCAACGCGCCAACCGCCGCCCGATCTGTGGTCGCAACCACTTGCACCGCGGTTTCCGGCAGCCCCGCGCGGGCAAGACCGGTGCGCAGACACTCGGCAATAGCCTGATTGGAATGAATGGCTTCAGAGCCACCGCGCAAAATAGCCGCATTACCGGATTTGAGACACAGGCTGGCCGCCTCCGCGGTGACATTGGGCCGGCTCTCATAAATGATGCCAATCACTCCCAGCGGCACGCGCATTTTGCCCACTTGAATGCCGCTGGGCCGGTAGTTCAAATCGCTGATTTCACCCACAGGATCGGGCAGCGCAGCCACCTGTTGAAGGCCTTCGATCATGCCGTCGATGCGCGCCGGGGTCAGTTCCAGGCGATCGAGCAGCGCCGCATCGAGGCCGTTTTCCCGTCCCGCCTCGAGATCGCGTGCATTGGCATTGGCGATGGCGTCGCGCGCTGCATCAATGGCGTCGGCAATAGCCAGCAGCGCGGCATTTTTCTCGGCAGTGCCCACGGCAGCCATGGTTCGCGACGCGATCCGCGCCTGCTTGCCCATCGCTACCATTTGGTCGTGAACGCTGCTGTGCTGAATAGTCATGAATACCTGATAACCCGCAAAATCAAGCCGGGCATTATAGCGGGAACCCGGGCGCAACGTCATTACCGTCCCGGGAGAGCTTATTACTCCTCGTACTGGAGCACCAAATCGTGGATGGCGTCCAGTCGGTCAATGGGATCGCGCAGGTTCAATAAGGTGTAACGGTCTCGCTCTGGCAACGGCAGTAATTGGGCCAGCTGATTGCTGAGCCGGGTAGCATCGCGTGTTTCCACGTCAATCCCGAGCCGCTGTACATGGGGATGTTCCGCCAGGCGCTGGAGCAAGGCTGTCCACTCCGCGTGCTGCTCCGGCAGGGGGATATAGGGTTCTTCCTCCCAGAATGAGGCCTCTGCCAGCCATAGGCCGTCGTCCTGCTGGCGCGCCTGACCAATACTGAAACGTCGATCGCCCTCAATGACGATGCCCAGCAAGCCGTTGGGCAGTGAATCCCAATCGACGATCCGGGCGGTCACTGCGGTGGATTCGAAACGGGTGTTCACCCCCGGACGATCCACTTCCCGCCCCTGAGTCAACAGCACCACACCAAACTCGCGCTGCCCCTTCATGGCCTCACGCACCAGCGTCAGGTAGCGCTGTTCAAATATCTGCAGCGACAACCGCCCGTCGGGCAACAACACGGTGCCCAGCGGAAACAGGGCAAGCTCGGTATCAGCCATGACCGGCCTTGCCGGACTCGCCCGGCCCCAGCGGTTTGACCAGGATAATGAGGCGCGGCAGCAACAACATCGACCCCATCAGCGCCGCCAGCATCGCAGCGCCGGTCAGCAGACCGAAATAGATACTGGGGGTAAAATTTGACAGCGCCAGAATGGAGAAGCCAAAGATAATGATCACCGAGGTGTAGTACATGGCCTTGCCGATACTGCCGTGACAGCGATACATGGTAGCCAGATAATTGCGGTCCTTCGGAAATTCGGCGCGGAAGCGATGCACGTAATGAATCGCATGGTCGACACCGATACCCACCGTAATTGCTGCAATGGTGATAGTCATCATATCCAGGGGAATACCGAACAGCCCCATGCCGCCCAATACCAAACCGGCAGCCAGCATATTCGGCGCCAGCGCAATCAGGGCCAGACTCAGCGACTGGAACAGCACCAGGAACATTACCAGAATGGCGACGAACACCGCTGCCAGCGTGAGGATTTGCGAGGTGTAGAGGCTTTGCAGCATGTTGTTGTACAACACCAGCATCCCCGTCAACTGCACCTGATCCTCGGCAAACCCCATGTCTTCGACCAGATGAGTGCGTATCTCTTCCAGCAATTCGGCCCGTTTCAGGGTATGACTGGTTTCCATCACCCGAACGGAAATTCGCGCCTGGTCGGTTTCCTTGGCCAGATAGGGATCGACCACAATCTGCTTGATATCAGCCGGCAGAGACTTCTCCACCAGCGCCAGTTGCAGATCGTCAACGTCGTCCCCCATGATCATCTTGACCAGTTCATAGGGCGTGGCCAATGACAGCACCTTGCCGGTCTCATCGAGGCTGTCCACGTAGTCGTGTACCGATTTGATCCGCTCAAGGCCCGCGATAGTAAACCAGTGGGACGACGTCGCGCCGGACTCGCCACCAAAGTCATCACCAAAATCACTGCCAAAGTCATCGCCGAAATCATCGGCAAAATCGTCGCTGAATTCAGACTCTTCCTGAGGCTCGGCCTCAGGCGCATTGATAATGATATCCAGCGGAATGGTGCCTCCGAGCTTGGCGTCGACGGTCTCCATGCCCTGATAGATTTCCGTACTCTCATCGAAGTAATCAATAAAACGGTTTTCCACCTCGAGCTGGCTGATACCCCACACGCTGGCGATCAGCAACCCCCCGGCCACTAGACCAATCGCCGCGGCATGATGTTCGGCAATGGCCGCAAACCGCAGAGTAAAACCTTTGCTGTTGTCCGCCTCGCGGCTACGCATAGGCTGCTTGATCAACAGCAACACAGCCGGCAAGACAAGGAAGGTCAGGGCCAGGGCGACGACAACACCGATGGTCATCATCCAACCGAAATCGATAACCGGCCGAATACCACTTACCACCAACGACATAAAGGCGACAACGGTTGTGAGCGCCGTGTAAAAGCAGGGTTTGGCCATCTGGGAAACTGTCTCGGCCACCAGCTGTGGCTGATCCCATTCCAGATGATTTGCCGCAAGCTCCCGGTAGCGCACCACCAGGTGGATGGAAATGGACAGGGTGATAATTAGCAGCAACGCGACAAAGTTCGACGAAATAACGGTCATTCGCCAGTCAAGCATGGCCAGCAGGCCGAGCATAAACACCGCAGACAACACGCAGGTTGCCAGCGGCAGCAGCGTCCACACCACGCTGCGGAAAATCACCACCAGCAGCAGAATAATGAACACAATAATCCCGGTGCCAAACACCACCAGATCGCTCTGCACAAAGGCAATCATATCGGCGGCAATCATGGGAACCCCACCCAGATAGAGCGTGGCATCGTCGCGATACTTGTCGAGGATCTGACGAACGCTGGCCACCAGCTCGGTCATCGCAGCCTGGGCACTGGGAAGGTAATCCTGAAATTCTTGCTCCGCCACGTCCAGCTCGCGCTCCTCCAGCGCCGTCAGGCCCTGTTCTGCGCGTTTTTCTTTCAGACTTTCGCGGCGCTCCAGCAGGCGGATATAGGTCTCATCACGTTTAATATTGACCTGAATACCCGTGGTAGTAGCGTCCTCGCTGGTCAGCAGGGATTTATAGAGCGGGCTGCTGGAAAGCTCCTGCAGCGCCAACTCGCGGTCGGTATCTTCGTGCTTGAGCATGGGAATGCGACCGCCAGCCACATCGGCCAGGCTCACCCGCGGGCTGTCGAGCAAGGGCACGTCCAGAATTGAAACCACCGATGACACCATCGGCAGCGCCGCCAGTTCATCGCGCAGGCTGGTCAGCTCCTGCAGGGTGTGGTCAGACATTAGCTCGCCATCGGGCTGATAAACCACCAGCAAAAAATCTTCCGTGGCAAAACGCTTGCTGATTTCGCGATAGTACTTGAGGGACTTATCTCCCTCCAGTACCAGCGAGTCCGACGACGCATCCAGTTTAAGATTCGGCAGAAAGCTGGCCAGTCCACCAATGATCAGCAGCACCGCGAGCAATACCACACCCGGCCGTTTCATCACCAGGCGCTCGTATAAACGCATAAAAGCACTACGCATTGCTTCTCCCTTCTTGTTCTTTTGAAAATGCTATTTAAAAAAGCGTTTGGAGACCTCGGAGCATACCGGTGTCGCCGGACGCTATTCGCCCCAACGCGGAATTAGCGTCTGCTCAAGACCTAGATGATCAAGCACCCGCGCCACCATAAAATCCACCATGTCATTTACCGACGTCGGCTTGTGATAGTAGCCCGGACTGGCCGGCATGATCGTCACCCCGGCCTGGCTCAGGGTGAGCATATTCTGTAAATGGATACTGGAAAGCGGCGATTCGCGGGGCACCAGAATCAATTGCCGTCGCTCTTTGAGCGCAACATCCGCCGCCCGCTCGATCAGGTTGTTACTGGCGCCGGTGGCGATAGCTGACACAGTCCCCGTGCTGCACGGGCAGATCACCATCGCCGCAGGCGCCCCAGAGCCGGAGGCCACCGGGGCCGTCCACTCTTCTCGCCCGTAAACCCGCAGCTGCTGTTCGCTCACGCCAAAATGTTCGCGTAACTTCTTTGCCAGCGGTCCGGTCTTATCCGGCAGGCTCAGATCGGTCTCCATCGCCACAACCATCAGCGCAGCTTTCGAAATCAGAAAGTGCACCTCAACCTGCTGCGCCAACAAACACTCCAGCAATCGCAGGCCATAGGGAGCACCCGACGCGCCGGTCATCGCCAAGGTGACGCGTGTTGTCGTTGCGGTATTAGCTGTCGCTGTCGTCATCTAGTTCGCCAGGGCGTCGAGCAGTTTCTGATGAATACCGCCAAACCCGCCATTACTCATTATCACCACATGATCGCCTGATCGCGCACTGTCGCGCAAACGCTGAACTATCGCCTCGACACTATCGAACACCGTCGCCGGTACCGGCGACTGCTCGATCACATCGTCCAGCGACCAGCCGAGCCCGGCGGGAGAGAACCAGAACACTTCGTCCGCCTCAGCACATGCCGGCGCCAGCGCCGCCCGATGTTGCCCCAACCGCATGGTGTTGGAGCGCGGTTCAATCACCGCGATAACGCGTGCATCCCCCACCTTCTTACGCAAACCGTACAAAGTGGATGCAATAGCCGTGGGATGGTGGGCGAAATCATCATAGACGGCGATACCGCGCGGCGTACCGCGCAATTCCATGCGCCGCTTGACGCCCTCAAACTGAGCCAGCGCCGCCAGCGCGTCGGTCAGCCGAATACCTACATGCTGCGCCGCCGACACCGCCGCCAGAGCGTTGAACATGTTGTGGCGGCCCGTCAGCGTCCAGGCCAATTCAGCACTTTCGCCATTGTGACTCACCCGAAAGCGGGAAAAGTCTGGCGCCAGGGCTTCAGCCTGCCAATCGGCATCCGTTCCGGCCTCACCGACCTGCACCTGCTCACTCCAGCAGCCTTGGGCCAGAACCTCAGCCAGGGCCGCATCGCCCTCGGGCACGATCACACGACCGATACCGGGTACCGTGCGCACCAAATGGTGAAACTGTCGCTGAATCGCGGCCAGGTCAGGAAAGATATCCGCGTGGTCGAATTCCAGATT
>JBFKXO010000031.1:0-13356 GCA_041638115.1 Litorivivens sp. | reverse complement strand
TCGGGTTCTGAATGAACCACCGCGTAATACTGCTCATGGTTGCTGACTCGCCGTTTGCGCATTCTGGGGCACTCTGGGTGTCAGCGCCATACCGGGCACGGGATTGGCGAGATAGGAAGTGATCAATTGGCGCGGTTTATCATCGGGCATCTGAATTGCCACTCGGTCGCCCGAGGCCTGCAGGACGTCGACCTGCTCAATGTTGAGTTGGTTGCCTACCAGTAGCCAAAGCGTATCGCGGGGGTGGAGCGCCGATTGCGGAACAATCACCACGTTATCGATTGCTTTGCTTGGCAGGCTGACCTCCAGAAACTGACCGGCAAACAATGCGTCAGGCCCACTGAAGGGTTCGGTTATTTCCACCATGGCGGAGAGCTGCCGCGTGTCGGAATCCAGTCGCGCCGCGCTGCGAACCAGACTGGCCGTTCGTGTTAGCGTCTTATTCCCGAGGCGTGCAGCGACCTGCACCTCGATAGGCCCGTTAGCGGCCAGGGGTAAATTGAGCAGGCGTAGTTGCCGTTCGCTCAGAGGCAGCGCAAGTTCACCGACACTGGAATCGAATACGCTGGCGACCGGCGTGCCGGGTGTTACATATTGGCCGAGATTGGCCTGAATATTGTAAAGCCGGCCGTCGAAAGGCGCTCGTATTCGGGTTCGTTTCAGGTTTAGTTCGGCTTTGCTCAGATCCGCTTTGGCGGCAGCGAGAGTCGCTTTTGTGGCTTTCAGCTGAGGTTTGCGCAGAAAGAGGTCGTTGGCTTCCTGGCTGCCAAGGTCCCTCCACTCGCGTTTGGCTTGCCGGGCGCGGCCTTTCTCCAGTGCGAGTGCCTGTTCGGCGTCGGCGAGTCTGGCTTTGGCGCGGATGACTTCGGTTTCGTAGTCAGCGGGATCAATCTGCAGCAGTACCGTTTCGGCAGTGACAAAAGCGCCATCGGCGAAGTCTGGCAAGACGCTGACAATGCGGCCGCCGACCTCAGCGACCAGATTGATGTCTCGCTTGGGTGTGAGTATGCCTTCGCTGTAGAGATTGATTATGGTGGTTTGTGGCTGCAGTGTCATAACGTCCACTTGTGGCGCTTCGGCTGGCGACACCATGCTTGGTTCTGGCGCTGGCTTGCCGTTGGCGATGACAACCGCTGCCGCAAAGCCTCCAGCCAGAATCAGCAGTGGTGTGAATCGTTTCAACATCATCGACATCAGCTTATCGGTTCCTGTCTGTTATGGTTGGCGTGCACTGCGGTGCAGAAAGTGTGTATTACGCGGTCTGATGTTGCGCCACAAAAGATATAAAGATAATATATTAATACATTTAAAGTCGAGCGCTGATTTTAGCCGGCGCCAGCAGCCCTGGATTACTCATGAATGAATTTCTCTGGCTCCAGTTTGCCCATATTGTCGCCTTTGTCTACTGGTTGGGTGGAGACCTTGGAACCTTTGTCGCCAGTCGCTACGTGGTAAATCGCGACATTGGGGTTGAGGCACGTGCGATTGCGCTAAAGATCATGCTCGCCTGTGATCAGGGGCCGAAAATGAGCATGCCGCTGATTTTACCGCTGGGTATGCATATGTCGGTAATCATGGGGCTGGTGCAGATTCCGGCGTGGGCGCTGGTGCTGGTCTGGTTGCTGGCAGCGGTCTGGTTGGGCAATGTCTTGGTGCTTTATTTCAATGAGGGCAAGCCCTTTATTGCGCGCCTCAGTCAATTTGATCTGTTTTTCCGCATCGGCGTCGTCGCGGCACTGCTAACGTTTGCGGTAATGGGGTTGTTGGACATGGCGCCTATTCAGGCCGACTGGGTAGCCTGGAAGATTATCGTCTTTGCGGCGCTGGTGTGTTGCGGGATCGCCATTCGAATCAATCTCAAGCCTTTTGTGCCAGCCTTCGTAAAGTTGATGAGCGAAGGTCCCAGTGATGCGGTGAACGACACCATGGCCAATTCTGTCGCACGCTGTCGGCCCTGGGTATGGCTGATCTGGTTGGGGCTGTTTGTTAACGCCGCCTTTGGCATTCATCTTATCGGGTAAGCGGATTATGACGACCTCCATCACACTCTATAGCGTTCCTCATTCCCCTTACGCCTCGCGAGTTCGTATTCAGGTGCGAGCGGGCAATCTTCCGGTTGCCGTTGAAGCACCAGAAGATGGTCTGGGCTCCGAGGCGTTCAAGGCGCTGGCACCGACCGGCAAGGTGCCCACGCTCAAGGTGGATAACCGTTATCTGGTCGAGTCCAGCGCGATTATGGAGTATCTCGAGGAGCGTTTCCCCGAGCAGGCCTTATTGCCCGCTGACCCAATGCAACGGGCCTGGGTTCGTAGCGTCGGCCGATTCACGGATCTCGATCTGGCTCAGGCCCTGTTTCCGCTGTTTCTCGAACTCAAACTGAAAAGCGGTGACAGCGCCGCCATTGCAAAAAATCTGGCCGCCTTGAAAGACAAGCTCGCGATTCTGGAAAAATTCTTTGTTCAGTCAGAGGCGCCCGATCTTGGATCATTTGGCTTTGTTGACTGTGTGCTTGCACCGGTGTTGTTTTACGTGGTGAAGGTGCCGGCCGTTTTCGGAGAGGCCGATATTCTCGCGGCGACCCCGCAGTTAAAGGCTTGGTGGCAGCGAGCCTCAAACCACGAACACGTTGCGCCAGTGCTGGAGGAAATGGCAGCCGGTCTGGCGGCGATGATGGGCAGCTGATGTTTTCTGCGCTGTGGCGTTTTCTCAAGCGAGTATTGCTTGCACTCGGCTTGCTGGTGCTGACTTACCTGAGCTATGCCTTGATTGCCTGGCGAGATATTCCTACCGATACGCTGGTAGCGCGCTACGGCGGCGACAATCTGGCCTTCGTTGACATCGACGGTACACGCTTGGCCTATCGGCTGGATGGTCAAGCGATCGGCACCGCACCGGCGGTGGTTCTGATTCACTCGCACTATTTCAATTCACGCATGTGGGATGACTGGATTGAGCACTTGCGTGATGATTTCGCGATCGTGCGGTTTGATATGACCAGCCACGGCCTGACCGGGCCGGATGCGCAAAACGACTATTCCATGGAGCGCGACCTGACCTTGATGGAAGGCCTGTTCAGTGCGCTGCAGCTCGAGACGGTGTCGCTGGTGGGCTCGTCGCTGGGTGGCAATATGGCTTTTCATTACGCGGCGCGTCATCCGGAGCAGGTCGACAAGCTGGTGTTGGTGAATTCCGGTGGCTTGAAGCGCAAACAAAGCAGCAAACGCAACGCCAAAGCCATTCCCGAATGGTTCTACCGGGTATTTTATTTCGTGCCGGAAATCGCCTATCGCAAGTTTATCGCGTGGATGGTGTATGACCCCGCCATTGCCAGCGATGATTTTGTTAAAGAATTCCACGATATGTTTCGCCACAGCGGCAACCGTGAAGCCGAACTCAATCGCATGCGTAGTTTTGATGTGGGTGAGCCCGAGCCGGTTCTGGCAGAGGTCACTGCGCCCGTGTTGATACTGTGGGGCGAAGATAACCCCCAGTTGCCGACTGCGCAGGTTCCTCAGTTTGAACAACTGTTGGTGTCTTCGCCGCGTGTAGAAAGTCATATTCTTGCGCAATCCGGTCATCTGCTGCCGGTGGAAAAGCCCGCCGAAAGTGCGCGACTTGCCCGTGAGTTTCTGCTGAACGAGGTTGCGCCGTGAAACGCCTTCTATTATTAGCGGTTGTGGTGATGCTGGGTTGCGGTGCAGAGCCACCGCCAAAACCGGCAGTTAAACCACTAGAGGCTAGTCCGGAAGCGCTAGCAAACCTGCCCGGTTACAAAAGTGGCCCTCATTCGGCGGCTGTTGTTGATGGCATTGTTTTGGCAAACACCGGACTCGCTAATAATGAGCTAGCACTGCGGATCTGGTACCCGGAAAATCTGTCCGATGCGATACCCGTCGTGATCTTTTCTCACGGCAACTGGTCTGATCGGGAAAAGTATGACCGCTTGCTGTCTCATTGGGCCGGCTACGGCTATGCGGTGATTGCGACCACGCATCTCGACGGTCGCAGTATGGCGCGGGGTATTTTCAATAGCCTGCGGTTTGGCCAGCTCGGTCTGATTGATGCTCGCGTACAGGATATTCAGTATCTGATCGATCATCTTTCCTCGATTGAATCTGAGCTCAGGCAAGCCGATGTCGAGTTAACCTTTGAGAAGGAGCGGTTGGTCGTCGCCGGTCACTCCTTTGGCGCATTCACCGCCCAACAATTTTCAGGTGCAATTGCGTCGGATGAAGACCGCGTATCACGTGCGGGCGACGACCGGGTGGTGGGAGTGATCGCGATTTCCCCGCCGGGCCCGATGTTTGATGTGATCCATGAAAAAAGTTGGGAAAACATGCGCGGCCCTGTGCTCGTCACTACCGGAACCTGGGACAGTAACCCGCAGTTCTGGCCAGACTGGCGTGCGCATCTGATGTCTTTTGAAACCTCTCAGCCCGGTGAACAGTACGCGCTGGTGGTTGAAGGAGCGGATCACTATTTGGGCAATCTGATCTGTCGTCCGGAGCGCGAGGCTGAGCCGCAAACCGACGCGCTGGCGATGGTGAATAGTGCCAGTGTGGCGTTTTTGAATGCGGTACTGTTAGGCGATAATCAGCTCAACAGTGAAAGCTTTGCGATTCACACCGGGCGATTCGCTGAACTATTACAGAGATAGCATCGAAAGCTATGCTGCAATCCCATCTAGCGTCAGACTGGTGATATCAGCGCGTTTGCTCGCGTGTTCGAGTGTGATTGCGACAACTTCGCCATTGTGGTCCAGATCAAGCAGCGTGTTTTCGTCCAGATCACGAGTTTCGGCAACATCTGATGCTCTGAGCTCTATGTAGAGCGTGTCAGTTTCCTGAAAGTAGCTCAGCTTCATAGTTTGAAACCTCTATCAAAGAATGCGTTGTGCACCGTTTCGCCGTCTTCCAGCAGGATAACCCGAAGCACGCGATTTCCAAAAGCTTCTATAGCCGCCCACTTTCGAATCCGCCCGTCAGGCTGAATGTCAGTGCGAAGAGGCTGGTCAATAACTTGCTGAATCCACTCAAGTTTAATGGCGGCACGGTCAGGGCGACGCTGGAGGGTGTCAAAGTAATGTGTGGTTTTCATTCGCCTTCCTTGGCGATTTGATCAAATGACTTGGGCAAGTGTACCGGTAAACAGCATTTACTCAACGGAGAGTTTGCTTTGTACTGTGCTCCGCAATTGCCCAACCACCCATACAATCATGCACAGCGCTATCGCGGTGCCCAGCAGCCACGACAGGTGGTAGCCAAAGGTGCTCAAGGCAAAGCCAGCGGCAAGCGGACCGAACACTCTGCCCCAGGCCGCACTGGCCGAGGTCGTTCCAAGCATTCTGCCACGTTGATGAATCGGCGTACGGTGTGCGACCAGCGTATTTAGAACCGGCGTGCACACCGTACCGCCGCTGACAATAATAAAGAAGGCGAGAACAATAGTGGTGCCACTGTCGGCGCTGGCTGCCACCAGATAACCCGTCGCCATAAACGAGGCGCCAATCAACAGTAGCTTGAGTTCGCCGAGCCAACTCACCAGTCGACCGATAAGACCGGCCTGAAGTATGGCCATCGCCAGCCCCTGCGCACCAAACACCATGCCGACTTCTCTCGCGCCCCAGCCCAGCATATGGCCAACCCAGAGCGGAAACAGGTAGCTGATGGCCGTATGACAACTGTTGTTAAGAAAGTACTGCAGCGCCAGCAGGGTATTGCCGCTCTTTTTCAGCATGCTGAAAATGGACTGTTTCGCACTTTCGGCCATCTGTTCTGCCTGATCCTGTCGCTGGGCGCGGGTCAGGGATTCCGGCAGAAACAGGGCGCCGGCAATCAGTGCGGCAAAGGAGAGGGCCGCAGCCACCAGCGAGGGCACCAGAAACTCACCATTCGGACCGGCCAGAACACCCCCAAGAAAAGGGCCGATGACCATGCCAAGGCCAAAGGCGGCACCGATCATGCCCATGTATTTGGCGCGCTCTTCCGGCTTGGTCAGATCGGCCACCATTGCCGAAGCAACGCCGAAGTTGCCCGCCATGATACCCGCGAAGATTCGCGAGGCGAAGAGGGCCCAGAGTGTGGTCGAAAACGCCAGCATAATGTAGGACAGCCCGGCGCCTGCAAGACAGATCAGCAGAACCGGTTTGCGGCCGATGTGATCGCTCAGCTTGCCCCAGTACGGCCCGCACAGGCCGCCAAATACCGAGTAAATCGCGAGCAGCAGAGCGATATCCATCGCGTCGCCGCCCAACTGAGGGGCGAGGAACGGCAGAATCGGAATGATGATGCCGAAGCCGATCAGGTCAATAAGGACGGTAGCGAAAAGTATGGGCATGTGGCCTTCCCGAAAAGGGCGGGCGCCAGTCCAGTTTGGGGGAGGAGCGAACCGAGAAAGCTCCGGCCTGGACTGGCACCCTGAGAGGGTTAAGCAATTCTTTGTTGAATTAATGCTCGGCCAGCAGCGATCCAAAACCGCGAATGCGATCTGGAATGCCGTTATTGCGCAGGGCGTGCCAGAAGGTCAGGGCGTTTATGGCCAGTACCGGCTTGCCCAGTTCCTGTTCCAGCTGTGCAGCCAGTTCAACAAAATACAGATTGGTACCGGCTTGCAGAATCAGGTCCACATCGCCGCCGTCGACCTCGCGCACCAGCTGCCGGGTTTTGCCGAAGTCTTCGTGGGCAATATTGACCGGGCTGTCTGAGCAGTGACCCTTGATCCGTACCACGTCATAGCCGATATCGCCGAGAAATTTCACCACCTGATTGTCGCCGACCGGCATGTAGGGGCTGATCACGCCAATGCGTTTTACCCACGGATAGCAGGCCAGTGCGTCGAGAATCGCCTGCGCGCCGAAGGTGATATTGCAGCCACCCACCTCCTGGGCAATCTGGTTGTAGCGCTGGAATTCCCGATCTGAACGCTCTTTGCCATCCCAGAAGGTTTCGGCGGAATAGCCGAATATCACGTGGTCGGGCTGGCAGGTCAGGGCATCCCGCAGGCCTTGTTCGGTGGCGGCGCCGATGGCTTTCACCATGTTCACAAAGTCGTCTTCGCTTTGAACATTAAAGGGCGGAATCACACAGGCTCGTGTCGCGAGTGCCACGCCCTCTGGGCACATTTTGTGGTACTCGGTTTCCACTGCCGTGTTGGTGGAGGGAACCAGCACCGCGAATTTTTTGCGGTATCCGTAGTAATCAGTCATCACGCATTCTCTGACGGGGCGGCTCTTGGTGAGCCGGGGTGCTTATGTTAATGTAATAAAGATATAACAATAGAATTTATTGCGCAAGTTGAACCCGGTTAAAGTGAGAAGGCGGAAAACCCATGAAGACAGAAAATGAAAAGATTGCCGTGGTCAGCGGCGCCAATCGCGGTATTGGCCTGGCGGTAGTTAGGCAACTGGCAGAGCAGGGAATTCGCGTACTGGCAGGTTGCCGCAAACCGGAAGCGGCAGACGAACTGAGGGCGTTGCAGTCACAGGGGCTTCCGGTAGAGGTGGTTCCGCTGACGGTCGATAACAGGGATTCAGTAGTCGACCTGGCCAGCGCGGTCGAACAGCGCTTTGGTGGCCTGGATATCCTGATCAACAATGCCGGCGTCGCGCTGGATCAGTGGCAATCCTTTTTTGACTTGTCGGCAGAGTGTCTGCGGGAAACGCTGGAAACCAACGTGATTGGTGCCCTGCATTGCTGTCAGTTGCTGGTGCCACTGATCAAGCAACGCGGAGAGGGCCGGGTGGTCAATGTCTCGACCGAGCTGGCGTCCATGAGCGAAATGCAAATGGGTTCGACAGTTGCCTATCGCAGTTCCAAGGCGGCGCTGAATGCGATGACTGTTCTTCTGGCCAAAGAGCTGGAAAAGGAATTCCCGCATATTCTCGTGAACGCAGCCTGCCCAGGCTGGGTAAAAACCGCGCTAGGCGGGCCCGATGCGCCGCGCAGTGTGGACGAAGGCGCTGACACCATCGTCTGGCTTGCGACGCTGCAAAGCGACGGCCCGTCCGGTGGCTTGTTTCGTGATCGGGCGCCCTATCCCTGGTGATTAACGCTGACGTCGATTGCGGTGAGCTTCAGCGAATTTATTCGCCGGTAGTTGCCTCGTAGCGGTAGATTGATAGCTTGCCCGGGGGCAGCTGCAGGTCATCAGGACTGTCGGTTTCTGATGGGTCCATATCCAATGAATTGTGCTGTGCGGCGACTATTTCGTTCAAACCATCGCCGTCGATATCCGCGACGATGGCCATGCCAAACATCTTGGCCTCATCCACGATATCCTCCCGGAAGCTGCCGTCACTCTGCTGGATAAAGGCGTAAAGCTTGCTGTTGCCATCGCCGGGAACTGCCACGTCCAGCAAGCCGTCATTGTTGATGTCGCCGACATTGAAAATGCCGGGCACGCCCTGGCTGGCGGGGTTGCCGTAGTAAAGGGTGACGCCCATGTTCTCGGAAATCACGTGTTTTTCCCACTGGCTCACTTCTGTTGGGTTGTTCGGAATTTCAAACCAGTAGATGCCGGGTGGTACCACTACGTTGCCGTCTTCATCCTGCCAGCGCGGGTCGCCATCGTTATTGTGGTTGTCGACTACGAGTTCATCTTTTCCATCGTGGTCGATGTCGACAAACTCCATGTGATAGCCAAGGCCTATGGTGCTGTCGATGATGTGGTATTTCCATTTTCCGGCATAGCCGTTGGACAGGGCCGGGCTGGTTATGTTTTCCAGCCAGACGATCGACGGGTTGAGGCGCTCGGGCGGCACGGTTTCGTAGGTGTGGTTAAAAAACTGTGTGAGAACAATATCCTTGTCACCATCGTCATCGATATCGTGAAGTTTGACAAACACACCACCGATACTGCTGATCTCGTTTCCGTTTTTGTCCTCGGCGATAATCTGGTGGTACTCAAAGCTCCCAGCCGCGGTTTGCCGATACCATTCCACTTTCAGTTCTTCGTTTCCGTCAGGTGATCCCAGCGGATTGCCCGGATGCTGGGTTTTACCGGATGTGGTCACGATATCCTGCAGCCCATCGCCATCGAGATCAGCCTGATCGGATTCATGCCAGAAAAACAGGCCGTTGGTAATGGGGGTTGTGTGAGACAGTGAAAAGTAATTGTGGTTAGGTCGCGAACCTGCATTGATTTCATTGCCATCCAACCAGAAGTGGGCGCCACCAAGTGTGCTGAGAAAACCTGTCTGCACGATCACGTCCAGTTGATCGTCGCCATTGATATCGAACAGCTGGGGTGTATTGATAAAGGGGTACCCCTGAGGATCATTGACGCCAATCAGTAGCGTTTCCTCCCACGGGCCTGCCAGGCAATTGACCCCCGGTGTATCGCAACCGCTGGTATTGAATTTGCGCAATGCACCGCGCGAGGCCGGGTTAGGTGGGCCGGGCGGTGTTTGCTCTACCAGTGTTGATAGAAAAATATCGAGACCGTTGTCGCTATTCCCATCCAGATCACCGACTGCCAAAAAGGCTGAAGAGGTCTGCTCGGCTTTAACCGGGTACTCCACGTAGTGATAGCTCTCGGTCACCGGCGTCCCGCCGCTTGGTGGCGGCGCAGATGAAGAGCTGCTGTCATTGCAGGAGGCCACGAATGGCAGCGTCAGTGCGGTGACGATTAGACGGTAGCGCATGGTACGGTATCCTCCACGGGTTCCGGTTTTTCTATCTTGTTGTTGACCGCTATGGCCCAAACAAAAACGACAGCGTTCAACACGCCAAATAGGACGAAAGGCGCTGCCGGAGAAATCGCGCCAAACATCCAGCCGCCGCCGGCAGTACCGACCATAATGCCGATGGCGCCGGCTGTGCCGAAAAAGCCGATGACGGCACCGCGGCGTGCGGCCGGTGCCTGCTGGCCCACGAGTGCTTGCGAGCTGACAAAGGCGCTGATTTCAGCAACGCCCATCACCCCCAGCAGCGCGAAAACCCAAGGCGCAGTAGGGTCGTCGACAAACGAAACTGACAGATAAACGGCGGCTGCCAGTCCCGAGGCTAACATTACGGCCGTGCCGCGGCGGATGCGGTCACTGATAAAGCCCATCAGCAAGGCGCCGACCATGGCACCACTGACGGTGGTGAGTACTCGTGGCACCGCGAGTTCCTGCATGGCCTGACTGGGCGCCATACCCAGATTCTGGGTGCCAAACTGGACCAGCCACAAACCCATAAAAGCACCGGTAACGGCGAGATCACCGCGCGAGATAAAAGCCGCGCCATAGGATAGGGCGACACCGTGATCTTTGGCCGCCGCCAGACCGTTTTTCAGCATTTGCATAACGGGTTCGTGTTCTGAACTGGGGCGCTTCACGTGAGGCGCCAGTCCAATCAATACAATGATGGTGCCGACAACACCCATCGCGCCGCCGATGGCAAAGGTCATCTGCTGAGCGGCGAGCTCGGACATGCCTTGTTTGGCAAACACACCGGGCATGAAACCAAGAATGGGAGGAATAAAAGCGCCGATGGTTGCGATAAAGCCCTGCAAGCCGTTGGCTTTGCCGCGATCGGCCTCACTGGCGTAGTCCGCAATGACCGTGACCATCATGCCGATCATGGCGGCACCGCCAAAAGCGACAATCAGTCGGTAGGCAATCAATTCGCTGATGCTGTTGGCGAAGGGATAGAGGAAAAAGCCCAGTGCAGTTAATCCGAGCCCAATCGCGTAGACCATCCGCCGGCCCGAGCGATCTGCCATGACCCCGAAGAGCGGCATCATTGCAATCAGTACCACTTCCTGCAGTGCGGCGAGCAATCCGGTCAGCGAGCCCTGATCGGCGATGGGGATATTCATCACCGCCAGCAGACCGGGCTGGAGGATGGCCAGAGCGCCGGCATAGCCGGAAGAAATCAGCGCGGCAAGCAGATAGGCGACAAGGTGGCGACGCTTGATGCCGTCGGTGAGGGTAATGCCTAGAAAGCGGGTCGGGAGCATGGTTCGAGTCCTGTTGCCCCTCACCCCAGCCCTCTCCCCAAGGGAGAGGGGGCCGGCAGCACTCCGGTTCGAATGTAGAGCTCCCTCTCCCACTGGGAGAGGGCTGGGGTGAGGGAGGGTTTTCAGTATTTACGCGTTTTGGCTATTTGCTCATCACCAAGGCGCATCTGAATCATCTTCTCAACCTGATCCTCACCAAACACCTGGGCGGCCAGTTTGTTCATCGGATCAAGCTCATAACCCAGGCGTCGCACCGTGTGGTCATATTGCTGCTGGGCAACGCGCTCGCTTTCCGGCGTCGGGGTAGCATTGTCGAGCCAGCCCAACCAGCGGTTGAGGAATTTGTAGGCGTACTCTTCCAGCACATCGATGTTTTTGTCTTCCAGCTCGGCGCTCAGGCTCAGTGCAGAAGGCGACAGGAGGGCGCGCATATAGGTACCGTGGCTGACCGACCACTGAAAATCGGGGTGACCGCGCAGGGCCAGAAAATCTTCATTGGCTTCGCCGCCGTAGTACTTTTCCAGATACTCGGGGTTAGTGCGCAGGTCTTTGCGGGGCACCAGATCAAAGTAGAAAAACAGTTTGGGAATGGTGCCGAACACCATGATGAAGTGCGGTACGTCTGTTTCCTGCCCCAGAAACGCGGTGGCATTCATATCCAGAATGCTGGCCTTGCGATTGCCCAGCCAGGAGCTGACCAGCCAATCCATACCTTCGCCAGTCCACGATTGGTACGATCCCTCAAATTCACCGTTAGGCGAGGTGTAGTACTCGCGACCTGCACACGTCGGGTCTAGAGCGATATTAGGAAAACGTGCGGCGATCTTGTCCTTGATATCGGTCAGGATATTCCAGCTGCGCTCCCAGGCCTTGCTTACGTCTACATTGGGGTTTTCAGACAGAAACTGGTCGATGGTTTTTGTGTCAGCGGTTTTTGCGGCGTTCGCGTTCAATGTGGTTTCCTCGTTTTATTCTGGATAGGTGTTACAGGCCAAAGGCCTCGAATTTGTCCGGCTGGTTTTTGAAGCGGCTCAGCATCATGCGCTTAGCGATTTTGCCGCCGGTCAGCCAGCGAATTTTGGTGCCGGATTTTTCGGTCTTCAGAATCTGCTCAACCAGATAGGGCGATACGGTTTCCACCGTGTCGCACAGGTTGTTCATGGTCTTGCGACTCTTGTTGAAGTTGTCGAGGTCGGCTTTGGCTTCACGTACGACGGCTTCGGTAATGACCATGCCAGGGCGGATTTTGCCGATGACTAGCGGAGTGTCTTTGTTCTCTTTGATCAATGCGTCGGTGAAGTAATTCAGGCCGCGCTTGGTGGTGCCGTAGATGCCGATGCCCGGGAAAAACTCACCATCGCTACCGCCACCCAGCATATTGAACAGTTTGCCGTGGCCCTGCTTTTTCATGCCACTGATGGCCACTTTTGAACCGAAGATGGTGCCGAACATGTTGGTGGTCACCATCGCCTGAATTTCTTCGTCAGGCGTTTCCAGAATGGGCCATACCGTGCGCGCCAGACCGGCGTTGTTGAGCCAGATATCCACGCTGCCAAACTCGGCAACGGCGGCATCCCATAAGGCCTGAACCTGCTCTTTTTGCGAAACCTCGCAAGGGCGACCTGAAACGGTACCCGGCTGCGCGCCGATTTTGGCAATGGCTTCATCAATCGCCTGCTGGCTGCGGCCGGCGATCATGACGTTGTGACCTAGACGGGCAAACTCGGCAGCCAGTCCGCGACCGATCCCTTTGGTGCTGCCGGTAATGACAACGTTAGCCATGGTTCAGGCCTCCAACAGAGCGGCGTTGGGGTCTTCGTGCTGAACCCGATAGCCGGTGGCGTAGAGTTTGTCGGCGGAAATTTTGCGGTTGGGTGCCTTGATCTGGTTCAGGAATTCCAGTCGCGACCAGCCTTCCTTGTCGCAGATCGCATCAAAAATTTGCTGGTTGGTGGGCGGCAGGTTGTCGTTGTCGCACACGTTGTAAATGCCGGTCAGGCCTTTTTCCAGCGCGTGAACGGCAGCGTTAACCACATCTTCAAAATGGATGGTGTACAGCGGCGCGTCTGCGCCAAACAGCGCTCTGCCACCAAAATAGTCGTGGGCGAGTTTTACCCGTTGGGTAAAAGTCATGTCGCCGGGTGCGCCGTGAATATCGGGTAGGCGCAGCACGCACCCACCGCTTACGCTCAGGGCATTCCGTTCGGCAGCCTGATAGTACTTGGAGGAGGGTTCTTCATGGTTGCTGGTGGGCGTGTCTTCGGTGATGGGGTCTGTCCCCAAACCGCCGTCGCCGTAGACTGAAAAGGATGACAGGAAAATCACGCGGTCACAGGCCTTGGCGGCGCTGGCGAGGGATTTTTCCAGCACCTCATGATACTGGCTTTCGCGTTCTTCCTTGGTGCGGGTGTTTTT
>JBFKXO010000030.1:0-13382 GCA_041638115.1 Litorivivens sp. | reverse complement strand
GGGGCGGGGCTATGTGTTACCAAAATCCCCAGCCGAATCGTAACATCACAAAATACCGCGTCCGTGCGGCATTTGCCAGTCCGGGTCAGGCCTGGCCCTCATACTGCCCAAAGGCGAGGTGGACGCAAGTACCGTGATCGCGGCCTGAGGCGGGGCTTTCTATGCCAATCTCTCCGTTCAGGTCTTCCACGATGTTGTAGACCAGTGCCAGGCCCAAACCGGTGCCTTTGCCGGGCTCCTTGGTGGTAAAGAAGGGTTCGAAAATGCGCTCCAGCGCATCGGAAGGAATCCCCGAGCCGTCATCGCATACGGCAATGCGTACCAGCGTATTGTCGCGGGTCGCGCTGATACGAATCTCGCCGTCATCGTTGCTTGCATCCCGGGCGTTCGACAGCAGATTGATAAATACCTGAATCAGGCGCTGGTTGTCGGCAGCGCAGATCAAGCCCTCCGGGCACTGATTAAGAAAGCGTACGGGCCGCGCTTCGCGATCGAGCGTCAGCAACTGAATGGCTTCGTTGACACAGTGGCGAACATCTACCGCTTCAATATTGCTGGTTTGGGCGTCGCGCCCCTGATGGGCAAAATTGACCAGGCTCTGGACAATGCCAGTGATGCGCTGGGTCTGTTTGATAATCTGGTCGGCGCTGTCGAGGATTTCCGGGTCGTCGGAATCAAACCGCAGGTTTTGCGCCAGGCAGGCAATACCGGTGACCGGGTTGCCAATCTCATGGGCAACCCCGGCGGCCAGCCGTCCAATCGATGCGAGACGTTCCTGGTGGGTCAACTTGCTTTCCATCAGGTGAGTATCCGTCACGTCTTCGACAATGATGACCTGTTCGCTGCGCGACAAAGGATCGACGGAGGCTTTGTGCAGGTTGAGTACCCGGGTAAAAGGACCCTGCTGAAAGTTGTGCTTGCGCCAGTGCAAATCCTCGCTGTTGACGAAGTCGTGAAGCAGGGTCTGCCATTGTGAATCCAGGTCTGTGAGGCGTGAACCGGTGATCTCTTCACTGGCGATGCCTGATAGTTCACTGATCGCCCGGTTCCACATCAGGATCTCGCCGTCAGTTCCCAGCGAGCACAAACCGATGGGTAACTCGTCGAGGGTTTGTCGGTGATAGCGGCGCAGGTTGTTGAGGTCGGCTGCCAGACCGGTCAGGTGGGCGTTGTACAACTCCAGCCGGCTTTCGATAAACGTAATATCCTCGCTGCCGGCCGTGGGGCCATTGGCGTAGGGTAATTGCTCGTCCACCAGGGACTTGGCAACGCCGGGGCCCATCAAGGCTGAGAGATTGATTTCAATCCGGTCTCGCAGCCTGCGCAGGGCGTAGGGGCGGCGCTCATCTGGCGTGAGTTGCAGCTCCTCCAGCGCCTTGGATACTTCGCGGTGGGCGACGTGTTCACCTAGCGCGTAGGCAAGGCGCTGTTGCATTTCGGCTGCATCGCGCAGGTCAAGTAGTTGACGCGAAGGACGGTTCAGATCGTCCAGGGTGCACACTTCTGCGGCTATGCGTTCTTCATTGCGGGTTGGGGTCAGCAGGGAAACCGCGATAAACACCAGCGCGTTGGCGGTCAATGACAGGGCCATCACTGCGACCCAGTGCAGTTCTTCCGGCAGATCCGCGACATAAAAGGATTGTATCCAGTGGGCATCAATCACATCCACCAGCGTGGCCAGCGAACCGAGTGCCCACACCAGAAAGCCAGCGAGTAGACCAGCGATCAGGCCCAGGCTATTGGCGCGTGGCCAGTACAAAATGGCCAGGGTGCCGGGCAGAAACTGGGCGCAGCCGGAGATGGCGGTGATGGCCAGCTGTGTCAGGGTGTGTTTGTCTGGCATCCATTGGTAGAACACAAAACCGGTGAGAATGATGACGGCCACCAGCAGTTGGCGTATGCGCAGCAACCATTGATAGATATCGGTTTTACTGTCCGGCTGATACAGGGGCAGGATCAGGTGATTCAGCGACATCGACGCCAGCGCCAGAGTCGCGACAATAATCACACCACTGGCCGCTGACAAGCCGCCCACATAGACCACGTAAGTGAGCCAGGAGTGGCCGGTTTCCATACCGATCGCCAGTGAGTAAAACTGAGGCGCGATGTTCGTGTTCAGTGCTTCCCCTGCCCAGAAAATGGGGAGGACGGGCAGGCTGATCAGCAATAAGTAGAGAGGGATGCCCCAGCTAGCGAACTTCAGATTGGCCGAGCGAGGATTTTCCGCAAACAACAGGTGAAAGACATGAGGCAGGCACACAGCGCTGGCAAAAAACATCACCAGCGACATGCGGGTGCTGTCTGCGCCCGCCGGGGTATTGAGCGCATTGATCAAATGCTGCTGAGACCCGAGCCAGGTTTGCATCTCGGCGAAGCCGCCAAATACCAGCGCCACAGAAAAGTAGCCGATCATCAGCAGGGCCACCAATTTGACGATGGATTCAAAGGCGATGGCAGTGACCAGGCCGCGATGGCTTTCACGGGAGTTCAGATGGCGTGAGCCGAACAGGATCGCGAAAACGGAGATGAATATGCAAAACAGCAAGGCCAGTAAATTGCGCTGGCCGCCGGAGCTGGCATCGCTATGCGTCAGCACCAGCATGGATTCCGTCACTGCC
The DNA here is from genome assembly GCA_041638115.1 of Litorivivens sp. Taxonomy (GTDB): domain Bacteria; phylum Pseudomonadota; class Gammaproteobacteria; order Pseudomonadales; family Spongiibacteraceae; genus Litorivivens. The sequence continues at coordinate 10,764 of JBFKXO010000030.1, read as the reverse complement.
TGAATTTGCAGGGAGAGCAGCGGCAGCATCGCAATCAGCATGAAAAGGGTTACCAGCGAGCCCGCCCACTGGCTGCGAAAACGGAAGGTGAGTACGTCAGCCAGGGAATTCAAACGATAGGACTGACAGATACGCATCAGCGGTGACAACAACAGGGGGTAGACAATAAAGGCTGCGGAAATCCCGAGGTAGTAATTCATGTAGCTGTAGCCGGCCTGACGGGCGTAGTCGACGATCCCGTAAATGCCATAGGCGCTGACAAAAACTGATAGCGACAGTACAAATGTGGCCGGGTGGTTGATGATGCGGTCTGGGATCAGGTGGCGTTCGGCGGCGTAGGCGATGGCGAATAGCAGTACCAGGTAGCCGGTACCCAGCGCGAACAGGATGTGCAGGTCAGGATTCATGCCGTGGGCGGTCCTGGCGCTGGCTGATATAGACAAATACCACCACGCCCAGCCAGATCAGGTGGGGGCGATACCAGGCCGTGCTGCCATCGAGCAGCCATTGTTCCAATGACGGTGCAAACAGGAAAAACACCGCAAACAGCAGTATGAGAGAGGATTGAATGAGCATCCAGGAACCCCGACAGAAGTGGGGTTATGGTAATTGAGGCTCTCCATGCTTGTAAAACGCCGACTCGGGTTGACCCATCACGGGGGGCAGGCGAGTGCGATCCCAGTTGTCGATGGCAGATTGCAGCAGACTGTCGATGCTGTGGCGCTGGCGGGGCGGTGGTTGATTCAGAAAGTGCAAGGCCAGTCGCAGATTGTCTATGGCTCGGCTGTCTTCGACGGCAGCGGCAAAGGTTTGCTTGCTCAATTTGTGACCATCGGACCCAATGATCACCGGGAAATGGAGATACTGAGGCGTTGATAAGCCCAGCAACGACTGGAGAAAGATCTGTCGGGGCGTTGAAACCCAAAGGTCAGAGCCGCGTATAATGTGGGTAATGCCCTGAAAACCATCATCGATGACGACGGCCAATTGGTAGGCGTAGTAGCCGTCGCGGCGTTTCAGGATGAAATCACCGACTTCGGCTGCAAGATTTTGCTGTAGTGGGGCTTGCAGAAAATCACTGGCCTGCCACGTCGAGTCGGGCACCCGTAAACGGATAGCGCAATCCTCGGGATCCGCCGTTGCGACGCAGGCCCCCCGGTGAATACCGTCAAATCGTGCCAGTTGGCGTCGCGAGCAACTGCAGTGAAAGGCGTGTCCGGCGCTTATCAAATTTGCCAGTGCCGCCTCGTAGGCCTCGTAGCGCGAGCGCTGCTCCAGCACGTCACCATCCCAGTGCAGACCGTGGCGTTGCAGGGTGGTGAGGATCCGGGCATCGGCGCCGTCGATTTCGCGCGGTGGGTCAATGTTCTCCATGCGAAGCAACCACTGGCCGCCATGGGCTTTGGCATCAAGGTAACTGGCGAGCGCGCCGATAAGAGAGCCAATGTGCAGTGGGCCGGTAGGAGAGGGTGCGAAGCGGCCAATATAAGGAGGATGTGTCATGACAACGGGTGGGCGGCCGCCGGGCCGCCCGGGCAGAATCAGCCGTGTTCCTGCTTTTCCTTGATTTCGTCGAGGGTTTTGCAATCGATGCAGAGGCTGGCCGTCGGGCGGGCTTCAAGCCGCTTGATGCCGATCTCCACGCCACAGGTATCACAGAATCCGTAATCGTCGTTGTCGATAAGATTCAGTGTGGACTCGATCTTCTTGATCAGCTTGCGTTCGCGATCGCGGGTGCGCAGCTCCAGGCTGAATTCCTCTTCCTGCGTCGCGCGGTCGGCTGGATCAGGGAAGTTGGCTGCTTCATCTTTCATGTGGGTCACGGTGCGATCCACTTCTTCCATCAGCTCAGACTTCCATTTGAGCAGAATATTGCGGAAGTGATCCTTTTGCGCGTCATTCATATACTCCTCACCCTTTTTTGGCTTATAGGGTTCGAAGTTTTTGAACACTCCCGCTTCTTTTTGCTTTGCTGGCATTGATTCAATCTCTCCATCAACGACTGGAAGTGCGCCGCAGCGAGCCTGCACGGCTTGCTACCCCCGGCGCTAAAGCGGCAAAGCTATCAGATAACCTGCGCTTGCGCCATAACAAATACCGCGCAGTTCGGCAGTTCTGCGCCCGGTCCGGGCAGAGTGAAAGTATAGACCAGATACGCCGCTTGGGCGGTGGCGGGGACCTCGAACATTGGTAACATAGGTCTTTTTACCGGAGGTAACACCTTGGTCCGACCCTATGCGCGACGTCTGCAGGATATTGAACCCTTTCGTGTGGTTGAGGTGCTTACCCGGGCCAAGCAGCTAGCTGCAGCGGGTCACGACATTGTGCGCTTGGAGGCCGGCGAGCCGGACTTTTCGACGGCCGAGCCTATTATTCGTGCCGCCCAGCAATCCTTGGGGCGGGGCGAAACCCACTACAGCCAGGCGGCCGGTATTCCTGAATTGCGCGAAGCGATTGCCCGTTATTACCAGAGTGACTATGGGCTCGATATCGCGCCCGAGCGCATTATGATCACGCCGGGTGCGTCGGGGGCCTTGCTGCTGGTGTCCGCGCTGTTGCTCAATCCCGGTGATGGCATTTTGATGACCGACCCGGGCTACCCCTGCAACCGCAATTTTTTCCGTCTGGTCGAAGGTGAAGGTCAATTGGTACCGGTGGGCCCGCAGGACCGCTATCAGCTTACTGCGGCCAAGGCTGAGGCGGCGTGGCGTGATAACACCGTGGGTGCGATAGTGGCTTCGCCTGCCAATCCCACCGGTGAAATTTTAACCGCTGACGAACTGCGCGACCTGCACGCCTTGTGTGAGCGAAAAAATGGCCACCTGATTGTCGACGAGATCTACCATGGGCTGGATTATGATGAGAAAGCGGCGAGTATTCTTTCCCTTACCGACCAGGCCTTTGTCATCAACAGTTTTTCCAAGTATTTCGGAATGACCGGTTGGCGTCTGGGCTGGCTCGTTGCGCCATCCCAGGCCGTGCCAGAGTTGGAAAAACTGGCCCAGAACCTGTTTATCTCCATGTCGACGATGGGGCAATACGGTGCCTTGGCGGCATTCGAGGCCGAGACTCGGGGTATCCTTAACAGCCGCCGGGATGAGTTCAAACGGCGCCGGGATTTCCTGCTACCGGAACTGCGTCGTCTGGGCTTTACTATTCCACACACCCCGGCAGGTGCCCTTTACCTTTACGCCGGAATTGAAAACTTTGGCGGGAACAGCGCTCAGTTCTGCGTTGATATGCTGGAGCAGCATGGTATTTCAATAACCCCCGGTGCCGACTTTGGGCGTTTTCGCGAACATGAGCATGTGCGTTTTGCCTACACAACGTCGATGGATCGACTTGAGGAAGCGGTCGCGCGGATGGACAGACTGTTTACCTGATGCCCGGCTAATCGTTCGATTGCTTAAGATTCTGGGGCCCCGGTCAGCCTTGATTGTCGTAAATTTTAACGAAGCCATCCAAAGCGCAGGAACTCTGCTGACAAAGTGACGGTCTTTGAGCGCAACAGGAGGAAAACCGTGCGTGCTTCAAGGATCGTTGCTTCAACTCTTATCGCCCTTTCGGCAAGCGTCACGCTAGCTGGCGACAAACCCTCTCTGGTCGATGCTCATCTGCATTATGTGAACTTCATGCAGGAGACCAACGGTACCCAGGAATTGCTTCAGGCTATGGATGAGGCGGGGGTGGAGAAGGTGTGGATCTTCGGCCTGCCGGTGATCAAAAAATGGGATGCCAGTGCGCCAAAACGACCGCGTTACTATCTGGGTGACGAGTCGCCGCTCTATTATTTCAGTGGCACCGACGATATTCTGGCCCGAGATCTGCTCAGCCTGCCAGCAGCTCAGCGTGAACGGTTTGCCCCCTTTATCAGTGGCTTTAACCCCACCGATATGAATGCGGCAGATCAGGTGGAAATGCTGATTAAACGCTACCCGGGCTTGTGGCAAGGCATTGGTGAAATACTCACGCGTCACGATGCGCTGACGGCCCTGACGGCCGGTGAAACGCCGCGCGCTGATCACCCGGCCTTGATGAAGGTGTATAAAGTAGCAGCCAAGCACAAGATGCCGGTGCTGTTGCACAGTAACCTGTCGTCATTGCGCGAAGACGAGCCTATTTTTCAACCAGAGCTTGAAAATGCGCTTAAGGAAAACCCGGACACCTGTTTTGTACTGGCGCATGCGGGCACCAGTGAGTCGATTGAAGCGCTGCAAAAACCGATAGCCAATCTGCCGGATATTCTTGGTGATCTGCTCGAGAGTTACCCGAACCTGTATATCGATCTTTCCTGGAGTGTTCGCGACCACTATCTGTTTAAAGACAAGGAAGAGGTCGATGGGGATTGGTTGGCGTTGATCGAAAAGTTTCCCAACCGTTTCCTGATCGGTAGTGACAAGGTGGGCAAATTTACCGGTTTGGATGAAAACCTCGGCGGCTATGCCGGCCTGCTCGGAAAACTGCCTAAAGAGGCCGCAGATCAGGTGGGGCGACGTAATGCTCTGGACTTGCTGCCGCCGCGCGGGGCGGGAAGTATTGCGGTAAGCGAAGACCCCGCGCTGGCGCGTGCGGCCGAAGCAGCTCCGCCATCTAAATAGACGTGTTGTGCCGGCGGCGACGGTATCCTTTGTAGGGCGTCTCTCCGGCCAAAGACAACTCATGGCCCAGGCTATGAGTGATCTATGATGGGGCTGGGGCATTAGTTGGCAGCACAGTCTGCTGATAGGCGGCGTGTTTGGTTGACAGAAATGTGTACGCTCAGGAGAATGAGTGCTCTTTGGGGCTAGTCGCAATGAGTGATATCGGTCGATTGACGGTACACAGCGCGCTCAGAAATCGCTAAAGTAGCTATCGGCTTTTCCGGAGCGGTAATACCAATATGAAGCATACCGTCAGCATTTTTCTGGTGCTCGCCACCTTCTGGCTGATCAACTCAGGCTATTACAAACCGCTGTTGCTAAGCTTCGGCTTGTGTTCCGCGATCTTTGTGGTGTACCTGACACATCGCATGGATGTTATCGACCATGAGTCCCACCCTCTTCATTTGTTCAGTCTCAAGCTTCCCAGCTACTATGTCTGGCTGGTAGGTCAGTTGATTGTAAGTAATATCGATGTTGTTAAGCGTGTGTGGTCGGGTCGAAATAGCATCTCTCCTTGTGCTGAGTGGCTGCCCCTCAGTCAGACCAGTGATATCGGGCGCGTGATATACGCCAATTCAATCACTCTCACGCCTGGGACAGTGGCAATGGATCTGGAAGATGATCGGGTCTATGTGCATGCGCTAAGCCGCGAGGGTTTGGAAGATTTACGTGCCGGCGAGATGGATCGCCGCGTGAGCAACCTGGAGCGACACGGCGAATGATACTGACGGCAGTCGCAATCGCTCTGATTGTAGTGATGGCCATGGCCATTGCCCGCGCCTTACTTGGACCGACCATCTACGACCGCATTTTGGCGGTTAATCTGTTTGGCACCAAAACGGTGCTTCTTATCGCCGTGGTGAGTTATATCGTTGGGCGGCCAGACTTTCTCGACGTCGCCCTGATTTACGCGCTGATCAACTTTATCAGTGTGATTGCGGTGTTGCGCTTTTTCGAATACGGCTCGGGCAAGGTCCACGATGAGGTGGGTAAAGATGCCTGAGTTGACCACTCTGCTAAGTTCGGTATGCCTGCTGCTGGGTGCCTTTCTGATTTTCTCCGGCGGATTGGGGGTGCTGCGCTTCCCTGATTTCTTTACCCGTATGCACGCGGCGGGGGTCACTGAAACTATGGCGGCCACGCTGATTGTGCTGGGTTTGATGCTGCACTCCGGTTGGGGGCTGCCACTGTTCAAACTTTTATTTATATTGCTATTTGTGATGATTACCGGCCCTACAGCCAGCCACGCCCTTGCTAAATCGGCGCTTCACGGTGGCCTCCGGCCCCAGGGCGATAATGCGAATAACGAGCGTCATTAGTCGGGAGTTTTTGTCATCGGTACCTTGCTTGATATATCGGTTTTAACCCTGCTGATCATTGTGGCTCTGGCTATGGCGCGGGCACGGGATCTGTTTGCCACGGTGATGTTGTCGGGCATATACGGCTTGCTATCGGCCAGCTTTTTCATACTTATGGATGCTGCCGATGTGGCATTCACTGAAGCGGCTGTTGGCGCGGGTATTTTCCCCTTGTTGATGCTGACTGTCTTGAGTAGTGTCGGCCGCTACGAGGCGGCAGGTCGGCGTGTCCGTTATTTTCCCCTTTTATTGATGGCGGTGCTCGCCGGAGGCCTGTTTGCAGCGGTTGTGCAGATGCCGCCCTTCGGTGCGGTTGACGCACCTTCTCATGCTCACGTTGCGCAGCGATATATTCTGGATTCGCCCGATGAAATCGGCATTCCAAATATGGTGACCAGCGTTCTCGCGAGCTATCGGGGTTTCGATACCCTCGGTGAAGTCGTGGTGATCTTTACGGCGGCGGTTGGCGTGGTGGTTATCCTGTTAGGTTGTCGACCGAAAACGCCACAGCAGTCCACGCAAGCCCTCATGGCCGAGCACAAAGTGCTGCGTATTGTGGGCAAAATGCTGATCCCCCTGATTCTGTTGTTTGGTCTTTACGTGCAGTTTCATGGCGAATATGGTCCGGGCGGAGGTTTTCAGGCCGGGGTTATATTTGCGGTGGGGATCATTCTTTATGCCATGCTGTTTGGTCTCAGCAATGCCCAACGGGTCGTGCCGTTAGGCGTTTTGCGCTGGCTGGTGGCGTTGGGTGTCCTGATTTACGGCAGCGTGGGTCTAGCGAGTTTCCTGGTTGGCGGTGAGTATCTGAACTACTCGGTGTTGGCGAGCGATCCCGTCACCGGCCAGCACATCGGTATCATTCTCATTGAATTGGGTGTGGGTATAACTGTGGCATCGGCCATGGTGCTTATCTTTTTTGCTTTCACCCGTGCCACTCGCAGCCGTGATGAGCTGGAGGAGTAATGGCGGATTATTATAACTATCTGATCGTGGTGCTGTTGATGGTGGTGGGTTTGTACATCGTCATGGCTCAGGGGAATCTGGTCAAAAAGTTGATTGGTCTAAATATTTTTCAGACCTCTGTGTTCATATTTTATATCAGCACGGCGAAGGTGAGCGGTGGAACTGCACCCATAGTGATTGAAGGGGCTGAGCTTTACTCCAATCCCTTACCGCAGGTTTTGATTCTCACCGCTATTGTGGTGGGGATTGCCACGATGTCCTTGGCGCTGGCGCTGGTGCTTCGAATCAAGCGCGCATACGGAAGTGTCGAGGAAGAAGTCATTTTGGAACAGGATAAGCCGTGCTGAGTCATCTTGCTGTTCTTCAGGTTGTTGTCCCGCTGCTTGCTGCGCCAACCTGTCTGATTCTTGAGCGGGCCCGCGCGGCATGGCTTTTTGCCTGTCTCGCCTGCCTCTTGTCGCTGGGGATTAGCATCGCCCTGTTTATGCAGGTTCAGGCAAGCGGCCCGATCAGTTATGCATTGGGGGGGTGGGAAGCGCCCTGGGGCATTGAGTACCGTATCGATGCTCTGTCTTCCTTCGTGCTGCTATTGATTAATCTGGTGGCCGCCGCGGTCATCATCGGTGCCAATAGCAGTCTGACCGCTGAGCTGCCCGAACCCCGGCATTCGCCCTTTTATGTTTTGTTTCTGCTCTGTTTCGCTGGGTTGCAGGGTATTGTTGCCACGGGCGACGCCTTTAATGTGTTCGTCTTTCTGGAAATCTCTTCACTGGCGACCTATGCACTGGTGGCTCTGGGGCGGGATCGCAGAGCGCTGTTCGCGGCCTATCAATATCTGATTGTGGGTACCATTGGCGCGACTTTTTACCTTATCGGCATTGGTTTTCTCTACAGCCTGACGGGCACACTGAATATGGCCGATATGGCGCAGCTTCTGCCGGGGCTGGAAGAGCAGCGGCTTGTGGCGGCGGCCTTTGCCTTTATTGTGATCGGTATTGCCATGAAGCTGGCGCTGTTTCCGTTGCACGGCTGGTTACCTGACGCTTACAGTCAGGCGCCATCGATGGCCACGGCGTTTCTTGCAGCATCAGCGACCAAGGTGGCGCTCTATCTGTTTATCCGCATGTATTTTGAGGTGCTTGGCCCCGAGGCGGTCAATGCGCTGTTCCCGGTTGGCAAACTCTTCCTGTTGCTGGGCGCGATTGCGGTAATACTGGCATCGCTCGCAGCGATTCGACAAAACAACGTCAAACGCGTTTTTGCGCTCTCCAGTGTCGGTCAGATCGGTTATCTGGTAATTGGTGTTGGCCTTGGCAATGCGCTGGGTTTGCAGGCGGCGCTGCTGCATCTGTTTAATCACGGCTTGATCAAGGCGGCACTGTTTATTGCGGTAGCGGCGGTGGTGTGCCGGGTTGGTGGCAGCCGGTTGGAAGATTTTCGTGGTCTCGGTCGCGCCATGCCCTGGACCATGGGGGGGATGGTGATTGGCGCCTTGAGTCTGATCGGTGTGCCGTTAACGGCCGGTTTTGTCAGCAAGTGGTTTCTGGTGCTGGCGGCGATGGAAGCGGGCCTTTGGCTGCTGGTGGCGCTGGTGTTGATCGGTTCCTTTATCGCCCTGTTCTATGTGTGGCGCATTGTCGAAGTAGCCTACTTCCAGACGCGCGACGGCGCTGCCGTCAGCGAAGCACCGTTGATGCTGCTGATTCCGCTGTGGGCTATGGCGCTGGCCAATCTGTATTTCGGCATTGATACGAGCCTCACGGTGGGTGGTTCTGAGCAAGCCGTGAACTTTCTGATGGGGAGTCGCCCATGATGTCCTCTGCGACTCAACTCCTGTTACTCGCGCTCACCTTGCCGCTGTTGGCGGTTCCGGGGATTTTACTGGCGCGCAACCAGCCTAATCTGCGCGAAGCCATCTCCCTGCTGACCGGGGCGCTGTTATTTATTGTGAACCTCTCTCTGTATCAGCTGGGAGAGGGCGGTGTAGTACTGGTTGAGATTCTGCCCAGGCTGGCCCTCAGTCTGGAACTGCAACCGCTTGGTCTTGTATTCGGTCTGGTCGCCAGCTTTTTGTGGCCGATCACGACCCTCTATGCCATTGGCTATATGCGCGGCCACGATGAAGACAATCAAACACGTTTTTATGTGTTTTTCGCGGTGGCGATTGCAGCGGTGATGGGGCTGGCCTATTCGGGGAACCTGTTTACCCTGTTTGTGTTCTACGAAATCGTGACCTTCAGTACCTATCCGCTGGTCACCCATGCCGGCACGGAAAAGGCACTGAAGGGTGGGCGCACCTATCTGAGCCTACTGCTCGGTACGTCCATTGTATTTTTCATCCCGGCAATGATCGGCACCTGGTTCTTTGCCGGGAATCTCGATTTTCAACCGGGCGGTGTTTTCCGGGACGATGTTTCGCCAATTGCCTTATCCGTGCTACTGCTGCTGTTTGCCTTCGGTATTGGCAAGGCCGCGCTGATGCCATTTCACCGCTGGCTGCCGGCGGCCATGGTGGCGCCAACGCCGGTGTCTGCCTTGTTGCACGCGGTAGCGGTAGTAAAGGCCGGGGTGTTCTCGTTGGTGACGGTGGTGGTCTATATCTTCGGTATCGACACCGTTGCCAAGTTGCCAATTACGCCGTTTCTGGTGTATCTGGCGGGGGGCGGTATTCTGCTGGCTTCTCTGGTGGCGATGCGGCAGGACAATTTCAAATCCCGGCTGGCCTATTCCACGGTCTCGCAATTGGGTTACATCACGCTGGGCGCGTTTCTGGCCAGCGAGGCGGCGATTGCGGGTAGTCTGTTGCATATCGTGATGCACGCCTTTGGCAAGATCACCTTGTTCTTCTGTGCGGGCGCGCTGTATGTGGCTCATCATAAAAGCCAGATCAGCGAGCTTGATGGTATGGGCCGGGTGATGCCGGTGACCTTTATCGCCTTTACCCTGGGTGCCTTGTCCATCATCGGTCTGCCGCCGCTGGGCGGTGTGTGGAGCAAATGGTTCCTGATGCAGGGCTCGCTGGACAGTGGTTACTGGCTGATGCTGGCTGTGCTGTCGATCAGTTCCCTGCTCAATATTGTCTATCTGCTGGAAATACCGGCACGCGCCTTTCTGAAACCGGCTCCTGACGGGGCCACGATACAGGAAGCGCGCAGCACGTCGGTGTTGGCCATAGCGATTACGGCTCTGATGTGTATCGCGCTGTTTATTTACGGCGGCGATCTCTATGAATTCATTCGCTCCGCGAGGCTCACCTGATGGCATCTGAACAACGCGATGAGCGGCAACGCTGGTTGGACCGCCCGGAAAACGTCACCAAGATTGTCAGGGCACTGTGGATTGCCTGCGGCGCCCTGGTGGTGGCTGAATTTTTCTACCACAAGCACCCATATTTTGGTTTTGATGGCAGCTTTGCGTTTTACGCAATCTTTGGGTTTGCCGCCTATTGCGTCATCGTCTTTTCCGCCAAGGGGCTGCGCCGTGTGATTAAGCGGGACGAGGACTATTACAATGAGTGAGGTATTGCTCAACCCCGCACTGTTAATGATGCTGGCTGGTCTGGTCGCGCTGGTAATTCCCAAGCGTGCACTGGGTGTGTGGGCCGTGGTCGTGCCGGTAGCGACCTTGGCCTTGCTGATTGCCTTGCCCGAGGGGGTAGCGGGGCAGTTCACCGTTTTTGGCATGGAACTGATTACCCGCCGCATCGACGGTCTCAGTTTTGTGTGGGCGGTCATCTTTCATATCGCGGCCATTCTCGCCGGTATTTACGCCTGGCATGTGCAGGATCGGGTGCAACAGGT
>JBFKXO010000029.1:0-13816 GCA_041638115.1 Litorivivens sp. | reverse complement strand
CCCGCAGTCGCCAGCGGATGACGTTACCGGGGCTTCACCAACGAATACTGGTGGCGGAGGAGGTGGTGGTAGTGGCTGCTTTATCGCGACCGCGGCCTGGGGCAGTGCCTGGTCAGAAGAGGTGCGCTTGCTGCGCGAGTTTCGCGACCGTCAGCTGCGACGTTACGCAGCCGGACGCTGGTTTATCACGCAATATTATCGGTATTCGCCCGCGATCGCCGATCAGATAAAAGACCGCGAGGGTCTTAAAATGCTGGTGCGTGCGAGCCTGACACCGGTGATCTACGCCATTCGCTATCCTGTGGTGTTGGCGGGCCTGATTCTCGCCTTGCTGGTAATCGTCCTGAGCCGTCATACTCCCCAGGTTGCTACCTGTTCGCGGTAAAGTGTTATGACCATTGCTTCTCGGCGCACGTTTTCACCAACGCTGTCCCGGCGAAATTTACTCCAGCAAGCGTTTTTCAGTGCCCTGGCGCTGGCAGCGACGCCGACTTCAGCGATAGCCAAAGCCTGCTTGCCGGTGAGCGGTCAGCAGCAACTGCCCCTCCCGGTCGGCCCGCTGAACCAGGCTGGGGCCTTGCAGGCGCCAGACGTGTTGGGGGTCGCCGTGCCGGCCGGCTTTCGCGTCAAATTGTTAGCACAGGCGGGTGATCGGGTTTCTACCCCGGCTGGCGCCGAGCCGCGCAGCGTTTACCGCTGGCATACCTATCCTGACGGCGGGGCGGTGTTTGCCCGGCCCGATGGCGGCTGGATATACACCTCCAATTCCGAAATTCCCCTGTTGCCTTTGGGGGGCTGCGGTGCCATTGGTTTTGAACATGGCGGCGAGGTGGATTCGGCCTATAGCATTTTGCAGGGCACTACACAGAATTGCGCCGGCGGTAAAACCCCTTGGAATACCTGGTTATCCTGCGAGGAATCGTCGGCCGGCCTGTGCTACGAATGTGATCCTTACCGGCCGGGGCAGGGTAACCCGAAACCTGCCCTCGGGCGCTTTGCCCACGAGGCGGCCTCTGTCGATGCGCTGCGAGATACGGTGTATCTGACAGAAGATGCGCCGGAAGGGCGGTTCTATCGCTGGGTAGCCGGACCCGGAGATCGGCAGGGTGATCGATTGGCGATGGAGAACGGTCAATTACAGGTGATGAACCTGACGGGGTACGCCGATGACTGCTATCCAGAAAGTGATGTGCTGGTGCGAAACCAGCTGTCGGTGCAGTGGGTGCCGGTGGTGTCCCCCACCGAGCCCCAGGCTGTGATCAGAGGGCACCTTCGCGATACACATCAGACGGTTCCTGGCACCCGTTTCACCGGTGGTGAGGGCCTATGGAATTACCGGGTGAGCGCCAGTGATGCGGCGCTGCTGGCCAGGGCCACGGGGTTGAAACCGCCGGATGTGCTGGTGTTCTGGACCACGAAAATTGATAACCGGGTGTGGGTGCTTGACGTTGTGAATCAAGTGGTAGAGATCGTGTTCGACAATGCCGGGATGGAGACGCCCCTGCACAGTGTCGACAATCTGACGGTCAGCCCCTGGGGCGATGTGCTGGTGGCGGAAGACCCGGTGCGCCGCGATGTGGCTCGCCTGGTGGTGCTGCAGCCTAATCGTGGCGCCACGACATTGCTCGAGGTTCATCATCCCGGTTCCGAAATCTGTGGGCCGGCATTTTCGCCCGATGGCAGCCGTTTATATTTCAGCTCACAGCGATACCGAAAAGGTGGGGCGACTTTCGAGGTGGTCTTGCCGCAACACCTGGTCAGGCCGGCGGCTGTCTGAAATCGCTGACCATGTGCAGATCGCGCTGGGGAAAGGGTACCGAGATGTTGGCTTTGCGAAAGGCATCGTCAATGGCGCTCAGGTATACCCCGCGCACATAGCTGGGGCGGGTCGAGAACTCGGGTTTTGTCCACACCAGCAGCTCAAAATCCAGGCTCGATTCGCCAAAGGCCTTCATGATCACTTGCGGCTGATGCTCGCTGGTGTCGGCCAGCGTGGTACTTTGGGCCAGCGCGGCGTCCAGTACACATCGGGTCATCAGTGCTTTGTCGGTGCCATAGGCCACGCCAAAAGGAATGCGCTGCCGGCAGAAATTGTCGGTGTGGGTAAAGTTGGTGACCTTGCCGTTGACAAACTCGGCGTTAGGCACCAGTACCTCCGAATTTTCTGCCGTCGTGATCACCGTGGCTCTCACGCGAATTTCCGTAACAGTGCCCATCACGCCGCTGTCCAGTTGCACAAAATCGCCCACCTTCAACGAGCGCTCCAGCAGGATAATCAGGCCAGAGACAAAGTTGCTGACAATGGCTTGCAGACCAAAACCGATGCCGACTGATAGCGCAGAGACAATCAGCGCGAGTTTGCCAAAATCCACACCCATGACCGATACCCCGATCAGGACACCGGCAATCAACACGAAATAATGAGAAATCCGCTCCAGCGTATAGAGTGTGCTTGGCGTGAGAGCGTAGCGACCGCGATTAAGAGAGCTGACGTTGCGTTTAAGCAGCTTGGCCAGATGCATGGAGACCACAATGACCACTAGCCCGGCGCAGATCGAGGCGAGAGTGACAGGCCCCTTACCGAGGTCGACCAAGGGGTAGCGCATCACGCTCAGAATGCTGGCAAGTGAGATGTCGATCATGGTGTCTGCTGCGTAAAATCCTGTCTTTGTATGCTAACTGAGAATCTGGGTGGCGAATACGCATTTCACGCGTTTTTGCCTCGGCTTGAAGGAATCTGGAGTGGCTTCGCGTATCATGGCGCCACAATGACGAAACCGTAACGCAAAGCGGTTCACCCTCAGCGGACTATGACGCCCGGCTGCCAGCTCTGTAGGTGCGATGGCAGTTGCAGGGCTTAAAGCCCGTAGAAGTCTTGTTTTACGTATTAGGAAGGAAAATGGCCGTTACAACATTCAAGCTGAACGGACAGCTGCAAAAGCTGGACGTTGAACCGGATACCCCCTTGCTGTGGGTGATTCGTGAAAACTTTGAGCTCACGGGCACCAAATTTGGTTGTGGTAAAGGCCTGTGTGGTGCCTGCACGGTGCACCTCGATGGCAATCCGGTGCGTAGCTGCAGCTTTCCCGTATCGCTGGCCGAAGGGAAAAACGTTACCACGATTGAGGGAATTGCTGACGTCAAGGTCGAATTGCATCCAGTACAGCAAGTATGGCTGGAGCAAAGTGTGCCACAGTGTGGCTACTGCCAGTCTGGCCAGATTATGGCGGCGGTCGCTCTACTCGAACGCAGCCCCGAGCCCAGTGATGAGGACATCAATGCTGCGATGAGCAACATCTGTCGTTGTGGCACCTATCCGCGGATTCGCAATGCGGTTAAGGAAGCGGGCCGACGTCTGCAGGGTGCTGGCGCGGTGACACTGGTAGAGCCACAGGAGGTGTCCCTGTGAGCAGCTTGAGCAGACGCAGTTTTTTCAAACGTTCTGTTGCCTTGGGCGGCGGCATCGCCGTCGGTATCCACCTGAGCGGTTGCAGCGCCGAGTCCGATTACCCCGGTGATCGCGCCGATGCGATAAAGGCTAACGCCTATTTGCAGGTGACGCCCGAAGGCAAAATCGTTTTTCAGTTGCCACGTGCGGAAATGGGGCAGGGAGTCTATACCGGCCTGACCACCCTGGCTGCCGAAGAATTAAACACACCGGCGACTGCCATTGTGGTTGAGCATGCGTATTACGCACCGGAATTCCGTGACCCGGAATTTCAGATGATGATGACGGGGGGCAGTATCTCCCTGCGCAACAACTATGTGTCGATCCGGCAGGCTGCAGCGAACCTGCGCGATTGGTTGCGAACTGCAGCGGCCCAGCAATATCAGGTTGCCCTGGATACGGTGCGTATCGAAAACGGCCGCATTATTGTGGCAGGCCGTGAACCCATCGGCTTTGCTGAGGTTATCCAGACTGCCCAGACACTGCCGGTGCCGGAAGAGGCACCGCTGAAAAGCCCCGCGGATTTTACCCAGATTGGCCGCGATGGCGTGCGATTGGACGCTTGGGGCAAGGTGACCGGTACTGCCCAATTTGGTATCGACTGCAACTTGCCGGGCGCGCGTACGGCGGTGATGCGGCGCTGCCCGCATCTGGGCGGCCGAGTGCAAAGCTTTGACGCTACCGCTGCCAAGGCCGTAAAAGGCGTAGAGGCCGTCTTTGAGCTTAATGGGGGTGTCGCGGTGGTGGCGTCAGGCTATTGGCCGGCGCGCAAAGCCGCTGATGCGCTGGATATTGTGTGGGACAAAGGCCCGCTGGCCGGGCTTGATGACAATGCCCTGCGCCGCAAACATGAAGCCTTGCTGGCGGTAGAGGGTCGTACGGTCACTGAAACCGGTGAGGCGGAGCTTGCAACCGGCGAGCGCATGACGGCTCGTTACCGGGCGCCGATGTTGTCCCACAGCCCGATGGAGCCGCCCAATGCCCTAGTGCAGGTAACCGACACGGATATTCAAGTGTGGACCGGTACCCAGGTTCCCGACACGGTGATCGGCGTGGTCGCGGCTGCGCTGGAGCGGCCGCGGGAACAGGTTATTGTCCACAACCAGATGCTCGGCGGGGGCTTTGGTCGACGTCTGGTGCCAGATTACATCGTCGAAGCGGCCCGAATTTCAGCGCGCACGGGGCATCCCATCAAGCTGGTATGGAGTCGTGAAGACGATATCCAGCACGATTACTACCGGCCGGCGGCGATGGCAGAGCTTTCTGCCACCTTCGAAAAGGGCAAGGTGACCGGAATTACCGGCAAGACCGTCGTGCCAAGCATCATGGGGCAGTTGATGCCCATGTTCGCTGAGGCTGCGATGCCTGAGTGGCTGCCACCCGCCATCCCGCGCAGCATGGCGGGATTGCTGAAGCATGTCGACACCAGTATGACCGAGGGCTTGGGAGACACAAACTATCAGTTCCCCTACCTCAAAATTGAGACTGTCCGCGACGATACGCCGATCCCGACGGGCTTTTGGCGCTCGGTGGGTCATTCCCAGAATGCCTTCTTTACGGAAAGCTTTATTGATGAGCTTGCCCATCGCCTGGGTCAGGATCCGGTGGAGTTCCGCCTGATGCACATGCCGCGTGATTCGCGTCGCTACCGGGCACTGAAACTGGCTGCTGAGAAAGCAGGATGGGGCATGGCGACCGCGGGACAGTTTCAGGGGGTAGCCGCCCACGATGCCTTCCACAGTTCTGTAGCCCAGGTTATTTCCGCCTCAGTGGAAGACAATGCGATCAAGGTTCACAAGGTAGTTTGTGCTGTGGACTGCGGTCTGGCGGTTAATCCTGATGTCGTGCGCTCACAAATGGAAAGTGCCATTGTGTTTGGTCTAACGGCCGCGCTCAAGGCGGGTATCACCCTGGATGACGGCAAAGTCATGCAAAGCAATTTCCATGATTACCCGATGCTGTCGCTGGCGGAAACTCCGGAGATTGAGGTGTATATCGTGCCGTCGACGGATTCGCCCACGGGCGTCGGCGAGCCGGGTTTGCCACCCGTCGCGCCCGCGTTGGCCAATGCAGTCTTTGCGGCAACGGGCAAGCGTTTGCGGGAGCTGCCACTGCGATTGGCCTAGCGTAAATTCAGTTAAGGATTTTTATGAGCGACTTGCATTATCCCTTTGAAAATACGCCCGTTCCTGGTGAGTGGCAGTCGGTAGCTGATGGTGTCTACTGGTTGCGAATGTCGTTGCCAATGGCGCTTGATCACATCAACCTCTACGTGCTGGAAGATGCCGCCGGGTGGTGGATCATTGATACCGGGATGGGGCTGGACGGTACCCAGCAGGCCTGGAACACCCTGTTCGATGGCCCCATGAAAGGCAAACCGGTGGTTGGTGTTATTGTCACTCACATGCACCCGGACCACGTGGGGCAGGCCGGCTGGCTCTGCGAGAAATGGCGGGCGCCGCTGTATATGAGCTTTGGCGAGTATTACAACGCCCGCACCTTTTCCACCATGCCCTTTGAAAAAGTGCCCTGGACAACGCGAGAGTATTTTATTGGCGCGGGGGTGGAGCAGGACTACATGGACAAGATGCGCGCCAAGATGCGCGGATTCGGTTCTATTATCGAGCCCATGCCACTGGCCTACCACCGCCTCAGTGAGGGAGATTGTTTGACCATTGGCGGCCGGGAATGGCGGGTAATGATTGGCAGTGGTCACTCGCCTGAACATGTATGCCTGTTTAATGAGCGCGATGGGCTACTGTTCTCCGGCGATCAGATTATTCCTAGAATTACCAGCAATATCAGCGTGATGCCGTCAGAACCTAAAGATAATCCTCTTAAGCGATGGATGGCCTCGCTGGATCGATTTGAGGCAGATTTGCCGGCGGACACCTTGGTTTTCCCGGCGCACAACACGCCCTTTACCGGGGTGCACAAGCGTTTGCAGTATTTGCGGGCGCATCACGAAGACCATCTGCAAGCGGTGGAAGAGGCCTGCGTGACCCCCAAGACAGCGGTGCAAATTTTACCGGTGTTGTTTTCACGGGAGCTTGAAATAACCCAGATGAACCTGGCCTTGGGTGAGGCCATTGCCCATATTAACTACTTGCTCGAGGCTGGCCGCATGTCCCGTACCACAGACAGCAGCGGTGTACACTGGTACCAGACCGAAAGCCCTGAGGCGATAGCGCGGGCCGGGCGAAGCAGTCACCACAAAGACCCCGCACCACTGGAGGTGTGAATGAGCCAGGGCTGTATCTTCTGTCAGATCGTCGCCGGTAGCGCGCCGGCCCATATCGTCTACACTGATGAGCAGTTGATTGCATTTCTGGACCTTTTTCCGGCGCATCCCGGCCATACCCTGATCATTCCGCGGCGCCATAGCGACGATATCTTTAGCGCAGATCCGGAGGATATTGCGGCGGTAGGACGGCTGGCGGTGCCTTTGGCCAGGGTGCTGGATCGTGTTACGGGGGCTGACGGTCTGGGCGTTCATCAACTGAATCGGGCCGCGGCCGGGCAGACCGTGTTTCACTATCACATGCACCTGATACCGCAGACTGCCGGCCAACCCTTGTCGATACATGGCCGCCAGATGGGTGATCAATCTGAACTGACCCGTCTGGCGGAGGTCATAAAGCGGGAATTAGCAGCGGAGATGGGCCGATGAAGCGTCGCGAGCTGATTAAAATGACGGACGAGGAAGTCTGGCACTTTATCGCGTCCCGTAAGAATGCTCAGGTTTGCACGAATGGTAAAGATGGCTGGCCCCATGCCACCACCTTGTGGTTCGCCCTGGATGAGGGTGATGTGATCCTGGAAACCTTTACCAAATCCCAGAAAGTGAAAAATCTTGAGCGAGATAACCGCATAACCGTACTTTTTGAGTGCGGAACGGAATACGAAGAACTCAAGGCAGTGGTACTATATGGCCGTGCGGAATTGGTGCGAGATCCAGACGAGGTGCATCGATTGCACATGGCAGTGCTCTTGCGTAACAACACGAGGGACTACCCACAGGAAATGCTGGTAGAAGCGACGCGCAGCATGGTTCATAAAAAGACAGCGATTCGTGTCAAGCCGGAACGCATCGTTAGCTGGGACCACAGCAAGCTGGATGTGTCATACTGACAAAACGGCGATAGCTCACCCGAACGCTGTTGTTAGAATAGTGGAAAGATGCAATTGCACTAAGGGTTTATGACGAAAATACTGGCCATAGATGATACCCCTTACAATCTGGATATTCTGAAAAACGGACTGGAGGATGAGGGGTTCACCATTGTGACCGCGGAAAGCGGCCGCAAGGGGTTGGAGCTCATCGACCGCGAATTACCAGAGCTGGTGCTGCTGGATATTGGCATGCCGGAAATGGACGGCCATCAGGTGTTACAACAAATACGCCTGAGTGACGAACACGGTGACCTGCCGGTGATTATACTGACGGCGAATACCGAAGACAGTAACCTGGCCCGGTGTCTGGAATCCGGTGCCAATGATTACGTTACCAAGCCTTTTAGTTTTACAGCCCTGGTCGCCCGCATTAACAACGTACTACGCACCCAGAAAGATACTCGCCAGCTCAACAGGGATGTGGAGAAACTGCGAGATCTCGCCTACCGCGACGAAATGACCGGGCTGCTCAATCGCCGGGCTTTTTTTGATCGGGCCAGCGCCGAGTTCGAACTGGCCAAATCAACGGGCGAGCCGCTGGCGGTTGCCATTCTCGATATCGATCACTTCAAGCAGATTAATGACACATTCGGTCACGCCAGTGGGGATGACGTGTTGCGTGTCTTTGGTAAACTGCTGAAAAGCTGCCTGCGATTGCACGATATTGTCGGTCGAATAGGTGGCGAGGAATTTGCGGTCTGTTTGCCCAACTCGCAGGCGATGCATGCCTACAATATATTTGAGCGTTTGCGCACCACTCTGGCCAAACAGCACATTCTGACCAATGAAGACGGCACTCACCGGCAGGTGACGGTGAGTGTTGGTGTGGTGGGTTTGACCGACCAGAAGGAACTCGACGGTCTGATGATTCTGGCTGATATGGCGCTCTACCGGGCCAAAAATCAGGGCCGCAATCGCACGATTGTCGAAACTGGCGTCACCAACTGATCCCCGTTCAATACCCTCCAACTGACCGGATTTGCGTGTTTATCTGACGTAGTTTGTTATTGAGACGTAGCGGCCCGTTGCGCAAGAATGTCACCATTCTTTGCGCACCTGTGCGCAGAAAATCAATAACGAGGACGCAGCCATGCCAATGCCTATCGATTTTCCGATCATCGATCTGATGCTCAACGTACCCGGTGAAGACAACAGCCAGTGGTACGAATTCATGAAGCCCCTGCTCATGGATAAAGAGAGCCGGGAGATGTTTAAGTTTCCCGCCCAGTACATGTTCAAGGATGTGCCACAGATCGACGGCAAGGACGATTACATCGCCTATACCGTGGAGCAGATGGACAAGCACGGCATTCAACGCGCCATGCTGGGTATCGATGACCACAACGTAGTTGCCAAGGAAGCTCTCGAGCGCTTCCCTGATCGCTTTTTCTGTTCCTACGAGGCCAATCCCAATAATGGCATGGAGGAAGTTCGTAAGATCGAGCGTCTACATAAAGAGTATGGCATCAAGGCCGTGACCGCCTTTGCTTCCGGTTTGTGCCCGCAAGTACCCTACAACGAGAACAAGTGGTATCCCATCTATGCCAAGCTGGTGGAACTGGATCTGCCGTTCTGCCCCTGCATCGGTGTGCCCGGTCCGCGCTTGCCGATGGCGCCGCAGAAAGTGGAGTTACTGGACGAAATCTGCTGGTTCTTCCCCGAGCTGAAAGTTGTGATGCGTCACGGCGCCGAGCCTTGGGAAAAGCTGGCCTGGAAGCTGATGCTGAAGTATCCCAACCTGTATTACATGACCAGTGCCTTTGCTCCCAAGCATTACCCGGAAGAAATTATCAACTTCGCCAACAAGCGCGGCGCCGACAAAATCATGTATGCGGGTTACTTCCCCATGGGGTTGTCGCTGGATCGCATCTTCAAGGATATGCCTAACGTGCCGTTCAACGACGACGTGTGGCCTAAATTCCTGGGGGATAACGCTCGCCGAGTGTTCAAACTCGAAGACTAGTCACGCGATGGCGCAATGGGGGCTTTAAGCCCCCATTTTTTTTGCCTGATTTTTAGGTGTTGGCAGCGTCGAGAAAGGCGGGTTTTTCACCGCCGCCATGGACGGTAACCGTGGTGCCGCTGACGTAGGATGACAGATCGCTGCCGAGGAACAGGCAGGCATCGCCAATATCTTCGGGAACGGCCATGCGACCCAGTGGAATGGTCGCGCCAACGGCCGCAATCCCAGCCTCGTCACCATAGTGCAGGTGCGACTGCTCGGTGCGGATCAGGCCGCCGATGATAGCGTTAACTCTGACCTTGGGAGCCCATTCCACAGCCAGTGAGGTGCATAGGTTAACCAGCCCGGCTTTGACTGCACCGTAGGCGGCTGTCCCGGGGGAGGGGCGAACGGCTGACACGCTGGCAATATTGATAATGGAACCGCCGCTTTCCTGTTGCTGCATCACAGCGTTGACGCACTGGCCAAAATTAAGCGGCGCCAGCAGATTGAGGCGGATAATGGATTCGGAGAAACGCGGTGAGGCGGTGGCAGCGTCGGCGAAGGGTGCGCCGCCGGCATTGTTGACCAGCACATCAATGCGACCATGCTGTTCGGCGACCTGATTGACGAACTGCTGGATTTGGTCAAAGTCTTTCACGTCACAGGGCAGAAATTGCGCACTGCGACCATTGGCGCTGGGTAGCACCTCCGGCTCGGATCGACCGCAAATGACGACCTTGGCGCCACAGCTAAGGAAGCGTTCGCTGATTCCTCGCCCAACGCCTTTGCCACCGCCGGTGACGATTACTACTTTGCCGGAGAAATCCAGTCGATGATCCATGTCACTATCCCTACAAAAATTCGTGTGCACTATAGAAAGGCAGTATAACGCCAGGATTCTGGGTTCCTAAAAGCGTTGTTTCAACAGCGTGGCAAGCCTAGCCGCCGCCATAAAAGATTGTATCGTCCAAACGGGGCATATGGGTTGGCGAAAGCGGTCATTTGGGACGGTTCGATGGGTTACGCTTAATTTCTCGTCATTTTCGGTGCTGGATGGGCGGGTAACCTTTTGAGAGAATGCAGCGCGGCTTTCGCCACTTACGCGTACAGCGTGGCAGAGAGAAGAATCAAGAAGATGACACAGGAAGGGCAGTAATGAGCGATTCAAAACCGGTATTGGCAATTCTGGGTGGCACGGGTGATCTGGGTACAGGTCTGGCGCGGCGCTGGGCTGAGGCAGGCTATCGAGTGATCATTGGCTCGCGCACTCAGGAAAAGGCCGAAGCGGCAGTCGCCGACCTGCAAACAGTGATGGCGGATCGCGGTATTGGTCAGGTGGCGGTTGAAGCGATGGAAAACCTGGCGGCAGCCGAGGCGGCCGATATTGTCGCGATGACCGTCCCGTTTGCACATCACAGCAGCACGCTGGAGCTGGTCAAACCTGCCTTGAAAGGCAAGATTCTGATCGATGTTACGGTACCGTTGGTGCCGCCCAAAGTGGCTCGGGTGCAATTGCCGGAGGCAGGCAGCGCCGGTCAAATTGCCCAGAACCTGTTGGGCGAGGATACGCAGGTGGTTTCGGCCTTCCAGAATGTGGCAGCCCATCATCTGCAGGAGGGCAAAGGCCTGGATTGCGACGTACTGGTGTGTGGCGACAAGAAAGATGCCCGCGCTCAGGTTATCGAGCTGGTAGAAGCTGCCGGCATGCGTGGTTTTCATGCGGGCAGTATTGCCAATGCCGCCGCGGTCGAGGCGATGACGTCGGTACTGATCTTTGTGAACAAGCAGTATCAGTGCCACGCCGGTATCAAATTGACTGGCCTGACTGAGTGAGTAGCTCGTTATCCCTGACCGTATTGCCAGGTTTCCCGCTAGTGGAGCCTGGCGATAATCTGGCAGCGCTTATTGTGGACTGCTGTCAGCGCGCCGACCTGGAATTGCAAAACGGTGATGTGCTGGCGTTGGCCCAGAAGATCGTTTCCAAAGCCGAAAACCGCTACGCCTATTTTAATGAGGTTGAGCCCTCTGCGGCTGCGCTCGAGCTCGCAGCGAAAACCGACAAGGATGCTCGCCAGGTTGAATTGATCCTGCGCGAATCCAGTGAAGTGGTTCGGCATCGTCCGGGCGCTATCATTGTCGAGCATCGCGAAGGTTACGTGCACGCCAATGCGGGTATCGACGCCTCGAATATTCACTCGGATCCCGAGAACCCTCGGGTGCTGCTACTGCCCAAAGATTCCAACGCCTCAGCCCGCGCACTGCGCGCCGAATTGCATGACCGGCTGGGGGTTGAGGTCAATATATTGATTAATGACAGCGCCGGCCGCGCCTGGCGCAATGGCACCTGCGGATTTGCTTTGGGCAGCGCTGGCTTCGAAGCGCTGGTCAGTCGCATTGGCGATGCCGATTTGTTTGGACGCCCCCTGGAAATTACCCAGATTGGTGTCGCTGACGAGCTGGCCGCGGCCGCCTCATTTTTAATGGGGCAAGCCGATGAGGGGGCGCCCGTGGTGTTGATTCGCGGCGCCCAGCTGCGCCCTTCGGAGCAGGGCTGCGAAACCCTGATCCGCCCCAAAAGTCAGGATATGTTCCGTTGACATGACGACGTTTACGGGAAAGGTGGTTGCACTGACCGGCGGGGTCGGTGGCGCCAAATTGGCGCGCGGGCTTATTGAATGTCTGCCCCCAGAGCAGCTCCTGATCGTTGCCAATACGGGGGACGATTTTGAACACCTCGGGCTGTCGATTTGTCCCGACCTCGACTCGGTGATGTACGCGCTGGCCGACCTGAATGACACTGAGCGTGGCTGGGGCTTGGCCGGTGAGACCTGGCAGGCCATGGATGCGCTTGCGAGCTTGGGTGGACCTGACTGGTTTCGTCTGGGTGATCGTGATCTGGCGACACATTTACAGCGAACCCGCCTGTTGGCTGAAGGGCAAGACCTGACCCAGGTCACTGGGGCTCTATGTCGCTCGCTAGGCATCGCGCACACGCTGGTGCCCATGACCAATGACCGGGTGCGCACGATGGTCTCTACAGCGGATGCGGAGCTGGCGTTTCAGGAATACTTTGTGCGCGAGCAATGTGCACCCGGGGTGACTGGTTTCCGTTTTGAGGGGATAACGCAGGCGATGCCCTCGCCGGAGCTTATGACATGGCTGAACGCCCCTGATTTAGTAGCCATCATTATTTGCCCGTCGAACCCTTTTGTGTCGGTCGACCCGATTCTTCAGTTGTCCGGTGTTCGGCAGGCACTGGAAAAAAGTCGTGCGCCAGTGATAGCAATTTCGCCGATTGTGGGGGGGCTTGCGGTGAAGGGGCCTGCAGCGAAGATGATGCAAGAGCTGGCGATGCCCTCGACCGCCGCAGCGATCGCGCAATGGTATGACACCCTGTTGAGCGGATTTGTTATTGATCTGATGGACGAATCTCTGGCATCGTCAATTCCCATACCAACTCGGGTGGTTTCGACCATGATGAGTAGTCTGGCCAGCAAACGGCAACTGGCTCGCGACGTGCTCGACTTTGCCCAAGACCTAATCTAGTGTGACGTTCCATGTGGGTTTTCATACCGTTAAAAGATTTTGTGCAGGCCAAACAGCGGCTATCCGGATGTCTTACGCCCTCTGAAAGGCGTTGCCTGTTTCAGGCAATGGTTGAGGATGTGCTGGATGTTTTGACACAGGTGGATTCCCTGGAGCGCATTATCCTGCTGTCCGACGATCCGGCGGCTACCTTGCTTGCAGAACATTACGCCATCGATTGCTGGAGCGAGAAGGCGCTGGGGGTCAGTGGTCTGAACCCGGTCATCAACGCGGCCGTCTCCTCTGTGGTGGGTCAGGTAGAGTCCGTGATGGTCGTACACGGCGACCTTCCGTTGGCCAGCCAGGCGGAATGGGAAGAGGTGCTTGGTGCCCACCGTCAAATTCTCAATCAGGGCAAAGTAACTCTGGTGACTGACCGTCACTGCGATGGCTCCAACGTCGTGGTTTGCAGTCCGCCGGGTGGCCTTACCTATGCGTATGGTCGTGAATCCTGCCACCATCATCGTCAGCAGGCGCAGGACAAAGGTCTCGTCGTGGACGTGTTGGAGTTGCAGGGGCTGAGTCGTGACGTGGATGACGGCGACGACCTCCTGGAACTGTTAACCCGGGATTGGGGTAGCCGCGGCCCGAAAACTTTGCGCTACCTTCGCGAAAATCAGCTCGATCAGCGCATTAAGGCGCTCAATCAGCAGGAAGCGAACAGT
>JBFKXO010000028.1:0-14239 GCA_041638115.1 Litorivivens sp. | reverse complement strand
TTCACCGGGGGGTCGTAACCCCCGTCGAGCCGCTCGCTCTGTCATACCACCCACCAGTGCGAGCCTCGGCCTGTCTGCCTTTTTTCCAGCCAAGCACTGGCCCGCGACGTTGCAGATCGATATGCCGGGAGACTAAAGGTACCGCCAGCAGCAACTGCGAGGGCGCATGACAACCCTGATGCGTCAGCCCAAACCTTGAGCGAGAAATCACGGCCCCGTAGAATCCCCGCTTCACCAAAGGGGAAAACCGTGTTCAAGAATATCCTTGTGGTCTGTACCGGCAATATCTGCCGAAGCCCGGCCGCCGAATACCTGCTGAAACAGCAGCTCGAACAGCTGGGCAAAACCGATATTACGATAAGCTCTGCGGGCCTTGGCGCGCTGGTAGACCACCCCGTAGAGGACAATGTCGCCGCCCTGCTTGAACGCGACGGCATCGACGCCTCGGGGCACCGCGCCCGCAAGATCAACAACAGCATGACCCACGCTGCAGACCTGATTCTGACCATGGAAAGCCATCAGCTGGACGAACTGCACCGGCGCTACCCGGAAAGCCGCGGAAAGTGTTTCTTACTGGGAAAATGGCAAAACGATTTGCCGGTACCCGACCCCTTCAAGCGCTCGGCCGAAGCCCACGATATCGCTTACAAGCGGGTAAAGGACGGGGTCGCAGCCTGGGTTAAAAAGTTCTAGCTTTTCGTCACCCAGGCCACCGAAGGAAGCCGTTAGTGCTTGGCGTCAGACGGAGCCGCCTGCTGAGCCTGGGCCTGTTTCTGGGCCTCGCGGAACAGGGCTTCAAAGTTGACCGGCTGCAAACCGACCGCCGGTACACCGGCCTTCAACGCCATGGAATCCACCGCTTCGCGCGCGTAGGGAAACAGCAGGTTGGGGCAGGCAATGGCCAGCACCTGCTTGAGGGTGTCGCCCTCGATGCCATCAATCGCGAACAGCCCAGCCTGCTGCACTTCAATCAACAACACTTTCTCGTCGTCAATTTCCGCTGTCAGGGTCACGGTCAACACCACTTCGTGGCTTTTCTCGGAAACCACGTTGCTGCGGGTATTCAGATCAACCTTGAACTTCGGCTTCCAGGCCTTGGTAAACACCATCGGACTGGCGGGCGATTCCAGCGAGGCGTCTTTAAGGTAAATGCGTTGTAGGGCAAAAGTCTGCGGTGTATCAGCCATGAAATATCCTGTTATGTGTTAGTCAAAATCTACTCAAGAAGCCAGCAGCGCATCCAGCTGGCCGCGACGCTCCAGCGCCACCAGCTCGTCGCAACCGCCAACATAGGTCTCGCCGATCCAGATCTGCGGCACGGTGGTGCTGCCACCGCTCATCTCAACCAGCTTGGCGCGCATGGCGCGATCGCCATCAACCGCGATTTCGTCAAAATCTGCACCTTTGTGCTGCAACAGCTGTTTGGCGTGAACGCAGTAGGGACAAAACCGGGTGGTGTAAATTTTTGCTTTCGCCATGGCTCAGTCCTTCACCAGCGGCAGGCTGCTGTTCTGCCACTCCATCATGCCACCGCTCATGCGGCGCACACCGGTGAAGCCCTGGGCTGCCAGTTTCTTGCCAATAGCGCCCGAGTGCTGCCCCATTTTACAGACCAGTACCAACGGCTTGTCCTTGTATTTTTCCAATTCGGACGCGCGCTTATCAAAGGCGCTATAGGGAATATTGATCGCGTTGACGATATGCCCGGCTTTGTAATCCTTGGCGTCGCGCAGATCCACGACCACGGCGTCTTCCTGGTTGATCAGGTTCACGGCCCCCTGGGGGCTCAGGGTCGCACCGGCTTTCTTGGAATCGTGAAAGACCAGCATCATGATGCATACCATCAGCGCACCAACCAGCATCCACTGCTGGCCGAGAAAAACGATCAAAGACTCCATGAGCGAACAAACCTTCGGCAAAATTTACAAAGCGGCGATTATACACGAGCGATCCCGGTGTGACGTGGTCTCATGGCAGCTAAACCCTGAAATGGCTACAATAGGCGCCCTCCAACAACCACTTAGCGAAGCAACCACATTCACATGACCGCAAAAAAGCCCATGGTATTGGTTATTCTCGACGGCTGGGGCCATCGTGAAGATCCAAAAGACAACGCCATTTACCACGCCAACACCCCCACCTGGGACAAACTCTGGGCCGAGCAGCCACACAGCCTGATTTCGGGTTCCGGTCTGGACGTGGGCCTGCCTGAAGGCCAGATGGGTAATTCGGAAGTGGGTCATATGAGCCTGGGCGCCGGGCGCATCATCTACCAGAACATATCCAAGATCGACAAAGCCATCAGCGACGGCGATTTCTTCCGCAACGAGGTTTATGTTTCCGCGGTTCAGCAGGCGGTCAATCACGACAAAGCCGTCCATATCTTCGGGCTGCTGTCGCCGGGCGGCGTGCACAGTCACGAAAACCATATTCTGGCCGCCGCGGAGTTGGCCGTCGCTCAGGGCGCCACTCAGGTGTACGTGCACGCCTTCCTCGATGGCCGCGACACCCCCCCGCGCAGCGCCGAAGCCTCACTCAAGCGGGTGGATGAAAAATTTGCCGAACTCGGCCACGGTCGCATAGCCAGTATCGTCGGCCGCTACTACGCGATGGATCGGGACAACCGCTGGGAGCGGGTGCAGGCCGCCTACGATATGCTGACTCTGGGCAAAGCCGACTATCAGTTCGGCTCGGCAGTCGAAGGCCTGCAAGCCGCTTACGCCCGCGATGAAGACGACGAGTTCGTGAAGCCGACGCTTATCACCGCCGAATGTGAAAACCCGGTACGGATTAACGACGGCGACACCGTGCTGTTTATGAATTTCCGTGCCGACCGGGCCCGCGAAATTACCCGAGCATTTACCGACCACGACTTTACCGGCTTTCAACGTCAGGCCACGCCAAAACTGGCGGGTTTTGTCGCAACCACCGAGTACGCCTCCGATCTCAATACCCGCGTCGCCTTTCCCAACGAGGAGCTGCACAACAGTTTTGGCGAGCTGCTGGCCCGCCTGGGCAAGACCCAGCTGCGCATGGCAGAAACGGAAAAATACGCGCACGTCACCTTCTTTTTTAGTGGCGGTCGCGAAGCCTTGTACGACGGTGAAGAGCGCATATTGGTGCCCTCCCCCGATGTGGCCACCTACGATCTCAAGCCCGAGATGAGCGCCCCGGAAGTGACCGACAAGCTGGTGGATGCCATCAAAAGCGGCAAGTACGACGCCATTATCGTCAACTACGCCAACGGCGATATGGTCGGCCACACCGGGGTATTTGAGGCCGCCGTTAAAGCTGCCTAAGCCATCGACGAAAGACTGCGCCGGGTAACCGAGGCGGTGATGGAAGTTGGCGCAGATTGTCTGATTACCGCCGACCACGGCAACTGCGAGCAGATGCTCGACTACGATGCCAACCAACCCCACACCCAACACACCACCGAGATGGTGCCGTTTGTCTATGTGGGGCCGCGCAAACTCAGCCTGAAACCCGGGCGCCTGCCCGATGTTGCCCCCACCATGCTGGCGCTGATGGGGCTCGAACAGCCCAACGATATGACCGGGCAGTCCCTGGTTTCCGAAGCCTGAGCCTGTGCCGGCGCGCTATCTCCTTGCTGCCTTGCTGGCCAGCCTGCTCGGCTGGTCTGCAGCTGCTGCCGACGATGACAAACGCAAACAGCTCAAGGCACTGAAATCACGCATCGAGAGCGTACAGCGAGACCTCAACAGCAGCCGCGAAAAACGCAGCAGCGAACAAAAAGCCCTGCGCGAAATCGAAACCCGGCTCGGCAAACTGCAGCGCGAATTGCGTTCTACCCAGCAGGCGCTGGCGCGGCAGCAAAACCAGCTCAGTGAGCTGACCACGCGCAAACGAACATTGGAATCCCAGCGACTCGAACAGCAGAAACTGATCGAACAGCAAATCCTGGCGGCCTACCAGCTCGGCCAGGAAAAGAAACTCAAGATGCTGCTGAACCAGGAGTCGCCAGACACCCTCAGCCGCGCCCTGGTCTACTACGATTATTTCAATCGCGCCCGGGCTGAGCAGATGCAGGCCTACCGCGAAACCATCACCGAACTCAGCGCGCTGGAGCCTGCCCTGCAGGCAAAGGCCGATGAACTGGACGCAACCCGCGCTGCGCTCAAGCGCCAACAGGACCAGCTCGCCGCACGTCAGCGCGAACGTCAGACCACACTCGCCGCGCTGGACCGGCAAATCAGTGGCCGCGATCAGAAGCTCAAGGCGATGCAGGCTGAACAGGATGACCTGCTAAAACTGCTGCAGGCGATTGAAGAAGAAGTGGTCAATATCAGCCTGCCGGAAAGTTACAGCCCTTTTCATACCCGAAAGGGAAAAATGGCCTGGCCTGCCAGTGGCAAAACCCTACACCGCTTTGGCGCCCCGCGCGACGGCTCCAGCCTGCGCTGGAACGGTGTTGTGATCGGCGCTGCCAAAGGCAGCCCGGTGAAGGCCGTGCATCATGGACGAGTGGTGTTCTCTGACTGGCTGCGCGGCGCCGGGCTGCTGATCATAGTCGACCACGGTGGCGGCTACATGAGTCTGTACGGCCACAACGAATCCCTGCTGTTTGATACCGGCGACTGGGTCAAAGCCGGCGACACCATTGCCACTGTAGGCAACAGCGGCGGTCGCAGCGAAGCCTCCCTGTACTTCGAAATTCGAAAAAATGGTCGGCCGACCAACCCCTCCGGCTGGTGTCGCGGCTAGTTCACAACGCGCGAGCTATAGGGTCTGTTCCCACATCTATGTACAATGCCGACTCAAGCTACGGAGTCTGTAAATGAAGCGATTGATCACTGCTACGGCCTTGCTGGGCTGCCTTCTCACCGCGCCAGCCATGGCCAAAGAATCAGCCACCGAGAGCGAATTGCCGCTGGAAGACCTGCGCCTGTTTGCCGATGTTTTCAACCAGGTGCGCAGCAGCTACGTGGATGAAGTGGAAGATCGCAAATTACTGGAAGACGCCATTCGCGGGCTGCTTAATGGACTCGACCCACACTCTGCTTTCCTCGACGCCAGCTCCTTTGACCACCTGCAGACCAATACCACCGGGGAGTTTGGCGGTCTGGGGCTGGAAGTCGGCATGGAAAACGGTTTCGTCAAGGTGATCGCCCCCATTGACGACAGCCCCGCCCAAAGAGCGGATCTGCGCGCCGGCGACCTGATTATCGAACTCGATGACAAGCAGGTAAAAGGGATGAGCCTGCAGGAAGCGGTCGACATGATGCGCGGCCCGAAAGGCTCCAAAATTGAACTCACCGTGGTGCGCGAGGGCATTAACGCCCCCTTCGAGGTGACCCTGACGCGCGATATCATCACCGTAAAAAGCGTGCGTTCAAAAACGTTGGAACCCGGTTTTGGCTATATCCGCCTGGCCCAGTTCCAAACAAAAACTGCCACTGACTTCAAGCGCGAGCTCGACATACTCAAGCGCAGCAACAGCCCGCTGAAGGGCTTGATTCTCGACCTGCGCAACAACCCCGGTGGCCTGTTGCAGTCTTCCATTGAGCTGGTCGACCTGTTCGTCAACGAAGGCACCATCGTCTATACCGAGGGCCGCATACCCAGCTCCAAAACAATATTTGAAGCCACCGCCAGTGAGCCCGCCGATGATACCCCGCTGGTTGTGCTGATTAATGGCGGCTCCGCCTCGGCCTCGGAAATTGTTGCCGGCGCCCTGCAGGACCACAAACGTGCGTTGATTGTCGGCACCCAAAGCTTTGGCAAAGGCTCGGTCCAGACCGTGCTGCCGCTGACTCGCGATCGCGCCATCAAGATCACGACCGCGCGCTACTTCACCCCCAATGGTCGCTCCATTCAGGCCCAGGGCATTGCACCGGATATCACCATTGAGCGCGCTCATGTGCAAACGCTGAAACAGGGCAGCGAAGTGACCGAGGCGGATCTGCACGGTCACCTGACCCGCGACGACGGCGAGGAAAGCAGCAGCCGAAGCCGCAAACGCAATGGCAGCCAGAATTCACTGGCCGAGGACGACAATCAGTTGTTCGAGGCCTTGAATCTCTTGAAAGGCATCTATCTGATGGGTGAGCGGGTCAGACCGGCAACCTCAAACGCCCAACCCTGAGTAGGCCTGGGCGGATAACAGTCCCCAGGGCTATCGCCTTAAACGCGATAGCCCTGGGGGTTCTGGCTTTGCCAGCGCCAGGTATCTTCCATCATCTTTTCCAGCGGCGTGTCAGCCGACCACCCCAGCTCGCGCAGCGCCTTGCTGGCGTCCGCCCACACCTCGGGCAGATCACCCTCACGGCGCGGGGCGAACACGTGGGGGACTTTTTGCCCGGTGACCCGCTCGAAGGTTTCCACCATCTCTTTCACCGAATAACCGCGCCCGGTGCCAAGGTTAAAGACGTGGTAGCCCGGTTTTTTAAGCGCTGCCAGTGCCTTGGCATGGCCGTCGGCCAAATCCACCACGTGCAGATAGTCGCGAATACAGGTGCCGTCGGGCGTGTTGTAGTCGTCACCAAAAATGGACAACTGGGGTAGCTGACCAACCGCTACCTTGCTGATAAAGGGCATCAGATTATTGGGAATGCCCTGAGGGTCTTCGCCAATCAGCCCCGAGGCGTGTGCTCCAATGGGATTGAAATATCGCAGGGCCCCGACCGACCAATCCGCATCGGCGATGCACTGATCCTCGAGAATGCGCTCAATCATCGCCTTTGAAGCCCCGTAGGGGTTCGTGGCCCGGCCCAGCGGCATATCCTCACGGTAGGGCACCGGCGCGTCGCCATAGACCGTGGCCGAGGAACTGAATATCAGCTTTTTAACGCCACAGGCATTCATTGCTTCGCACAGCACCAGGGTGCCGTTGACGTTATTGTCGTAGTACTTCAGCGGTTGCTCAACGCTCTCGCCGACCGCCTTCAGCCCGGCAAAATGAATGACCGCTTCGGCCTGGGAATGTTTGAGTGCGCCTTCGAGCAGGGCGCGATCGCGAATATCCCCTTCGATAAAGTCCGGAACACGACCGGCGATCGTGGCGATGCGCTCCAGCACGATACGAAAGCTGTTGCTGAGGTTATCCACGATAGTCACCTCACAGCCCGCTTGCAGCAGCGCCACCACCGTGTGACTGCCAATATAACCGGTACCACCGGTCACCAGAATGCGTTGCATGCCTGTCCCCAAAATATCGCAAGAGCGGTATTGTTCAGCAATCCCCGCGCGCAGGCAACCGCACGCAAACCCTCAGCCACGGCAGGCAAGCCCCGTTGATTCCGGTATAATGCCGGCCTTTTAACGACTCAGGTGGCGCCGCCCATGGCAACCCGACTTCTCGGCACCCTTCTTTTTCTCACGCTACTGGCGGGCTGCGGCCAGAAAGGCCCCTTGCGCCTGCCCGACGAACCTGCCAACGAGCCCGCCAACCACCTGGCCGCCAATCACACTCAGGAGGCCCGATGAGCGCCGTATTTCACTACCGCAATAACGAGCTGTTTGCGGAAGAGGTGGCTGTCAGCCACATTGCTGATCAGTTTGGCAGCCCCACCTATATCTACTCCCGCCGCTATATCGAAGCTGCCTACACGGCTTACACCAGTGCCCTGGAAGGCATTCCCCACCAAGTCTGCTACGCGGTAAAAGCCAATTCCAATATCGCCGTGCTCAACGTACTGGCCCGCCTGGGCGCCGGTTTCGATATCGTCTCCGGCGGCGAGCTGGCCCGCGTGCTGCAAGCAGGCGGCGAGGCGAAAAAGGTCGTATTCTCCGGCGTCGGCAAAACCGCCGAGGAAATGGCGGTTGCCCTCAAAGCCGGTATCGGCTGCTTTAACGTGGAGTCCGCCGCCGAACTGGAGCGACTGAACGAAGTCGCCAGCGAACTGGATCTGATGGCGCCGGTGTCGATCCGCGTCAACCCGGATGTGGACGCCCAGACCCACCCCTATATTTCCACCGGCCTGCGCGACAACAAATTCGGCATCGATATCAAGGAAGCCCCCCAGGTCTACCGCCGCGCCCGTGACCTCAGCCACCTCGACGTAATCGGTGTGGACTGCCATATTGGCTCCCAGTTGACCGACGTCAGCCCCTTCCTCGACGCGCTGGATCGGGTGCTGCTGTTAATTGACGAGCTGGCTGCGCTCGGTATCACCATTCGCCACCTGGATCTGGGCGGCGGCCTGGGCGTTAAGTACCGTGACGAGAAGCCACCGACCCCCGCCCAATACATTGGCGCAGTGCGCGAGCGCCTCGGGGAGCGCGAGCTGACACTGCTGTTCGAGCCCGGACGCTCGCTGGTAGCCAATGCCGGTCAGCTGCTGATGAAGGTCGAGTACCTCAAGCACAACGAGCACAAGAATTTCGCCATTGTCGACGCCGCAATGAACGACATGCTGCGCCCCGCCCTGTACAGCGCCTGGATGGACCTGCTGCCGGTGCGACCGCGTGCGGGCAGCGGCAAGATCTACGATATTGTTGGCCCGGTCTGTGAAACCGGCGACTTTCTGGCCAAAGGCCGGGAGCTCGACCTGGAACAGGGCGACCTGCTGACCCTGGCCTCAGCCGGTGCCTATGGATTTACCATGAGTTCCAATTACAATAGCCGAGGACGCGCCGCAGAGGTCATGGTCGATGGCGACCAGGTTTACCTGATCCGGGCGCGGGAATCACTCGCCGACCTGATGTTGGGCGAACAGCTGCTCCCGTGAAGCAGCTATCCGGCATCGCTCATTGAACGCGCCAACGGCGAGGCGCACAGGTGCCGGATTATGCTGCTCAAATTTACCAAAATGCACGGGCTCGGGAACGATTTCGTTGTCGTTGACCTGATCACCCAACGCTTCAACCTCAAGCCTCATCACGTGCGCAAAATTGCCGACCGCCATTTTGGCGTGGGCTGCGACCAGCTACTCGTGGTAGAGCCGCCGCAAAATCCCGATGTCGACTTTCGCTACCGTATCTTCAATGCCGAAGGTAGCGAAGTGGAACAGTGCGGCAATGGCGTGCGCTGTTTTGCCCGCTTTGTGCGCGACAAGAAGTTGACTGGCAACAATCCGATCCGGGTAGAAACCCGCGCAGGCATCATTACCCTCGACATTGACGACAACAAAATGGTCAAAGTGGATATGGGCGTGCCGATTCTTAAGCCGGCCAACATCCCCTTCACAGCCGATCAGCGCGCTACCACCTACGAACTGGAAGCCGACGGCCACAATCTGAAAGTCAGCGCGATCTCCATGGGCAACCCCCACGTGGTGCTGCAGGTTGACGATGTGGACACCGCACCGGTTGCCAGCCTCGGGCCAATACTCGAATCCCACCCCCGCTTCCCGAAGCGGGTCAACGTCGGCTTTATGCAGATTATCGACCCTCAGCGCTTTCGCCTGCGTGTCTTTGAACGCGGCGTCGGCGAAACCCTGGCCTGCGGCAGCGGCGCCTGCGCAGCCATGGTTGCCGGTGTGCAGCGCGGACTGCTGCAGGCCAATGCCACAGCCGTACTCAACGGCGGCGAGTTGCGCCTGAGCTGGCAGGGGGAAGGGCATCCCGTTATCATGACCGGGCCTGCCACCACAGTTTTTGAAGGGCAGGTACGGATATAACACCGCGGTCTATTACCGCCGACCTAACACCACTGAGCCAGCACCGCTGAGACAGCAGCGACAGGAATATCACCACGTGGATGCATCGACAGAAAAAAAGACAGATAACCTGACTGACGACGATGTTGCGCGCTATCTGCGCAATCACCCCGGGTTTTTCCTCAAGCACGAAGATCTGCTCGCGGAAATCAAACTGTCTCAGGATAGCGGCAAAGCCGTTTCCCTGACCGAGCGCCAGGTCAACATCCTGCGCGAACGCAATATGGAAATGCGCTCCCGGCTAAGCGGCCTGCTGGAAAATGCCCAGCGCAACGACGTGCTGTTCGAAAAAACCAAAGCGCTGGTGCTGGCCTTGATTGAAGCCAAGCGGGCCGATGAGCTGTCGGATATCTTCTGCACCCACCTCACCCGAAATTTCGATATCGATGCGGCCGCGCTGGTGGTTTTTGGCAACCCGGTGGTCAGCAATTCCCGACTGCGAGTGACCAGTGAAGCCGAAGCGAGCAAATATGTCGGCGGTATACTGAAAAACAACAAGGCCATTTGCGGCATTCTGAGAGACACCGAAATCGCCTTTCTGTTTGGCGACAAGGAAGTGTCGCGGGTTGGTTCCGCGGCCGTTGTCCCCCTGCACCGCGATCGCCCGCTGGGCCTGATCGCAATCGGCAACAGCGACCCCCAGCACTTTCAGAGCAGCATGGATACGCTCTTCCTGGGCTATATCGCCGAAGTTATCAATCGCTGTCTGCCCCGGTTGCTAAAAGCCTGATATGCCCCTGAAAGACGCCGTCGAGCAGTGCCTGAGTTACCTGCAGTCTGCGCGCCGGCTCAGCCCATTGACCATTAAGGGTTATCGCCGCGACCTGGAACAGTTCCTGGCCTTTTGCGAGAACCAGAATCTGACCAGCCCGCGCAACGTGGACACGGCTGCCGTACGCCACTTTGTCAGCCAACGTCGGGCCGGCGGTGCCAGCGGTCGCAGTGTTCAGCGACATCTCTCCGCCTTGCGCACCTTCTTCAACTATCTGGTGCGTGAAGGTGTCTGCGACAACAACCCCGCGCTAGGGGTGCAAGCACCCAAATCGCCGAAACGATTGCCCAAGGCGCTTAGCCCCGAAGACATGGAACAAATGCTGGCGGGCCCGGCTGACAGCTGGATTGAGGCGCGTGATCTGGCCATGGCAGAACTGTTTTATTCATCAGGCCTGCGTCTGGCGGAATTGAGCTCGCTCAATGTCCTCGATATCCAATTTAACTCGGCCCTGATTACCGTCACGGGTAAAGGCAGTAAAACACGGACGGTGCCCGTGGGCTCAGTAGCACTGAAAGCTCTCAACAAGTGGCTCAAGCTACGCGACCTGCACTGCCCCAATGCCCACGAAACCGCCCTGTTCATCAGTCAGCGCGGCGCGCGGCTGGGGAATCGCAGCATTCAGCAACGGCTGAAACTGCTGGCTCAGAATCAGGGCATTCATCAGAGCGTCCACCCCCATATGTTGCGCCACTCCTTTGCCAGCCATCTGCTGGAATCCAGCAGCGATCTGCGCGCTGTACAAGAATTGCTGGGCCACGCCAACCTCTCGACCACACAGGTCTATACCCATCTGGATTTCCAGCACCTGGCCAAGGTTTACGACAAAGCCCATCCGCGCGCCACGCGCCGCAAAAAAGAGTCGTCATGAGTTTTCGCCTGATCACCCTGGATCTCGACGATACCCTCTGGCCGGTCGAAACGGTTATCGCCAAGGCCGAGGCCATCTATCACGATTTTCTTCGCGAACAGGCGCCGGCACTGTTTAACCGGCTGAGCAGCGACGACCTGCGCGCCTACCGCCTGCAGCACCTGAAACGCTACCCGGAGCTACAGCACGATATCAGCCGTTGGCGCAGGGACAGCCTGACCCAGCAGCTGATAGAAGAAGGTTTTGATAAAGTCGCTGCGCGAAAACTCTCGGCGCAGGCCTTCGAGGTTTTTCTGGAAGCCCGTCAGCAGACAAGCCTTTTCCCCGACGCCGAGGAAGGACTTGCCTGGCTGGCAGAGCGTTTCACACTGGTCGCCCTGACCAACGGCAATGCCGATGTTCGACGCATGCCGATTGGAAGATATTTCAGCGACGCCCTGCGCGCGGAAGAATTGAAAATCAGCAAACCGGCACCGGAGATTTTTCATGCTGCGCTCAAGGCGGGAGGGGCTGGGCCATCGCAAACTATCCATATTGGCGATGATCCACACTTCGATATTGAACCAGCGCGACTGCTTGGCATAAAGACCTTACAGGCAACCATTACCGGAAAACACGAAGCTGTCGGCCCGGGATTTTCGCACTGGCGAGAACTGCCGGAGGCTATCCGGCAGATCACGGGTTGAGCGTCAAACTCAACCGAACTATTTGCAGCTAGAAAAGATCGTTATCTCCCACCTTCTCCGCGTAGTTCTCCGCGTGAGCAGTGGTTTCCAGATGCTGAATCTGACCGCCACGGGCCAGGAATGCCTCAACATCGTCTGCCAGCTGCCTGCGAATACGCTCTCGCGCCGTAAGGGTATGAGTATCCTCGGTATTATCCCAAGGCTCCTCTACACTCTCGGTGAAATCATCGTCAAACGCACTATCTCGTCGGCTCGTCCCCATGATGCAAACCTCGCTTTAGTATCCACATCACAACATGAAGTTTTCGGGCCAAAATTGCCCTGTTAGCTACTAAAACACAATAGGCATAATTCGCAGGCGCTAGTATATTTTGTTCTATCGGATACAGCCGCTTATTACAGGATTTATTGAGGTACCGCAGAGACTAGGCAGGCGGGGGAAAAGAGGCCCGCTGAATGCAGGCCCGGTGAGGTAAAAACCAGCGGTGTCAGATCGCCTCTTCGCCAGTTTCACCCGTGCGAATGCGAATGACCTGCTCCAGGGCGCTGACGAAGATTTTACCGTCGCCAATCTTACCGGTATTGGCTGATTTGGAGACCGCCTCGATAACGCGCTCCACCTGATCGTCCGCCACCGCAATTTCCAGCTTCACCTTGGGCAGAAAATCCACCACGTACTCAGCACCACGATAGAGCTCGGTGTGACCTTTCTGGCGACCAAAACCTTTGACTTCTGTTGCTGTAATACCCTGCACGCCCACTTCAGACAGCGCCGCTCGCACATCGTCAAGCTTGAAGGGTTTGATTACCGCCGTTACCAGTTTCATTGCGTTCTCCTCGTGGCTGGTAAACCGTTAATAGCAGGCCAAGTTAGCCCAGCGCCCGACCAGATGCAAC
Source organism: Litorivivens sp. (assembly GCA_041638115.1). Taxonomy (GTDB): domain Bacteria; phylum Pseudomonadota; class Gammaproteobacteria; order Pseudomonadales; family Spongiibacteraceae; genus Litorivivens. Next base: position 1,393 of record JBFKXO010000028.1, on the reverse strand, counting down.
ACAGCGTCGGCTCCCCGTGAAAGCTCGCCTATGGCTCGCGCACTACCCGCAGCGACTGCAGACCGCGATTGAGCGTCGCCAGATGCTCGCGCACCGCCGGCCCCTTGGCCCGTGACACGCCCACCGCCAGAATATCGATCACCGCCATATGGGCAATTCGCGACGGCAGCGGCGTGTAGTTTTCGTTGTCCTCTTCCACATCGATATAGATAGGCAAATCACAAACCTCGACCACTGGCGTACCACTAGGTGCCAAACCCACCACCGTCGCCCCCGCTTCTTTCACCAGCGCAATGGCATCGAGCAAAGCGCGGGTGCGCCCCGACTGGGAAATGGCCACCACCACATCGCCCCGGCGCAATGACATGGCCGACATCGCCTGAATGTGCGGATCGGAATAGGCGCTGGACGAAATCTGCAAGCGAAAGAACTTGTGCTGGGCATCGGTGGCTACCGCACCGGAGGCACCAAACCCGTAAAACTCCACTCGATTGGCGTGGCGCAAGGCCTCCACTGCCTGTTCAATCGCGCCCACATCGAGGCTGTCACGCACCCGCTTGAGGGTTTCCATGGTCGCGTCGAAAACCTTAAAGGTGTATTCGTGGGCGGAGTCCTGTTCGGTAAAACTGAATTTCTGGTAGCGCGGACTGTGCGCCACATGCTGAGCCAGCGCCAATTTAAAGGCCTGGAAGCCATCACAACCGATAGCACGGCAAAAACGCACCACCGTGGGTTCGCTGACCTGGGCTTCCTGCGCCAGGTCCACGATACGCATATGTATCACGTCTTCAGCCTTGACCAGCACGAAATCCGCGACCTTGCGCTCGGATTTGCGCAGCTCGTGACGACCATTTTCAATGGCGCGAATTATATTGCGGGGTTTCATAAATGCCAGGGCTCCCTTTTCGCTGATTGTAGCCTACTTGAGCCCCCGCGTTGGTCCCAAACAATCGCGCCCACAGGTGAATTCACGCTAGAATGCGGCCCCATGGACGTATCCCACATTCTCAACGATCTCAACGATGCCCAACGCCAGGCGGTAGCCGCCTCGCCCGGCAATGCATTGGTGCTGGCCGGCGCCGGTTCTGGCAAAACACGGGTGCTGGTGCACCGCATCGCCTGGCTGATACAGGCCGAGGGTTATTCTCCCCACAGTATTCTGGCAGTGACCTTTACCAACAAGGCAGCACGTGAAATGCGCGGCCGCATCGAGGAGCTGCTTGGCTACAATCACGCCGGCATGTGGGTTGGCACATTTCACGGGCTGGCCCACCGTCTGCTCAAGGCCCATGCACGCGAAGCAGACTTGCCAGACAACTTCCAGATTCTCGACAGCGACGATCAACTGCGCCTGCTCAAACGCATCCATCGCGAACTCGAACTGGATGAGAGT